>NZ_DASZCQ010000145.1:0-14920 GCF_035942955.1 Actinophytocola sp. | reverse complement strand
CGCCGGTGCAGCTGCGCGCGGCCACGCTGTGGGCCGAGCTCCTCGACGCCGAGCCGTCCGATGTGGACGACAGCTTCTTCGCCGTCGGCGGCCATTCCATGCTGGCGCTGCGGCTGCTCAGCCGCGTTCGTGACCGGTTCGGGGTAGCCGTACCGCTGCAGAGTTTCTTGGCCGATCCCACCTTGCGCGGCCTGTCCGCCTTGGTCGAATCGCACCTTGATTCCCGGAAAGCCGCAAACAACACCATGACGGGGTGAATCGTGACCCTCCTAGAGACAGGCCTGCAATCCATCGACTTCGACGGTGAGAGCCTCGACGTCGAGTCCGTTCGCCGGATCGCCGAGGACCGGACGCCGGTCAGCGTGGCGCCCGGTGCGCTGGCCAAGGCCGCCACGAGCCGGCAGCAGTTCGAGGACACGGTCCGCGCCGGGATCCCGGTGTACGGCGTCACCACCGGCTACGGCGAGATGATCTACATGCTGGTCGGCACGTCCAAGGAGACCGAGCTGCAGACCAACCTGGTCCGCAGCCACAGCGCCGGCGTCGGCCCGGTGTTCGCCGAGGACGAGGCGCGCGCGATGGTCGTCGCCCGGCTCAACGCGTTGTCCCGCGGCTACTCCGCGGTGCGCCCCGAGCTGCTCGAGCGGCTGGCGCTGTACCTGAACCTCGGCATCACGCCGGCCATCCCGGAGATCGGCTCGCTGGGCGCCAGCGGCGACCTCGGCCCGCTGGCCCACATCGCGTGCACCGTGATCGGCGAGGGCTACGTGCTCAACCACGGCCGGCCCACCGAGACCGGCCCGGTGCTGGCCGAGCACGGCATCACCCCGCTGGAGCTGCGCTTCAAGGAGGGCCTCGCGCTGATCAACGGCACCTCGGCGATGACCGGGCTCGGCTGCCTGGTCGCGGCCAGGGCGCTGGACCAGGTGCGGCAGGCCGAGATCGTCACCGCGCTGGTGGTCGAGACGCTGCACGGCTCCAAGAGCCCGTTCCAGGCCGAGGGGCACGACATCGCCCGGCCGCACAAGGGTCAGATCGACAACGCGGCGAACATGCGCGCCCTGCTGGAGGGCACGCGGCTCGCCGTCGAGCACTCCGACCTCCGCCAGCAGGCGCAGGAGCAGGCCACCGGTGAAGTCTCGCGCACCGACGTCTACATCCAGAAGGCCTACACGCTGCGGGCCATCCCGCAGGTGGTGGGCGCCGTGCGCGACACCGTCTACTACGCGACGAACACACTGTCGGTCGAGCTCAACTCCTCCAACGATAACCCGCTGTTCTTCGAGGGCAAGGAGGTGTTCCACGGCGCGAACTTCCACGGCCAGCCCGTGGCGTTCGCGATGGACTACCTGACGATCGCCCTCACCCAGCTCGGCGTATTCTCCGAGCGGCGGACGAACCGGCTGCTCAACCGGTACCTGTCCGGCCTGCCCGAGTTCCTCGTGGCGTCCGGCGAGCCCGGCCTCAACAGCGGCTTCGCCGGCGCGCAGTACCCGGCGACGGCGCTGGTCGCCGAGAACCGGACCATCGGCCCGGCCAGCACCCAGAGCGTTCCGTCCAATGGGGACAACCAGGATGTCGTCAGCATGGGCCTGATCTCGGCGCGCAACGCCCGGCGGGTGCTGTCGAACAACAACTACATCCTCGCGGTGGAGTACCTGGCCGCGGCCCAGGCGGTCGACGTGTCCGGCCGGTACGAGGGCCTCAGCCCGGCCGGCAAGGTCACCTACGACCTGGTGCGCTCGCTGGTGCCGAAGCTGGAGCGGGACCGCTACATGGCCGACGACATCGAGGCGGTGGCCGCGGCGCTGTCCAAGGGCGAGTTCCTCGACGCCGCCCGGCGCGCCGAGATCGAGCTGCGCTGAGAAAGGAGGGCTCGAGCAACCATGACTGTCGTTGAGACATTACCTGGGCAGAGCGATTCGGCGGACCGGATCCCGCTCTCGTTCAACCAGGAGTTCCTCTGCATGTTCGACAGGGGAGACGACGAGGGGCCGTTCGGGCCCACCTACAACATCGTGGGTGGCTGGCGGATCAAGGGGACGGTCCGGACCGACATCCTGCAGGCGGCGCTGGACGACGTGGTGCAGCGGCACGAGACGCTGCGGACCTCGATCATCCGCGGCGATGACAAGTACCAGCGCGTCCTGCCGGCCGGTCCGGCAAAGGTGAGCGAGCGCGATCTGTCCGGAGTGGACCCGAGCCAGCGTGGCCGCCGGGCCGAGGATCTGCTGATCGAGCTGGAGGCGGGCGAGTACAGCATTCACGACCTGCCCCTGGTTCGGGCCGTCCTGGGCCGGTTCGACGACGAGGACTCGGTTCTCGCCCTCATCGCGCACCACTCCGCGGTCGACGAGTGGTCGCTGCAGCTGCTGATCCGCGACCTGGCGGCGCGGTACGCGGTGCGCAGCGGCCACGAGGTCGACCTGCCGCCGGTGCGCCAGTTCCGTGAGTTCGCGGAGTGGGAGCGGCAGCGGGCCGGCTCGGCCGCGGTGCACCGCGCCCGCGAGTACTGGCGAGACAAGCTGCGCGACGCGCAGATCGTTCCCATGAAGACGGACAAGCCGCGGTCCGCCGGCCTGCCGAAGTCGACCTCCTGGTACCGGTTCGCCCTGCCCGCGGAGCTGACCACGGCCACCCTCGAGCTGGCCAAGTCGACCAGGAGCTCGGTGTTCATGGTGCTGCTGGCCGTCTACAAGGAGTTCCTCCGCCAGACGGCCGGCGTCAGCGACATCACCGTGCCGACCTTCACCGCCGGCCGTGGCCAGGCGAAGTTCCAGGACACGGTGGGCTCGTTCTTCAACTTCGTCCCGCTGCGGACCGACCTCGGCGGCTGCGAGACCTTCCGGGACGTGCTCGACCGGACGAGGGCGACGTGCATCGAGGCCTACTCGCGGGACATCGCGTTCCCGCAGATCCTCGAGGTGGCGCCCACCCTCATGGGCGCGGCGATCGCCGACGACCAGGCGATCTGCCTGTTCCAGGTTCGGCAGTTGCCGTTCGACATGGACCGCAGGCGGGTCGGCGACCTGGAGTACTCCGAGATCCGCAAGCGGGTGCTGTCCCAATCCAAGGGCGGCGACGTTCCCGACGGTGCACTGTTCCAACTGGACATCGACCCGTCCGGGGAGATGGTCGGCCTCGTGTGCTTCAACACGAACCTGTTCGACGAGCGCACGATCGAAGAACGGGTTTCGAACTTCCACCGGGTGCTGCGCGACGCCGTGACGGCGCCGCACGCGCCGTTGCCGACAGGAGGGCCCCGATGAACAGCAGTTTGGCGACAAAAGTGGAGGAGATCTGGCGGGACGTGCTCTCCGTCTCCGACGGGCAGGAGGACGCCTCGTTCTTCGAGCTGGGCGGCGAGTCGATCTCCGCGGTCCGGCTCGTGTCCCGGGTCGAAGACGAGCTCGGGGTTCAGGTCGACGTCGGGGACATCTTCGAGGACGACCCGAATCTGGCTTCGTTCGTCAACACCGTGGTGGCCAGGGCGCGGGAGGACTCGGCGGCGGCCTGACCACCGGCGCCGACTTCTTCCAAATTGCTGTGTCCACCGCGAGGCTGCGCGAGCGTTTGTGGGGCGGTCATCGACCGCGCTAATATCGGCACCGTGACCTGATGGACCGCGCGTAATTAATCAATCTCGACTCGTGTTCCAGGTTGTTCGTTTGGTCTGTCTGTTGGCGCCGCTGACCGGCTGTAAACAATCGAGACCTTGGAGACATAGGAAATGGAAGAAGAGCGCTGCCCCGTGCTGGATACGACCGGCCGCGATATTCACGCCGAAGCCGCGTGGCTGCGCGCGCAGGGGCCCGCGGTCCGCGTCGAGCTTCCCGGCGGCGTCCACGCGTGGTCGGTCAACAGCTACTCGGTGGCCAAGCGGTTGCTGACCGACCCGAACGTCACCAAGAGCGCCCGCAACCACTGGCCGGCGTTCATCAACGGCGAGATCCCGCCGGACTGGGAGATGATCAGCTGGGTCGCGATGGACAACGTGTCCACCACGTTCGGCAAGGACCACGTCCGGCTGCGCAGGCTCATCGGCAAGGCGTTCACGCCGCGGCGCACCGAGGCGCTGCGCCCGCGCGTGGTGGAGCTGACCAACCTGCTGCTGGACGGGCTGGCCGCCGCGGCCGTCCCGGGCGAGCCGGTCGACCTCAAGGAACGGTTCGCCTACCCGCTGCCGGGCATGCTGGTCGCCGACCTGATCGGCATGTCCGAGGAGGCAAGGCAGGCGGCCGCCAAGGTGATCGACCTGATGGTGGACACCACGGTCAGCCCGCAGCAGGCCCAGGAGATCCTGCTCGGCTGGCGCAGCGCGATCGCCGATCTCATCGCCCTCAAGCGCGCCGAGCCGGGTGAGGACATCACCAGCGACCTGATCGCCGCCCGCGACGAGGACGGCTCGCGGCTGACCGAGCAGGAGTTGGCCGACACCATCTTCGCCATTCTCGGCGCCGGCTCAGAGACTACGATCAATTTCTTCGACAATGCCATTACCGCGCTGCTCAGCCATCCCGAGCAGCTCGAGCTCGTGACTTCCGGGCAGGTCTCGTGGGATGCGGTCATCGACGAGACGCTGCGGGTGGAGTCGCCGCTGGCCAGCCTTCCGCTGCGGTACGCGGTGACCGACATCGAGCTCGACGGCGTGACGATCCCGCAGGGCGATCCCATTCTGATCAACTATGCCGCGCTGGGCCGCGACCCGGCGCTGCACGGGGACACCGCCTGCGAGTTCGACGTCACGCGTGCCAACAAGGAGCACGTGTCCTTCGGATTCGGCCCGCACTACTGCCTTGGCGCCGGCATCGCCCGGATGGTCGCGACAATTGGCCTGTCCACGCTGTTCGAGCGATTCCCGCAGTTGCGGCTCGCCATTGCCAAGGACCAGTTACAACCGCTGCCGACCTTCATCATGAACGGTCACCGCAGCCTTCCGGTCTGGCTCACGGCCGCGGAAGCGACGAGTGCGAACGCGGCCTGACTCAGCCTCCTACGTGCTCGAAGAGATTGAAATCCGATAAAGGAGGTCTCCGTTGCGGAGAATAGTTGCAACCACCTATATGACACTCGATGGGGTCATCAAGGACCCGCACGAGTGGTCGGGACCCTACTTCGATGACGACGCGGGCACCTACTCCACCGAGCGGCTGTTCGCCAGCGACGCGCTGCTGCTGGGTCGCAAGACGTACCAGGGCTTCGCTGAGGCATGGCCGACCATGACCGAGGAGGGGGACTTCGGCAAGAAGATGAACAGCATCACCACATACGTCGTCTCCTCGAGGCTGAAGAAGGCGGAGTGGAACGATGCGACCATCATCAGGCCGAGCGCGCTCGTCGAGGAGGTGTCCAAGCTCAAGAAGCAGGACGGCCAGGACATCCTCATCTACGGTGTCGGCCGGCTCGCGCACACGCTGCTGAAGGAGGGCCTGCTCGACGAGCTCGAGATCTGGATCCACCCGGTCCTGGTCGGCAACACCGACCCGGACGCCCAGCTCATCCGCAAGGGCAGCACGGCGAGTCTCGAGCTGACCAGGACGAGGACGACCGGCAGCGGCGTCCTAGTCCTCACCTACGCACCCGTCAAGGAGAAGTGAGCACCTCGGGTCGCTTATCAGGCAAGAAGGAAAGGCTGGCGGTCGAACCGCCAGCCTTCCTTCTTGCTTGTGGTACCTAGGAGCGCGCAGCCCAGGTGATCTCCACAGTGGACAGTCGGGTCAGTCGGGCGGCCGGACCGAGAGGCGGTGCCGGAACACCTCGCGCGGGTCGTAGCGCTTCTTGATCTGCTGCAGGCGCGGGTAGTTGTCCTTGAAGTACATCGTGTGCCACGGCACGCCGGAGGTGTTGATGCGCGGGTCGGCCAGGTCTGCGTCCGGGTAGTTGATGTAGGACCCGTCGGTGCGGCAGTCCACTCCGGGCACCCCGCCGGTGTCGGCGTAGACCTCGGCGTACAGCTCGCGTATCGGGTCGATCATGCGCTCGTCGTCGGCCTCGCTGGCCCACGTGGCCATGTAGGTCGCCTTGAACACCGAGTCCCGCTGAGGGGTGGCGGTGGCGTCCGGGGCAACTGCGTTCACCCGGCCGCCGTAGCCGATCAGGATCAGCTGGGTGGCCACCGGCTCCGGCCGGTCGAGGTGGGCGCGGATGGCCGCGATCTGGCGGTCGGTGAGGGCCTTGCGGTGCATCGCAGCCTTGATTTTGATCCGGCGCACGTCCCGTCCGCCTGTGTCACCCCAGCCGGGATAGGTCGACACGTACAGCCAGGGGTTGACCTGCTGGACGTTCATTACCGGTTCGACACCGACGCCCTCGGCGATCGCGGCGAAGAACTCGGTCATCAGCCGCTCGGCGTCGGGCACGTCGTCGTCCATCGACGCGCCGACCATCAGCCCGTGCGTGTCGCGGTGGCTGCCGTGCAGGAAGCCGGTCATCGCCGCATACCGCGAGTCCGGCGCGCTGTTGGCCTCGAACCACTCACCGAAGTTGCGCAGCAGCCGGATCGCGGACTCCTCGGTCAGCGATGGCCACGGCCAGACGGCGTAGCCCTGCCGCCACGAGGTGGGGGCCTTGGGCAGCAACTCGCGCGGGTCGTCGGAGTCGGAGTCCGGTGAGCGCAGCCAGAACCGGGTGGCCACGCCGAAGGTGCCCCCGCCGCCACCGGTGTGTGCCCACCACAGGTCCCGGTTCGGGTCGTCGGGCTCGCGGGTGGCGACCACGGCTCGGGCCGTGCCGTCGGCGCCGACAACAACGACCTCGACCGCGTACAGGTAGTCCACGACCGCGCCGTAGCGCCGGGACAGGGGGCCGTAGCCGCCGCCGGTCAGGTGGCCGCCGAAGCCGACCTCGGTGCCCTCGCCCGCCGGGACCGTCACTCCCCAGCCCTTGTACAACACCGAGTACACCTGCCGAAGCCGGGCGCCCGGCTCGATGGCGAACGCGCGCATCGCAGGGTCGTAGCCCACCGCGGTCATCTCCGACATGTCCAGCAGGACTTCGACGTCCGGGTTGGCGGTGAAGTCCTCGAAGCAGTGCCCGCCGCTGCGCACCTGCACCCGCTTGCCCGCCGCGACGGCCTCGCCGACCGCAGCCACGACCTGCTCGGTAGAGGTCACCACGACCACGTAGTCCGGCTTGCAGGCGAAGCGGTGGTTGGTTCCGCGCAGCATGCTTTCGTAGCGCGGGTCGCCCGCGGCGATGGTCGCTGGACCGAACGCCGGGGCCACACCATCGGCGGACGTGCGCTGGGGGTCGTTCATGGTCTTGCCTTCCACATCATCAGTCGGAATTACCCGTCCCATCCTCATCGCCGCAGCGCACGGACGACTACTCAGCGCATGCGTTTGAATTCGCCGGCAACGGGTTCGGCACGAACCGAGTAGGCGCCGGCCGGCACGCGGTGTGATGATCGCAGCGGATGAGATAGGTCGATCGTCGAGGAGACGAGTTGTGAAACTGGGCTTGGAACTGGGCACATACTCCTGGGAGGGCGGCCCGGAGCGGATCGGGACGACCCTTGCCGAGATCGGGCGCACCGCCGACCACGCGGGCTTCGCCGTCATCGGTGCCGCCGACCACCTCTGGCAGGGCGCGCATGCCGGCGGCCCGGAGCAGCCCATGCTGGAGTGCCTCACCACGCTGGCCGCGCTTGCCGCGCACACCGAGCGGATCCCGCTGATGACCGGGGTGGCCGGCGTGCACTTCCGCCACCCCGCGATGCTGGCCAAGGCCGTCACCACGCTGGACGTGATCTCCGGCGGGCGCGCGGTGCTGGGCATCGGGGTCGGCTGGGACGCCGACGAGTGCGCGGGCAACGGCATCCCGTTCCCACCGGTCGGGCAGCGCTTCGCGATGCTGGAGGAGACCTTGCGGGTGTGCCTGGCGTTCTGGGAGGGCGAGCAGGGCAGCGACGGGCCGGTCGAGGGCGAGCACTACCGCCTCGGCCGTGTGCTGAACCTGCCGCAGAGCCTGTCCCGCCCGCACCCGCCGATCCTCATCGGCGGCGGCGGCGAGAAGCGCACGCTGCGCCTGGTCGCCCAATACGCCGACGCCTGCAATCTGCACCCGACGCCGGACGTGCCGCACAAGCTGGACGTGCTCCGGCAGCACTGCGCGGACGTCGGCCGAGACTACGACAGCATCGAAAAGACCATCATCATGCCGATCCCCCCCGACCTGGACGGGAACGCCGACGCGATGGTCGACATGCTGCACGGCATGGCGGAGTCCGGTGTGGACACAGCCATCGGCATCCTGGCGGACCCTACCCCGGTGCATACCGTCAACGTGCTGGCCGACAAGGTGCTGCCCGCCATCGCAGACGCCGGCTAGGCCGACTGGTCGCGTAGTCAGTCCCGAGGCGGGGCGCCGTTCGGACTGAGCGTCCGCCGGACGGCGAGCGCCACCCCCACGAGCACCACCGCCCCGACCGCCGCCGCGATGTTCAGCCCGGCCGTGAAGGCGTCCCGCGCCGCGCCGAGCAGACCGGCGGCGGCCTCGGCGGGCAGATCCTCCGCGACGGCGGCGGCGCCGCCGATGGTCTCGCGGGCGCCGCCGGGGACCGAGTCGCCCAGCTCGGTGCGGTACACGGCGGCGCCGACCGTGCCGAGCAGGGCAAGGCCGACCGTCGAGCCAAGGACGTTGCCGGTCTCGGCAAGCGACGCCGCCGAGCCGGACCGCTCCACCGGGGCCGAGTCGACCACCAGCCCGGTGCCAAGCGCGAGCAGCGGGCCGAGGCCGAACGCGGCGACGGTGGTCGCGACCACCACGAGCGCCAGCCCGCCGGTGGCGCCAACCCGGGTGAGCAGCAGCAGGCCGAGCACGGAGGCCAGCAGGCCCCAGACGATCACGGTGCCCGGCCGCAGCACCCGGGTGAGGACCGGCACCAGCAGCACTCCCGCGGCCATGCCGGCGCCGGTGGGCGCCTGCCACAGGCCGGCCGCGGACGGCGACAGGCCCACGACGCTCTGCACGTACTGGCTGGTCAGCAGGCTGATGCCGGCCAGCGCGGCGGAGCCGAGGGCCATCGCCGCCAGCACGGAGCCGAACCCGGGCCGGGCGAAAAGGCCCAGGTCCACCAGCGGATCGGCCAGCCGGCGCTGCCGGCGCAGGAACAGCGCGACGAGGACGGTCCCGGTCACGACCGCGAGGACCGGGCCGAGCCGAGCCGCGCCGGCGGCCAGCTCCTTGATGCCGTACATGACCGGCAGGATCCCGGCAAGGGACAGCCCGGCGCTGGTCAGGTCGAGCCGCCCGGCGCCGGGGTCGCGGTGCTCCGGCAGCAGCACCGGCCCGACCGCGAGCAGCAGCACCATGACCGGCACGCCGAGCAGGAACACCGAGCCCCACCAGAAGTGGTCGAGCAGCAGCCCGCCGACGACCGGGCCGAGGGCGGCGCCGCCGAACTGGCAAGCGCCCCACAGTGAGATGGCGATGCCGCGCTGCCGGCCGTCGGAGAACATGCTGCTGATCAGGGCCAGGGTCGCCGGGCCGAGCGTGGCGCCGGCGATCCCGAGCAGGCCGCGCGCCAGGATGAGCAGCTCGGCGGTGGGGGCGTAGGCGGCGAGGATCGACGCGAGACCGAAGGCGGCGGCGCCGGCCAGCAGCAGCCGGCGGTGGCCGATCCGGTCACCAAGCGTGCCCATCGTGAGCATGAACCCGGCGAGCAGGAACCCGTACATGTCGGTGACCCAGAGCTGCTGGGTGCCGCTGGCGCCGAGGTCGGCGCTCAGGTGCGGCAACGCGAGGAACAGCACGCCGATGTCGAGCGCGAACAGCAGGGTCGGCAGCGCCAATACGGCCAGCCCGATCCATTCCCGCCGCCCGGCTCGCGGACGCGTTTCCGGGGCCGGATCGTGCACCGTCATCCTGCGGAACCTACCAATCGGCGCGCGCACGACGCACCTTCCGTCGTGCGGAGCACATCGCACACGGGAAGAAGACGGCCGCTCGGGGGCGGTGCGACGATCGCAATCGGTGGCGTATGCACGTGGCGCAATAAACCAGCTGGATCCGGGCTGCGGACAATTCACGGCAGGAGAGGATTGGCACAATGAGTGCTTCCACGGAAGAATCGACCGTCGCGGCGCTGGTGGCCGCTTTCACGGGCGCGACATCCGATCGTGTCGACGCGGAGTTTCACCGGCTGGTCGATGCCCTGTGGAGTGACGGGAAGCTGACCGATCTTGCCCTGCCGGCGGCCTCCGCGCTGGTCACGCTCCTCGACGGGGAGCTGGGCGCCGAGCACCGGGGGCGGGTCGTCATCCTGCTCGGGTTGCTCGTCGAGGGTGAGCACCCGGCGGCCGCCGACGTGTTCGCCGCGGTCCGCGCGGGTCTCGACCGGTACCTGGAGCTGCTGGCCGGCAGCACGCCCGGCGAGCCCGAGTCATTGGCGCTGCTCTACCTGGTTCAGCACTTCCCGGACGACCGGGACCGCATCCTCGCCGCCACCGAGGGCCTCGGCCTCAACGTGCACGACCGCACCCGGCTGGACCGTGCGCTCGCCCAACTCGACCCGGACAAGCCCGACCTCGGCCGGGTGTGGCCGTCGCCGGCGATCTGGGAGGCCGACGAGGAGGAGCTCGAGTACGCCCAGGCCTGGATCAAGAACCTGACCCCGGCGCAGGTACGGAACAACTGGGACAACGACACCCTGACGGTGCTGGGCTTTTCCGGCGCGCTGGCGTACTGGGGCGTGCGGCACGGCACGCCGGCGCCGACCGCCGAGGTGGAGGTGCCGCCCGTCGACTCGATCCGGACCGCGGAGTCCGGGCCGGCGGACGAGGTGTTCGGCCGGCACGCGTCGGTCCTGCGCTGCCCGTCCTGCCACAGCGCGCTGGAGATCGGGGCGGACGTCGTGCGCTGCACGAGCTGCGTGACGCGGTACCCGATCGCCAACGGCATCCTCGACCTGTCCGCCGGGGTCCGCGAGGGGCAGGAGGCCGACGACGCCACCAACGACCTGCTGCAGAAGCTCGCCGAGATGCCGAGGCTGGGGCTGTACTACGAGGCCGTGCTGCGCCCGAACTACCTGAAGATCGCCGGCTCGAACTGGGGCGACCAGGTGTCGCACGCCGACGAGGACGCCTACATCGAGAGCCACCTGCGCGGGGTGGACGGGCCGGTGCTCGACCTTGCCGCCGGAGCCGGCCGGTGGACCGAGGTCGTCGCGCGCACCGTCGGCGCCGACCGGCTGATCGCGCTGGACATGGCCGTGCCCATGCTCAACGTGCTGCGCGGCCGGCTGCCCGAGGTGCCGGCCGTGATGGCGACCGCGCTGAACCTGCCGTTCCACGACGGCTCGCTCGGCGCGATCAACTGCTGGAACGCGCTGCAGGCGTTCCCGGACGACGCGGCCGAGGCGGTCGCCGAGATGGGCCGGGTGCTGCGTCCCGGCGGCCGGCTGACGATGATGACGTTCCGCTGGGAGCACGACCCGATCGCCCGCTACTTCCAGGCCTGCCAGTACTTCCCGAGCCGTCCCGAGGGGCACCTGCTGTTCGAGCTGGAGGAGCTGCGGTCCTGGTTCGACAGCGCCGGCCTTGACATCGTCGATCTGTCCGAAGTAGACGCCGGCTCGTTCGTGTTCCTCACCGCCGAGCGGAGGTAGGCACCCGCATGACCACTCTCGACGAGCGCAACTCCGGCATCGCCGAGCAGGGCGACGACGCGTACGCCGAAGCCACCCAGGTGTTCAACCTGGCCGCACCGGTCGAGCCGGCCGCGGCGGTGACCGTCGAGTCGGTAGCGGCGATCCGCGCGGCACTGAGCCATGCTGTCTCAAATGGACTGTCCGTCCGCGTGCACACCACCGGCCACGCCTCGGCCACCTTCGGCCCCATGCCCGACTCGCTGCTGATCCGCACCCGGCTGGCCGGCCCCGTCGTGGTCGACTCGGCCCGCCGGGTGGCCAGGATCCCGGCCGGCACCCGGTGGGGCGCGGTCGTCGACGCCCTCGCCCCGCACGGCTTGGCCGCGCCACACGGCTCGGCCGCGACCGTCGGCGTCGTCGGCTACCTCCTCCGCGGCGGCATCAGCTTCTACGGCCGCAGCCGAGGCCTCGCCGTCAACAGCGTCCGCGCGATCGAACTCGTCACCGCCGACGGCGAGCTGCGCCGAGCCACCGCCCTGCAGGACCCCGAGCTCTTCTGGGCCCTGCGCGGCGGTGGTGGCGGCTTCGGCATCGTCACCGCCCTCGAGGTCGACCTCTTCCCAGCCACCAAGGTGATCACCGGCGCCGCCTTCTGGCCCGCCACCCACGCCCCCGAGCTCCTGAACGCCTGGCGCCACTGGACCATGTCCGCATCCCCCGAGGTCTCCACTTCCCTGCGCCTGCTCAACCTTCCCCCACTCCCGGACGTCCCCCCGGTGCTCGCCGGCCGCACGATGCTCTGCATCGACGGCGTCATCCTCTGCACCGACGGCGACGACGTCACCACCGCCACCCGCCAAGCCGACGACTTGCTGGGCCCCCTGCGCGCAATATCCGAGCCCGTCATGGACACCTGGCAGGTCACCACCCCCGGCGCCGTGCTGGCCACCCACATGGACCCCAGCGACCCCGTCCCGATCCAAGGAGACCACCTGCTGCTCAACGAGATCGGCGACGACGGCGCCACCGAACTGCTCCGCCTCCTAGGCGAAGGATCACACTCCCCACTCGTCGTAGCCGGCCTCCGCCAACTAGGCGGCGCCCTGTCCACCCCGGACCCCACCGGCGGCTGCCTCAACCACATAGACGCCCACTACATCTATTCCGGCGCCGGCATCCCCACCGACCCCGACGCCGCCGCGGCCATCACCGCCCACACCGCGAAAGTCCGCGCCGCCCTCACCCCCTGGAACACCGGTCGCACTGCACCCTCGTTCGTAGAAAGCCACACCCAACCCCAAGGCCACCTCACCGCCGAAGACATCGAAAAGATCGACGCCGTCCGCACCCGCATCGACCCCTCCGGCCTCTTCGCCGCCGACATCATGCCCAACTGCACGGCCAGGCACTAACCCTCCACAAAGGAACGACCGCTCCGACTCGCCAAGAGGTCCCAACAAAGGTTCTTGGAGAGGCGTCGCCAGCAGATGATGGCGCTGGCGAGGATCATGAAGGCTTCGTGGATGTCGTCGCGGATTCCCAACGGATGGGAAGCCGGCGGAACCAGTGGAGCACGGCGATGGTCTACTCGACCACCCAGCGGTGCGTGATGCCCTTCGTTCGCACCAAGTGTCGGTGCTTGTCATGGTCGTAGCCGCGGTCGGCGAGCAGCGTCTCGGCCCGCTGCCGAGATCGGCCGATCCTGCCGCGTACCGGCGGGATCACACTCAGCAGTGGCATCAGCTGAGTGACGTCGTTGCGATTGCAGCCGGTCAGTGTGAGGGCCAGCCGGATGCCCTGCCCGTCGCAGACGACGTGATGCTTGGGCCACCCTTCAAGGCCCGATCACCGCCTTGGACCAATCCAACTGGTCAGCGGCATGCACTCGGCCAGCAACAGTTCGTGCAGTCGATCCCACACCCCCGCCTGATGCCAGTCACGCAACCTGCGCCAGCAGGTCATTCTCCCGACCCGAACCCCCACTCCTGCGGCAAGAACTCCCACGGAGTCGCCGCATAGAGCACGAACAAGATCCCACACAACACCTTGCCATCTTCGATCCGGTTACGTCCCGAGTGACGGTGCCGCCGCTGGAACCACCGGCAGCAGCGGCTTCGATCCGCTCCCATAACCCGTCCGGCACGATCCACGGCAACCGCTCACCCCCGCGCACCCGAACAGTTCTACCAATCAAGATCAACATTAAGACCAAAGATCATTCTGCTAGGAGCCCTAAAAGATCTTCCCCAATTTTGTTGATCAAGCCCGTTGGTGGCCGGAATTGTCGGTGGGGTCGGCTAGCGTGTCGGTGTGCTTGTCATCCAGGACCACCACCCCACGACCGAGCCTCGGGATCTCCTCGGGGACGCGGCGTTGGCCGGTGTCCTGATTGGTCACTACCAGGCTGTCCAGTTGCGCCAGTTGGCCGCCTACGCCGCTGCCAGTGAGGGTGATGAGTTTGCCTACCTGGAGGTGGCCACCCAGCTGCGCATCTCCGACCGCGCCGCGCAGCGTCGGTTGAAGTTCGCGAGAACTCTCGTCGACCGGCTGCCGCAAACCCTGGTGGCGTTGGATCAGGGGTGGATCGAGGAGTACAAGGCCCAACTCATCGCCGACGCCGTCGCCGAGTTGTCCGACGACCACGCCCTGGCCGTGGAAGCCCACCTGTTGGACAAGGCCGGCCAACAGACCCCCACCCAGCTACGCAATGCGTTGGCCAGGGTGGTGTTGGCGGTGGACCCGGAGGGCGCCGAGGAACGCCGTCGGGAACAGCTACGGGGGCGGCGGGTCGATGCCTACCCCACCGAACCCGGCATGGCCACGCTGACCATCCACCACACGGCAGAGCACATCGCCACCGCCCAGGCGGTCATCGCCGACCGAGCCCGAGCATTGAAGGCACTGGGCAACGAACCCCGCACACTGCAGCACATCGAGGCCGACATCGCCGTGGATTTGGTGTTCGGCACCGACACCAGCAATCGGGTGGTGGAGGTACACCTGACCATGCCGGGTCCGGGCACCGCCGCGGCGGGCCCGGCGGAGGTCGATGGTCTGCCGGTCACCACCCAGGCCGCCCGGGAGTTGGCGGCCGAGGCCACGTCGTGGCGGTGGCTGCGCACCGACCCCACCACCGGCGCCATGGTCGATCTCACCGCGCCGAGCTACACACCACCGGAATCGTTGAAGACTTTTGTGCAGGTGCGCGACCGCACCTGCCGCTACCCCGGCTGCACCCGCCGCGCCCGCCAATGCGACGTCGACCACCGAGTGCCCTGGCCAACCGGCGCCACCTGTGACGCCAACTGCCAGTGCCTGTGCCGGCGGCACCAC
>NZ_DASZCQ010000144.1:0-26963 GCF_035942955.1 Actinophytocola sp. | reverse complement strand
CACGACTTAGCAGCGTATTCGCCCGGGCAAGAGCCGCGGGTGGGACGTGATCACACACCCAGCCGCTTGAGGATCTCCCCCTCGATCCGGTCGAGCTCGACGGCCACCGCGCGGTGCGCCGCCTTGCGCCGGGCGCTCGGCATCCGCTCGGCCGCCCGGACCGCGGCGGTGAGCTGGCGCAGCCGGGTCCGTGTGGTGGCGGCGAACGCGGCGTCGGAGTCCTTGAGCTCGGCCAGCGAGTCGGCCGCGCCGGCGATCCTGGCGTGCAGCACGCCGCCCCGGCCGGTGTACTTCGCCAGATCGTCGATGCCGACCCCGAGCCGGCGCGCCCGCAGCCGGTCCCACCGGTCCCGCACGGAGCCGGCGGTCCTCGTCAGGTAGGGCGTGAGCACCGGCAGCACGGCCGGACCGACGATCTTCGCCACGGCGATGGCGTTCTTCGCCCTGGCCGGGGTGATTCGCGACGAGCCGGCCGCCGCGCGCTTCCTGAGTGCCATCGCCCCTCCGTGCTCCGTGTGGCCAAGAACCTACTGGGTCGGTCGACGTGCCGCTTTCTGTCGGGGGTGCCCTCTAAGCTGCATACTGTGAACAATCAGGTGCTCCTTGACGCCGGTGTGGTGAGCCGCTGCCGGCGCCGGGTGCACCTCGAGCACGACCCGGCGATGCGCGACGCCGCGCAGGCCCCGCCCGACCCCGCCGGCGAGCAGCGCAAAGCCGACGCCGAGGCGCACCGCCGCTCCATCGCCGACGAGATGGCCGCGCTGCTCGGCGCGGACTGGACGTGGATCCCCAACGGTCCCGAGCTGCGCGGCACGGACCGCGAGTACGCCACCGAGCGGGCCATGGCCGCCGGGGCCAGGTACATCTGGGGCGCGCAGCTGCCGCGGGACGTGGACAACGGCCGGCGCGGCGGCATCCACCTGCTGGTCCGCACGGATTCCGGCTACGTGCCGGTGCTGGTGGTGCGGCACAAGGTCAGCGATCCCGGCTCGGGCGCGCGCACGTCGCCGCTGCACACCCCGACCCCGGCGGCCGGCCGGGTCGACCCCACCCGCAAGGTCCGCCCGCAGCCGCGCGACCAGCTGCGCCTCGCGCACGCCCGCCGGCTGCTGGAGGCCAGCGGCCACGCCGACCCGGAGCACCCGGTCGGCGGGGTGGTCGGGCTGGACGGCGACGTGGTCGTCTGGCACGACCTGGAGGCGCCGACCTGGCCGGGCGGCCGGACCGCGCTGGCCGAGTACGACGCCCGGTTCGCCGACCGCCTCGCGGTGGCCAGCGCGGCGGCGTCCGGGGGCCGGCCGCTCGCCGAGCCGTCCCGGATCGTCGAATGCCGCACCTGCCCGTGGTGGACGACCTGCAAGGCCGACCTGCTGGCCACCAGGGACGTCAGCCTGGTGGTGCGCGGCGAGGAGGGGGCCACCCTGCGGGCCGCCGGTATCCGCACCGTCGACGACCTGGCCGCGCTCGACCCCCGCGCCGGCGATCTGGTGCCGCCGGCCGGCATGCCGCTGTCCGACGCGGTCGGCCTTGCCAAGGCGTGGCTGGCCGATCTGGCCGTGGTGCGCCGCGTCGAGGACGTGCGGGTGCCGCGCGCCGACGTCGAGGTCGACGTCGACATGGAGAGCTTCGGCGACGCCGGCGCCTACCTGTGGGGCGCGCTGCTGAGCGGCGCGGACGTCGGCGAGGCGCCCGGCTACCGCGCGTTCGCCACCTGGGAGCCGCTGCCCACCGACGACGAGGCCCGGTCGTTCGCCGAGTTCTGGCAGTGGCTGACCGTGGTGCGGCTGCGGGCACGGGCGCGCGGGCTGAGCTTCCGGGCGTACTGCTACAACGAGCTGGCCGAGAACCGCTGGCTGCTGTCGTCGGCGCGGCGGTTCGCCGGCAAGCCCGGAATTCCCAGCCAGGAACGGGTGCAGGCGTTCATCGACTCGGACGCCTGGTTCGACCTGTTCGGCAGCGTCCGCGACTATTTCCTGTGCTCCCACGGCAAAGGGCTCAAGACGATCGCCCCGGTGGCCGGCTTCTCCTGGCGCGACGCGGAGGCCAGCGGGGAGAACTCCATGCGCTGGTACCGGGATGCGGTGGGGATGGACGGCTCCGGCCCGGACGACGTCCAGCGCCGGCGCTTGTTGGAGTACAACGAGGACGACGTCCGCGCCACGATGACGCTGCGCCGCTGGATGTCCTCCCCGGCCGTTCGCGAGATTCCCTACGTGGGCGATCTGTAACGTCTTGCCTCGTCGGTTGTGTTGTGGGGATCAGATCCCCTTGTCTATGAAAACGGCGTATGCTTCCCCGCAGTAGGTGTGTGGCCAGAAGGGCTGGTTGCCGTGCGCCGCTTACTTCTCTTGATCCATTGGTCATTTCCAGTTGCCACAGCCGTCTTCGTGGGCATGCTCTTCGACAAAAACGTCCTGATCATAGTGGGCGTCGCCGGCGCGTGCATGGTGCTGCGACCTATTCACACCGGGCCAATCGCTCGGTCAGCGATCATCGCGTTTGCCCTGTCGCCGTGGATGCCAAGCGAGACCAGCTGGTACATCTGGCTGTTCGACACCGTCGTGCGCCCGATTGTTTCAGGGTGGCAGTTCATCGGCTCCTTCCCGACGATCTTTCTTCGGCTGCCCTGCTACGTGGTGTTCGTCATTGTCGTCCTGCTCGCAGTGTTGGTCGCAGAGCAGCTGTTGGCTTGGTTCGTACTGTATCCCGCCTTTGCTCTCATGGAGCTGGAGAGTGTGGTTCGCCAAACGTATCGCGACCGGGCGGCGCAGCTAATATTGGACCGTCTCCGACTGAAAACCAGCCGACCCTCGGCAGGTCCTCGGTTCTCCTTGTATCTTCGCCCCTTCAAAACCGCGAGCCGCCTGGCGTCGAACGCCATAGCAGTGATGACCCCGGAGGGGCCGCAGGGCAATATTCAAACGGACTTCGAAGCCATCCTTGCCGCGTCCTTTCCCGCACACCGGCCACTCATCGCCCTAGGGACTCCCGGAGAGCTCCTGTCCACCCATCCCGAGGGCTATTTCGGCTGGCCGATCGACCACACCTGGGATATCCCGGGAACCGGGAAGATCGCGGCCACCGAGGACGATTGGCGGGACAAGGTGCTGCTGCTGGCGGACCATGCCGAGCAGATCGTGATTGTCCCACTGGACTTTGCCGGAACCAAATGGGAAATCAGAACACTTCATCAGCTCGGCTTGCTGCATAAATGCGTCTTCGTCATGCCTGCCACCATGTACGGCGCCCACGATTATTCCAAGGAATGGGAGGATGTGACCGGCTTCCTGTCATCACTCGGCATCAAGGTGCCCGGATATGATCCGTCCGGACGGCTCTTCGTCGTCAACGACGACAATCAGATGACGGTCTTCTCCGCATACGTAAAAAGTCCGCTACCAAGATCCATCGGCCTGCTCATTCGCCTCCACACCATTCGCCGGCGAAGAGAACGCGGACAAGCGTCCGAGTTGGTGGCTACGTGAAGTCGAGGCGGTTGGCAGGTGATTATCGCGGGGCCATTCGGAGGGCGCCGTCGAGTCTGATGACTTCGCCGTTGAGGTAGTCCTGGTCGATGATGGAGAGGGCGAGTTTGGCGTATTCGGTGGGTTGGCCGAGGCGTTTGGGGAAGGGGACGTTGGCGGCGAGGCTGGCGCGGAACTCCTCCGTGACGCCGGCGAGCATGGGGGTGTCGATGATGCCGGGGGCGATGGTGACGACGCGGATGCCGAACGAGGCGAGGTCGCGGGCGGCGGAGAGGGTGAGGCCGACGACGCCGCCCTTGGACGCGGCGTAGGCGACTTGGCCGATCTGGCCGTCGAAGGCGGCGATGGAGGCCGTGTTGATGATCACGCCGCGTTGGCCGTGGTCGCCGGGTTCGGTTTTGGCGATGGCGGTGGCGGCGAGGCGGATGACGTTGAAGGTGCCGACCAGGTTGACGTCGACGACCTTGCGGAACAACTCGAGATCGTGCGGGCCGGTCTTGCCGACGATGCGGCCGGCCCAGCCGACGCCGGCGCAGTTGACGGCGACGCGGAGGGGGGCGCCGGAGCCGGCCGCGGTGTCCACCGCGGACTGGACCTCGGCGGCGTCGGTCACGTCGGCTGGCAGGTAGGTGATTCCGGCGACGGGCTCGGCCTTTTCGATCGCGGCGGGCAGATCCAGACCGAACACCTGGGCGCCGGCGCCAGCCAGGGCTCGGGCGGTGGCGTTGCCGAGGCCGGACGCGCCGCCGGTGACGATCGCGGCGGTGTCAGTGATCCGCATGGGCTGAGGCTAGCGCGGGTCAGCGGCGTGCCGGTGGGCAGATCTCGTCGAGGGCCAGCAGGTCGTCGGGGGTGGGTTTCCAGTGGGTGGCGGCGGCGTTCGCGGTGACCTGCTCGGGGGTGGTGGCGCCGGCGATCACCGAGCCGACCGCGGGTTGTGCGGCGAGCCAGGCGATGGCGACGGTGGTCATGGTGATCTCGCGTTCGTCGGCGAAGGCGCGGAGCTTCTCGATCCGGTCCCAGGGGGCGTCGGACAGCAGGCGGGCCCGGCCGGCGAGGCGGCTGCCGGGCGGCGGGTCGGCGCCCTCGGCGTACTTGCCGGTGAGCAGGCCGTTGGCCAGCGGGAAGTAGGGCAGCAGGCCGAGGCCGAAGCGCCGGCAGGCCGGGATCAGCTCGCGTTCGGCCTCGCGTTCCAGCAGCGAGTACTGGCCCTGCGCGGCGATCGGGCGGGCGAGGCGGTTGACCCGTGCCTGCCACATCGCGTCGGCGAGCTGCCAGCCGGCCAGGTTGCACAGGCCGGCGTGGCGCACCTTGCCCTCGCGCACCAGATCGTCAAGGCCGGCAAGGGTTTCCTCGACGGGGGTGCCCGGGTCGGGGCGGTGCACCTGGAACAGGTCGATCCAGTCGGTGCCCAGCCGGCGCAGCGACGCCTCGGCGGCCCGCCGGACGTAGCGCCGGGAGCCGCGGGCCCCGAAGTCGGGCCCGTTGGCGCCCTGCATGTCCACGCCGAACTTGGTGGCGATCACGGCTCGGTCCCGGCGGCCGGCCAGCGCCTGGCCGAGCAGCTCCTCGCTGTGGCCCCGCGGCGCGCCGTACACGTCGGCCACGTCGAACAGGGTGACCCCGGCGTCCATGGCGGCCCCGACCAGCGCCCTGGCCCCGGCCAGCGACTCCGCCGCGGTGCCCGGCCGGCCCAGGTTGTTGCCGCCGAGGCCGACCACGCTGACCACGAGACCCGACTCGCCAAGGTGACGCGATTCCACGGCTGCTTGGCCTCCTTTGTGACGCCGGCGCCCCCGTGCGGCACGCTATGCCCATGAACGACACACCTGCGGGGGACACGGGGTCAACCGGTCAGTGGACCGCGAGCGACATCCCGGGTCAGAAGGGTCGTACCTTCATCGTCACCGGCGCCAACAGCGGCATCGGCTACGAGACCACCCGCGCGCTCGCCGCCCACGGCGCCGAGGTGATCATGGCGGTGCGCAACGAGGCCAAGGGCACGGCCGCGCTTGAGAAGATCAGCGCCGAGCATCCGGACGCCGACCTGCGCCTGCGCCACCTGGACCTGGCCGACCTGGACTCCGTGCACCGGTTCGCCGCGGCCGTGCAGAAGGTCGACGTGCTGATCAACAACGCCGGCGTGATGATGCCGCCGCGCACGCTCACCAAGGCGGGCCACGAGCTGCAGTTCGCGGTCAACCACCTCGGCCACTTCGCCCTCACCGCGCTGCTGCTGACCAAGTTGTTGCAGGGCAAGGATCCCCGGGTGGTCACGGTCAGCTCGCGGGCGCACATGCAGGGCCGGATGCACTTCGACGACCTGCACGGCGAGCACGGCTACTCGCGGCGCGGCTACTACGCCCAGTCCAAGCTGGCCAACGTGGTGTTCGGGCTCGACCTGCACCGGCGGCTACGCGCCAACGGGCTGCCCATCCGCAGCGTGCTGGCCCACCCCGGCGTTGTCGCCACGAACCTGCAGACGACCGGGCCCACCGGGCTGAGCAAGCTCGCCGTGCTGCTCGGCAGCCGGATCATGGCGCAGCCGGCCGAGATGGGCGCGCTGCCGGTGCTGTACGCGGCGACGCATCCGGACGTGGAGAGCGGCCAGTTCATCGGCCCGGACGGGCGCAACGAGACCAAGGGCTACCCGACCGTGGTGGAGCCGCTCGACGCCGCGCGCGCCAGGGACGTGGCCAAGCGGCTGTGGGAGCTGTCGGAGGAGCTCACCGGCATCCACCTCGATCTGACGCCCTAGATCAGGATCTTCCCGGCCGCGACCTCGTCGGGATACTCCGGATAGGCCGGGACGTAGCCCCGCTCGCGGCCGGCGAGCACGTAAAGCGGGTCGGTGGTGTGGTAGCCCTCGTCGCGCAGCTTCACCTTGCGGCTCTTGAACGTCGCGGTCTGCTCGACCTCGTCGACCACGCGCAGGAACAGCGGCACGGCGTAGGGCGGCAGCCGGTCGACGAGGTGCCGGGCCAGCGCGGGACCGTCGACCTCGGCGCCGGAGCGGAGCTTGACGGCCGCCATGCCGGCGCGCCCCTCGGTGTCCGGCACGGTGACCCCGTAGACGACCGCCTGCTCGACGTCCGGGTGGCTGGCCAGCACGCCCTCCACCTCGGTGGTGGCCACGTTCTCGCCCTTCCAGCGGAACGTGTCGCCGAGCCGGTCGACGAACGCGATGTGGAACCAGCCCTGGGAGCGCACCAGGTCGCCGGTGTCGAACCAGGTGTCGCCGCGCCGGAACACGTCGCGCACCAGCCTGCGCTCGGACGCGTCCCGGTCGGTGTAGCCGTCGAACGGGGAGTGGTCGGTGACCTTGGTCAGCAGCAGCCCGACCTCGCCGGTGCGCACCCGGCGCACCCGGCCGCGGGCGTCGCGGCGGGGCCGGCCGGTGCCCGGCTCGTAGTCCACGACCGCGAACGGCATCGGGCACAGACCGGCGGTGCCCTCGAGGTTGAAGGCGTTGACGAAGGCCAGGTTTCCCTCGCTGGAGCCGTAGAACTCCATGATCTTCTCGACGCCGAACCGCTCGGTGAACTCCGCCCAGATCTCCGGGCGCAGGCCGTTACCGATGGCCAGGCGGACCGTGTGCGCGCGGTCGGTCGGCCGCGGCGGTTGGTTGAGCAGGTACCGGCACAGCTCGCCGATGTAGCAGAACGCGGTGGCGTCGGCGGCCACGACCTCGTCCCAGAACCGCGACGCGGAGAACGACCGGCCGAGCGCGAGCGTGGCGCCGCCGGCCAGCACCGTGGACAGCGACACGGTCAGCGCGTTGTTGTGGTACAGCGGCAGGCAGCAGTACAGCGTGTCGTGCGGGCCGAGGTGCGCGGCCAGCCGGCCGAGCCCGGCCATCCCCTTGAGCCAGCGGCCGTGCGACATGGCGCTCGCCTTGGGCAGGCCGGTGGTGCCCGACGTGAAGATGTAGAACGCGGTGCTGCCGGCCGTGACGGCGGCGCACCGGGGCGGCTCGGCGGGGTCCGCGGCGCGGGCCAGCGCGTCGAGGTCGGCAAGGTCCAGGACGGCGCCCACCGGCTCGCCCGCGGAGTCGAGCGCCGCCCGGCACTCCGCGCCGACCACGAGGACCCGGCTGCCGAGCACCCGCTGGCTGTGCGCGAGGACCTCCCCGCGCTGGTTGTGGTTGAGCATGCCGGCGATCGCGCCGAGCTTGACCGTCGCCAGCGCGGCCAGCAGTGTCTCCGGGCGGTTGGTGGCCAGGATGCCGACCACGTCGCCGGCCTCGACCCCGCGCCCGGCCAGCACGCTCGCGTACCGGTTGACCCAGGCGTTCGCCTCGCCGTAGGTGTACCGGCGGCCCTCGAAGACCAGGAACGGCCGGTCCGGGTGCCGGGCCGCGCGGGTGGCGAAGACGTGCCCGATCGACTCCCGGGTGGTGGGCCGCAGGGTCAGCAGGTCGAGGGCGCCGCGGGCGATCTGCGGGGTGTGCCGTGCCAGGCCGGGCAGGGCTCGGACCACGTCCGTCAGTCCGATCCGGCGGGCGGTGGCGGGTCCGTCGGCGTTCATGATGCGCTACTTTACTTGCTAGTAGCTTCCGGTACCGACGGCGAACGGAGCGGGCCGTGGCCACGACCCACCTGCACACCTGCACGCTCTGCGAGGCCAACTGCGGCATCGCGGTGACCGTCGAGGGCGGCCGGGTGATCGACATCCGGGGCGACGAGGACGATCCGTTCAGCGCCGGCTACATCTGCCCGAAGGCCACGGCCCTCGCCGACCTGCAGCACGATCCCGACCGGCTGCGCCGGCCGGTGGTGCGCGATGGGGACGGCTGGCGTGAGGTGGGCTGGGACGAGGCGTTCGACCTGGTCGGCCGGCGGCTGCGGGAGATCCGCGCGGCGCACGGGCGCGACGCCGTTGCCGTGTACCAGGGCAATCCGACCGCGCACAACCTCGGCCTGGTCACCTACGGCCAGGTGCTGTTCCGCGGTCTCGGCACGCGCAACCTGTTCTCGGCCACGTCGGTCGATCAGCTCCCGACCATGCTGGCGGCGTACCTGATGCTGGGCAACCAGGTGCTGATGCCGGTGCCGGACCTGGATCGCACCGAGCTGTTCGTGTGCCTGGGCGGCAACCCGGCGGTGTCCAACGGCAGCATCATGACCGCGCCGAACGTGCGGGCCCGGCTCAAGGGGATCCGCGCCCGCGGCGGCCGGGTCGTGGTGCTCGACCCGCGGCGCACCGAGACCGCGGACCTGGCCGACCGGCACCTGTTCCTGCGTCCCGGCACCGACGCGCTGCTGCTGCTGTCGGTGGTCAACGTGCTGTTCGCCGAGAGCCTCGTGCGGTTGGGCCGGCTCGGCCGCTATGTGTCCGGTGTGGACGGTCTGCGATCGGCGGCCGAGCCGTTCGGTCCGGAGCGCACGGCGGCGGCCACCGGGGTGGCGCCCGAGGACGTGCGCTGGCTGGCCCGCATGCTCTCGGGCGCGTTCCGGGCCGTGCTCTACGGCCGGGTGGGCACCTGCACGCAGGAGTTCGGCGGGCTGACGCAGTGGCTGATCCTGGCGATCAACGTGCTGACCGGGCGTCTGGACGAGCCGGGCGGCGCAATGTTCACCACCCCGGCGGTGGACGCCGTGCCGCTGGTCGCGATGTCGAAGTTCCGCGGCAGCTTCGGCCGGTACCGCAGCCGGGTGCGCGGCCTGCCGGAGTTCGGCGGGGAGCTGCCGGTCGTGGCGCTGGCCGAGGAGATCGAGACGCCGGGAGACGGGCAGGTCCGTGCGCTGATCACCGCGGCGGGCAACCCGGTGCTGTCGACACCGAACGGCGCCCGGCTGGAACGCGCGCTGTCCGGTTTGGACTTCATGGTCTCGATCGACCCGTACATCAACGAGACCACCCGGCTCGCGCACGTGATCCTGCCACCCACCCTCCACTTGGAACGGTCGCACTACGAGCTGATCCTGGCCAACTACTCGATCCGCAACGTCGCCAAGTACTCCCCGCCGGTGTTCGAGCGCGGCCCGGATCAGCGGCACGACTGGGAGATCTGCGTCGAGCTCGCGGCCCGGGTGCTCGGTCGCGGCAACCCGGTGCTGCGCGGCGCCGGCGCGGTGGCCGCCGCGCTCGGCCGGCGGCTGCCTCCGGAGTCGCTACTGGACCTGTGGTTGCGCATCGGGCCGTACGGCCTGCGCGCAGGTCCGCGGGGATTGTCCTTGTCCCGCTTGAAGAACCAGCCGCACGGGGTGGACCTCGGCCCGCTGCTGCCGCGGCTGCCCGGCCGGCTCGGTCCGCGCTCCCGGAGAATAAACCTTGCCCCGCGGCAGTTCCTGGACGACCTTCCCCGGCTGCGCGGCCGGCTGCGCGCGGCGCCGGACGGGTTGGTGCTGATCGGCCGGCGGCAGCTGCGCAGCAACAACTCCTGGATGCACAACAGCGAGCGGCTGGTGAAGGGCCGGCCGCGGTGCACGCTGCTGATGCACCCCGAGGACGCGGCCGCCCGCGGCCTCGCCGCCGGCGACGTCGCCGAGCTGTCCTCGGCGTCCGGCACGGTCGAGGTCCCGGTCGAGGTCACCGACTCGATCATGCCGGGCGTGGTGAGCCTGCCGCACGGCTGGGGCCACGGCCGGCCCGGCGTTCGCCTCGCGGTGGCCGCCGCGCATCCCGGGGCGAGCGTCAACGACGTCACCGACGAGCGGTTCGTCGACGCCCTGACCGGAACCGCCGCGTTCTCCGGCGTGCCCGTTCGGGTCAAGGCCATGGTGCCCGCTCAGTAGGCTGCGACCATGGCGGTCTATACCCACGGGCACCACGGCGCGGTGCTGCGCTCGCACCGGTCCCGCACGGCGGAGAACTCCGCGGCCTACCTGCTCGGCCGGCTGCGGCCGGGGCTGGACCTGCTCGACGTCGGCTGCGGACCGGGCACGATCACCGCCGACCTGGCCGCGCGGGTCGCGCCCGGCCGGGTGGTCGCGATCGACGCGGTGGCCGACATCCTGACCAGCGCCCGGCAGGTGGCCGACGAGCGCGGTCTGTCCAATGTGGAGTTCGTGGTCGGCGACGTCGAGGCGCTCGACTTTCCCGACCACGCCTTCGACGTGGTGCACGCCCACCAGGTCCTGCAGCACGTGGCCGATCCCGTTGCCGCGCTTCGGGAAATGCGCCGGGTGTGCAGGCCGGGCGGGGTCGTCGCCGCGCGCGACGTGGACTACGCCGCGATGACCTGGTATCCGGAGAACCCGGTGCTCGACGAGTGGCTCGCGCTCTACCGGCGGACGGCCCGGCACAACGGCGGCGAGCCGGACGCCGGGCGGCGCCTGCTGTCCTGGGCCAGGCGGGCCGGGTTCAGCACGATTGATTGCAGCGCAACGACATGGTGCTTCGCCACGCCCGAGGAGCGGGAGTTCTGGAGCGGCATGTGGGCCGAGCGCATCCTGGCGCCCGGCATCGGCGACGCGGCGGTGGCCGCCGGGTTCGCCACCCAGGAGGACCGCGAGCGGATCTCGGCCGCGTGGCGCGAGTGGGGCGCCAGCGAGGACGGCTGGTTCGCCATCACCCACGGCGAGATCCTCTGCGCGCCCTAGGACTTCTTCCTGCTCTGGGCGGCGAGGTGGTGGATGACCTTGGTGGGGGTGAACCGCACGACCACCCGGGTCTCGGCGGGCCGGACCGTCCACGGCTTGCCGTCGTAGGCCCGGCTCAGCTCGTCGATCAGCTCGACGCCGCCCTCCTCGGAGAGCGTGACCGTGCCGCGCAGCTCGACGTAGACGTACGGATCTTGCGGGTCGTAGGCCAGCAGCGTGATCCGCGGGTCCCGCTCCATGTTGCGGCACTTGCGCCGGCCGCGGATGGTCGAGATCACCACCGTGTCGCCGTCGAGCTTGGCCCACACGACGCTGGACTGCGGCGAGCCGTCCGGGTTGATCGTCGTCATGACCACGAACACCGGAGCCTGCAACAGCGGCCGCACCTCGGGCGGCAAGGTCTCTGCCATGCCGACGATCCTGCCAGCCCGTGTCCGATGGTCGCTCCCGCGAGGCCGTCCCACCCGCCCACCCCACGGCCTCGCGTCCGCTTACGCGTCCGGGCGTAGCCGCGAGTGCCGCTTGCCGCCGGACGCGCGCGGAACCGGCGCTGCCGTAGCGTCCGTGGCGTGCTCGGAGGCTCCTGGCTCGGTCGCGCCCACCTCGCGCTCGGTATGGGCGTCTTCGTGGTGTTCGTGACCGCCATGGTGGCCCGGCGCGAGGACGTGGCGCTGGACGCGCCGCAGTACGCATGGCTGGCCGCGCCGGCGTTGGTGTTGCTGGCGCGCAACCGGTACCCGCTGACCGTGTTCCTGGCCGTCTCGGCACTGGTGTGGAGCTACTACGCGACCGGGCACCCCGGCGGCCCGGCCGCGGTCTACGCGATCTTCGCCCTGTTCAGCCTGACCATGCGACGCGGTCCGCTCGTCGCCGGTGTGGCCGGGGCCGCGGTACTGACCGGCTGGGTGGTCGCCGGCCTGGTCCTCCAGGGCGGGCTGGACGGCCGGGCGGGCTTCGTGGTCGCCTGGTCCGGCATGGCGGTCGCGGCCGGCGCGGCGCTGACCGCCCGGCGCAACACCATGGCCGCCCGCCGGGAGCGGGCCGAGGAGCGGACCATGCGGCTGGCCGAGGAGGAGCGGCTGCGCATCGCCCGCGAGGTGCACGACGTGGTCGCGCATAGCCTGGCGATGATCAACGTGCAGGCCGGGGTCGGCGCGCACGTCGCCGACCGGCGGCCGGAACAGGCCAAGGCGGCGCTGCTGGCGATCAAGGAGGCCAGCCATACCGCGCTGGCCGACCTGCGCGCCACGCTGGCCGTGCTGCGCTCCGGGCAGGGCCGGGCCCCGGCGCCGAGCCTGCGGCGGCTGGCCGAGCTGACCGAGCCCACGGCCGCCGCGGGCCTGCGGGTCGACGTCGACGGCAACCCCGGCGAGCTGCCCGCGCCGGTCGACTCGGCCGCGTACCGGATCGTCCAGGAGTCGCTGACCAACGCCGTGCGGCACGCCAAGGACGCCAGCCGGATCCGCGTGCGGTTCGCCAGGACGGCCGGCAGCATCGAGGTCGTGGTGTCCGACGACGGCTCCGGCTCGGTCGACCCCGATCCCGGCTCCGGCTCCGGCAACGGGCTGCGCGGCATGCGCGAGCGGGCCGCGGCGCTGGGCGGCACGCTCACCGCCGGGGCGCGACCCGAGGGAGGCTTCGAGGTGCGAGCGGTGCTTCCGGTGGTGGAATCGTGATCCGCGTGGTGCTGGCCGACGATCAGGCGCTGGTGCGGGCCGGGTTCCGGGTGCTGCTGGACACCGAGGACGGCTTCGAGGTGTGCGGCGAGGCGGCCGACGGCGCCGAGGCGGTCCGGCTGGCCCGCGAGCGGCGCCCGGACGTGGTGGTGATGGACATCCGCATGCCCGTGCTCGACGGGCTGGCCGCGACCAGGCAGATCACCGGGGATCCCGAGCTGGCCGGCGTGAAGGTGCTGGTGCTGACCACGTTCGACATCGACGAGTACGTGTTCGAGGCGCTGCGGTCGGGCGCGAGCGGGTTCCTGCTCAAGGACACCGAGCCGGTGGAGCTGCTGCGGGCGCTGCGCGTGGTCGCGTCCGGCGAGGCGCTGCTCGCACCCACCGTGACCCGCCGGCTGATCGCCGAGTTCATCGCCCGCCCCGAGCAGCGCCGGCTGGACACCAGCGTGCTGCGCGAGCTGACCGACCGCGAGCGCGAGGTGCTGGCCCTGGTGGCCGGCGGGCTGTCCAACGACGAGATCGCCGCGCACCTGGTGATCAGCCCGGCCACCGCGCGCACGCACGTCAGCCGGATCCTGACCAAGCTCGGCGCCCGGGACCGGGCCCAGCTGGTCGTGCTGGCCTACGAGTCCGGCCTGGTGAGCCCCCATCCCCGCTAGGAGCTCATTTCTCGGGCTTGCTCGGGCGGTCGTGCAGCGCAAACACCAGGCGAACCAGGAACACCACGGCAACGACCGCGACGGCCACGATCTGCATCCACATGCTCGCCTCCCTCGTCGTGTAGTAGTGGTTCGGTGCGACGCCCTCGATGGTCTGCCCGCTGCCGGCCGGGCGCACGCGCAACACGCCGGTCCGGGCGAGTGAACCGGTCGGATATCGTCCATTACCGTGACGGTCACTGGGTCAGGGGGGCCGCCCACTCGGTCACTGCCCGCGGTGCACGAGTCCTGGCTGCCCCGGGAGCACTCGCTCTACCGGCCCCGGCACGGCACGCAACGGCTCGCCCTGGTCTGCGCGCTGGTGTTCTTCTTCCTCCCCGGCATCTCGGTGATCCTGTTCGGGCCGTCCAACGCGAACGAGAACCGGCGCCCCAACGAGTTTCCCAGCCCGGCCGACGGCTGGGCGTTCTTCACCCAGCTCGGGCCGTGGGCCAACGACCACCTGGCGTACAAGTCCGGCGCGGTCGCCCTCTCCGACTGGATCAGCCGGCACGTCTTCGGCGAGCCGCCCCGGTTCGACCGCAACGTGCAGGTGCCGGCGCCGGGCCCGATCGCCCCGCCGCCACCGCCGCCGACCAAGACGCCCGACCCGGGTGAGGCCCCCGACCGGCGGCCGACCGGCGGGTTCCCCCAGGTGATCGAGGGCAGGGACGGCTGGCTGTATCTCGGGTTCGACACCCAGGGCAAGTGCCAGCCGTCGCAGTCCATGGACGAGATCGTCGCCAACCTCAAGCGGCTGCGGCAGGCGGTCGAAGGGTCCGGCCGGACGTTCGTGCTCGCGGTGGCCCCGGACAAGTCCACGATGGTGCCCGAGTACCTGCCGAGCCGGTACGGCGGCAAGGAATGCGCGGCCAAGGTCGGCGCGCAGTTCTGGGGGCGGCTCACCACCGAGGTCGGCCTGCTCGACCTGCGGGCGCCGCTGCGCGACGAGTCGATCCGGTTGGGCCGGCCGGTCTACTTCCAGCAGGACACGCACTGGATGTTCGACGGCGGGCTGACCATGACCAGGGCCCTCGCCGACCGTGTCCAGCCGGGCCGCACCTCGAGCTGGCGGGTGCTGCCCGGCTCGACCTGGCAGGGAAACGCCGACCTGCCGACGTTGATCGGCACCTCCGGGCAGAACTCCGCGATGCGCTACCGGCTGGCCCCGGACGGCCGGGACGACCGGACGAACTGGATCAACAGCGACTTCCGGACCCCGCTGATCTACCAGTCGGCGCCGGTCGACGGCATGGTGACCAAGCGGGTGGCGATGATCGCCGACTCGTACACCCAGTTCGCCACCGGGTTCCTCGCCGCGACCTTCGCCGACATCTCGATCACGCACGTGGAGCGGCTGAACACCGACGCGCAGGGCATGGCCAACCGGATGGCCGACGCCGACACCGTGGTCGTCGAGGTGGTCGAGCGCCACCTCGCCGCGGGGGTCAGCCCGATCACCAACCCGGCCTACCTGGATACCATCAGCGCCACCCTCGCCGCTCGCCCGATCAGGTGAGCGGAGCTTGCGGAGCGAACCATCAAACACTGCCCTGCCACCGAGGAACGAGGTGGCAGGGTCACCGTCACCGAGCTTGCGAGGTGACGGATTGAGCCGTTCCTACAGGAGCCATCCGATGTCCCCCTGGCTGGCCGCCGTGGCCGGGCCCGCCCGGAGCACCGCCGGCGGCATGTCGGTGTCCGGCTGGGTGGCCGGTCCCGGCCCCCGCCCGGCCCTGTCGGCCACGCTCGGCGGCCGGCCGGCCGAGGTGCGGATCGACGAGCCCTACCCGGACACGGTGCCGGGGCTGCCGCCGGACTGGCCGGTCTGGGGCTGGACGGTGTCCGGCGCCCGTGCCGGCGAGCAGGTGACCGTCGAACTGTCCACACGGGATGGTCGGCTGCTTGCCCGCCGGGACGTGCGGCCGGACGGCGCGCCGGTGCCGGCGGCACGGGGCGGGGTGGACAACCCGGTCCCGGACGCCGTGGTCGCCGGCGACTTGGTGGCCGTGACCGGCTGGCTGCTGCTCGACGACGAGCTGCCCGGCCGGGTCGAGGTGGCGATCGGCGGGGGCCGGCCGGTCGACGCCCGGCTGATGATCCCGCGACCGGACCTGGCCGCGTCCGTGCCCGACGTCCCGGACGCCGTGATGGCGGGGTTCGAGGCGCGGCTGCCGGTCGAGCTGTCACCGGGTGAGTCCCGGCGGGTCACGGTCCGGGTCCGCGGCTGGAGCCGGGACGGGCGGGTGTGGATCGCGCCGCCGCGGGAGTGCACCGTGCGGCTGCGGGCGGCCGACCCGGAGGAGCTGGCCACCGGTCGCCGGGCCATCGGCGTGACCCGCAGCCTCCTTGCCGTCACGCCGCCCGCGCCGGATCCCCGGCACGTGCTGGTCCTGGCGCACAGCCTGCGGATCGGCGGCGGCGAGCTGTGGCTGGCCGAGCTGCTCGGCCGGCTCGTCCGCGATCACGGCCTGCGGATCACCGTGGTGGCGCAGACCGACGGAGCGCTGCGCCCCGAGCTCGAGGCGCTCGGGATCACCGTGCGGCTGACCGGCTACCGGCGAATCCAGGACGCGGCCCCGTACGAAAGCCACGTGACCGAGCTGAGCCTGCTGATGCGGGCCAGCGGGGCCGGCTGCGTCCTGGTCAACACGCTCGGCCTGTTCCCGGGGGTGGATGCCGCGCTGCGGGCCGGACTCCCCGTCGCGTGGGCGATCCACGAGAGCTTCGCGCTTGCCGACTTCGCCTACCTCAACTGGGGTCCGGACGGCCTGGCGCCGGTGGTGCGGCAGCGCTGGCGGCACTGCCTTGCCGCCGCGTCGGCCCTGGTGTTCGTCGCCGACGCCACCCGGGAGATGTTCCTGCCGCACGCCCCCGCGCGGCGCTGCCTGACCGTCCGGTACGGCATCGATCCCGGCGTGCTGCCGGCCGCGGAACCCGTTGCCGTGCAACGGAACCGGCTCGGGATCCCGGCCGACGCCACGGTGCTGCTCACGGTCGGGGTGACCGAGCCGCGCAAGGGGCACGGCCCGCTGCTCGCCGCGTTCGACCGGGCGCGCCGCCGGCACGCGGACGCCCATCTGGTGATCGTCGGCGTTTACGACTGCCCGTACGGCGACGCGCTGCGCGACTTCGTGGCCCGGCGCGGGCTCGCCGGCCGGGTGCGCCTGCTGCCGATCGTGCGGGATCCGTTGCCCTGGTTCAGGATCGCCGACCTGTTCGTCAACTGCTCGGACATCGAGTCGCTGCCGCGGACCATCCTGGAGGCGATGGCGCTGCGGGTGCCGGTCCTCGCCACCGACGTGTTCGGCGCCCGCGAGCTGATCACCGACGGCGAGTCCGGCTGGCTGATGCGGCCCAACGATCTCACCGCGCTGACCGCCGGCCTGCTGCGCGCCCTCGACACCCCGGCCGCCGAGCGCGCCCGGCTGGCCGACCGGGCGCACGCGCACGTCGAGCCGTTCCTCGACTCGGCCGGCTACGGCGCGGAGCTCGCCAAGATCCTCGGCAACCTCGCCGGGACCGTGGAAGGACGGAATGGATGACCGGGCAGGATCTCGACGCGCTCCGCCGGGACCGCGACCAGGCGCGGGCGGAGCTGGACAGGGTCCGCGCGGAGCGCGACCAGCTGCTGGCGGATCGGACTTCCGTGCCCGGTCCGGACAGCGACGCCCACGCCGAGCTGGCCGTGCTGCGCGCTCGGGTGGCCGAGCTGTCCGTGCGGGCCGAGCACCTGCGGCGCGAGCTGGACGCGCACCGGGCCACGATCAGCTGGCGGATCACCGCCCCGCTGCGCGCCGTCCGCCGGCTGCGCTGACTACTTGGCCTCGAAGACCCGCAGCATCGCCTCGGTGTGGTTGCGGTAGCTGCCGCTCAGCGATTCTTCCTTCGTGAACGGATTCTGGATCGTGGTCACCCGGATCAGGTTCTTGCCGGACACGTACAGGCCCCGGTAGATCGACTGTCCTGGGGGGAAGGCCTTCTCGAACACCACCGACGGAGGCATGTTCGGCAGCGGCTCCGGGACGTGGATGAACCCGACCGTCTCCTGGTACGCGCGCAGATCCTTGAGCAGCTGCTCGGCGGCCGCCGCGCTGTTCAACGGGATCACCATGGCGGACAAGGCATCCGGCGTCGGGCCGTCCTCCGGAGCCTTGCGCACGGCCGACTTCCACGGCACCTTCGTCACGCCCGCCTTGTTGAGCAGCTCGATCTCCGGGGGATCCAGCAGCTTCAGCTCGGCCAGCTGGGCCAGGTCGAGCACCTTGGCCTGCTGCTGCTGGCTGGCCGGCGGCTTCGGCATCTGCTCGAGCAGCGCCTGCAACGGGTCGGCCGGCCGGGTGGTGGTGGTCGTCGACTTGGTCGTGGTCTTCGGCTGGCTGGTGGTCGGGCCGGGCGGCGGGGGATTCGCGCCGCTGTCGTCCTTGTTGAGCACGAGGAAGTACAGGCCGGCGCCGATGCCGCCGAGCACGAGCACGACGAGCAGGATGAGCAGCGTCCTCCTGCCGGCCGAGGAGGACCGCTCCTCGAACACCTCGGGCCCCTGCCGCACCCAGTCCGGGCTGCCGGACGGGGCCAGCGGCGGGAAGACCGACCCGGCCCACGGCGCGCCCAGGTCGTCCTCGGGCTGGCCCCAACCCTGCGGCGGCGGCGGGAAACCGGGTGCGGGGGTGTACGGGCCCTGGCCGGGCGCCGGCCGCGGCGGCTGGCCGCCGGCGAAGGCCTGCGGCGGCACGCCCGGCACCACCTGGGTCCGGTCGGCATCGCCCGGCCGGGCGGTCTGCCAGCCGCCGACCGCCTGGGTGCGGTCCGCGTCGCCCTGGGCCGGACCCTGGCCGGGCACGATCTGCGTCTTGTCGGCGTCGCCCTGCTCTCCGGTGCCGGTGTCCCCCTGGACCGGCGCCGGCACGGGCGGCCCTGGTGGCACCGGCGGCCCCGGGGGCACCGGCTGGACCGGGGTGAACTGCGTGGCCTCGGAGGAGCCCGGCCGGCTGTCCGTGCCGGACGACACCGCGGAGGAAAGCACCTGGTCCCGGCGGATCCGGTAGTCGTCCGCGGAGATCTGCCCAGCGGCGAGCTCTTCGTCGAGCTTGCGGAGTTCCTCCTGCCAGGACACCCCTGGCCCCCTTTCGCCACACGCGTCGGCCGTGCCCCGAACCCGGACATTGTGCACGCCGGGTGGCGGTGACCGGTGGCCGGTGGGTCGAATCGTTTCCGAATCAACCCCGGCACGCTCGTACAGTGGACGTCATGGTGCTGTTCGGACGCCAGAAGACCCAGATGATCGACCAGGCCGAGGCCCTCCCCGGCCGCCCGCATTCGCTACCGGTGCCCACCCACCACGCGGTGTTCCCCGACCGCCGCATCCTCCCGCCGTTCCCCGAGGGCTATGGCAGGGCCGTGTTCGGGATGGGCTGCTTCTGGGGCGCCGAGCGCCTGTTCTGGCAGACGCCCGGCGTCTGGGTCACCGCCGTGGGCTACGCCGGCGGCTACACGCCCAACCCGACCTACGAGGAGGTCTGCACCGGCCGCACCGGCCACGCCGAGGTCGTCCTCGTCGTCCACGACCCCGCGGTGATCTCCTACCCCGCGCTGCTCAAGGTCTTCTGGGAGGGCCACGACCCCACCCAGGGCATGCGCCAGGGCAACGACGTCGGCACCCAGTACCGCTCCACCATCTACCTCACCGACCCCGCCCAGCGCCCGGAAGCCGAGGCCAGCCTCGCCGCCTACCAGTCCGCCCTCACCCGCGGCGGCCACGGCACGATCACCACCGAGATCGCCGACCTGTCCGACTTCTACTACGCCGAGGACTACCACCAGCAGTACCTCCACAAGGTCCCCAACGGCTACTGCGGCCTCGGCGGCACCGGCGTCTCCTGCCCCGTCGGCCTGACGACCAATGAGGCGTAGCAGACCTCACCTGCCGTGGTGATAGCGGCAGGCCGCGATCCGGATCTCGTCGCCCGCAAGTGTGTGGACAAGTCGGTGCTCGTCGGTGATGCGACGCGACCGGTAGCCCTGGAACCCGTGCTTGAACGCCTCGGGTTTGCCGATCCCCTCGTTGCCATTGCGGGCGGTGTCCGCGATGAGTGCGTTGATGCGGTTGAGGATCTTCCGATCCTCGGTCCGCCACCAGATGTGGTCGTTGTACGTACAGATCGGCTGCCGGGGCAGGGCCGCGGTTGGGTAGACTGCAGCGAGCACCGTGCGGACGTAGCGCAGTTGGTAGCGCATCACCTTGCCAAGGTGAGGGTCGCGGGTTCGAGTCCCGTCGTCCGCTCCACGTACCGAGCCCGGGGCCGTCGTGTGGATCGGGTTAGACCGCATGCAGTCCCCTAGGGGTGGGCCGGACGGCCTAATACTTTCGTCGGCTTCCCATTAACGTTCTTCACGTTTGCCGACTGTGGGCAATCGTCCTGTGGCATGTTGTTCGCCAGTCAAGTGGTCGCCGGGAGGAGGTATCTAGCCGGATGACCGCGATTGACCGGTCTGTCCCTGGTGCCGATTCCACTGGTGCGGCACCTGCTGGCCGGGCGGGCACTTCCGATGCGGCGGAAGAGGATCGGGCGCTGCTGGAACGCCTGCGGGCCGGCGAGGACTCGGCGTTCGGGGAGCTGTTCGCCAGGCATTCGACCGCGGTGCGGCGGCTGGCGTTCGGCCTCGTCAGCGATCGGGCCGAGGCGGAGGACCTGGCAGCGGAGGCCTTCTTCCGGGTGCTGCAGGCGATCCGCCGGGGCGCGGGACCCGTTGACAACGTGCGGGGCTATCTGCTCATCGTCGCCCGGCGGGTGGCCTGGGAGTGGCGGACCCGGCGGCGCGACGTCCCGGTGTCCGACGAGGAGCTCACCCATCGCGCCGGGTCGAACCCGGACACGGCCGGGCAGTCCACCGAGCGCAACCTGATCACCAGGGCGTTCGCCAGCCTGCCCGAGCGCTGGCGAAGCGTGCTGTGGAAGGTCGAGGTCGAGGGCGAGCGCCCGGCGGTGGTGGCCACCAACTTCGGGTTGTCCGCCAACGCCACGGCCGCGCTGGCCCGGCGGGCCCGCCAGGGGCTGCGCGCGGCGTACCTGCAGGCGCACCTGACCGCCGACCGCAGCTCCACCGGCTGCCGGCAGGCGCTGGAGAAGCTGGGCGCGTACACCGCCGGCTGCATCAAGGGATCCGAGCGCCGGCGGATCCGCGCGCACCTGGCCGGCTGCCCGTCCTGCACCGCGATGCACGCCGAGCTGCGCGACGTGTGCTCCGGTCTGCGCGTGCACGCCGGGATGCTCGCCGTCCCGGTCGCGGCGGTGGCCGGCTGGCAGGCGGCCGCGACCGGGTTCCTCGGGACGGTCAAGGGGGTGCTGGCCAGCGCCAAGGTGCAGGTGGCGATGGCCGCCTCGTCGGCGACGGTGATCGGCGTGCTCGGCGTGGTGGCCGGGCCGTGGGGGTCGGGCGGTGACGGGGCCGCGCTTGACGATCTCGACGGCCGGCGCGGTGTCGAGTTGTTGATCACCGAGTCCACCGCGGCCACGCCGTCTGTGCCCGAGTCCATCGCGCTGACCACGGGTTCGCTGAGCACCGCGGCCGTCGTCCCGACCACGTCGCGGCGCGCACCGGCGACCCGGCCGGGCGGCAACGCGCAGGCCGCCGACGCCGGTACGGCGCGCGGCGTGGGATACGACGAGAACGCGCCGGTCGTCTACCGGCAGACCTCCGTCGAGCGGTACACCGAGCAGCGCGACGGCTACATGGTGACCGTCGAGACCACCTCGGTCACCGAGGTCAACTCGGCGGAGCAGACCAGGACGTACATGCAGACCAGGAAGTACACGACGCCCAACGGCACCACGAGCGGCGACGCCAAGACGCTCGAGGCGCCGGCGGAATCGTCGGAGTCCTCGGCGCCGCCGACGTCCGAGACGACCACTCGGACCAAGCCGCCGGGGCCGAGCGGACCCTGACGGCTGGTCCATATCACGCCGGCCGGCGGATCATGATCGGCGGCGGTCGCTTTCCGTGCCCGTGCGATGCGAGAATTCGAACATGGTGCGGGTGGTTCGCGGCCGGGACGAGCGAGTCTGGACGTTGCAGGCCGAGATGGAATGGCGGAGTCCGACCAAGGCCGACGACTTCGAGCACGACGTCAGCTCCGGCCACGGTCCCGGCTTCGTCATGCTGGCCTTCGTGGTGGTGCTGACCCTGGTCCTGGTCGTCTGGAGCGCCTCGGCCGACATCAGCCCGCCACTGTGGCTCATCCTGCTGATCCTGCTCGTCGTGCTGTTCTTTCCGATCCGCTGGGCGCTGCGCCGGCCGTACACGATCATCGCGGCCACCGGGGACGACGGGGAGGGCAAGCCGACCGAGCAGTGGGAAGGCGTGGTGCGCGGCATGTTCAAGGTGCGCCAGCAGATGGCCCAGATCGCCCGCGCGATCGAGGACGAGTCGATGCCCGGCATCGAGGGCCCGCTGAAGCCGGTCGGCTGAGCCGTTGGCTGCCGCGGCCGAGCTCGTCCCCGCGATCATCGCCAACGCCCGGGATCGCGGCTCGCTGTCCGACGAGCTGCACTTCGCGGCGACCGACCCGGCCGAGCGCTACCACCTCGATCACGGCCGGGCCAACGTGCTGCGTGCGCTGGACATCGCCCCGTCCGACACCGTCCTGGAGATCGGCGCCGAGTACGGCGCCCTCACCCGCTACCTCGGCGAGCGAGCCGCGCGGGTGCACGCCGTCGAGCCGGATCCGGCCGCCGCCGAGGTCGCCGCGACCCGCACCGCCGACCTCGACGGGGTTCGGGTGGGCCGTGAGCTGCCCGCCGGCGATCATGATCTGGCCGTCGTGGCGCACCGGTACGCCACGCCGGGCCTGCTGCGCGCGCTGCGCTCCGCGGGAGCGGTGGCGGTCCGCGTCGACGACCGCACCGGCCGCCGGGAGGTGGAGGCCGCTCTCGCGGCGGCCGGCTGGCCCGCGCCCACGGTGCTTGCCTGCGCGCCGGACCACCGGATCACGCGGGCGGTGCTGTCCGAGGAGCTGATCGAAAGCTGGCCCCGGCTGGCCGCCGCGCTCGATCCGGCCGGCCGCCATGGCCACCTGCTGCTCGCCGGCGACGTTCGGTGGCCGGCGACCCGGTTGGCCTGCTATTTCAACACCGCCGACCGGGCCGCGGTCTTCTGCACCCGGGCCGACGTGGTCCGGACCGCGACCGGGGCACAGGTCCGGCACGCGCCGCTGCGGCCCGACCCGGCGCCGGCCGGCGGGATCTGCGTGCGGTCGTTCACCGACCCGGTGCACGACGCCCCGACCATGCTCGCGGTGCTGCTCGAACAGCCGTGGCGGGTGACCGAGCTGCTCGCCGGCTGGCGCGAGCTGGTCCGGGCCGAGGCCGCGCACCCGGGACTGTGGGATCTGGTGCCGCACAACGTGCTCGTCGACGGCCCGGCGCTGCGCCCGATCGATCTGGAGTGGACACACGCGCACGCCGGGGTGCGCGAGGTGACCGAGCGCGGGTTGCTGGTGCTCGCCCATCACCTCACCGAGGCCGGCTGGGCCGGCGCCGCGCCCGGCGGCACCATGCGGGAGCTGGCCGGCTGGCTCGGCGTGCTGCTCGGCCTTGATCCGTCCTATGTGGACGCCGCGGTGGACCGGGAGGTGCGGTTCGGCGTGCTCGGCTCGTGCGGCGGCGAGCGCGGCACCACCGAGATCCGGGCCCGGGTCCGCGCGGTGTGGGAGCGGCGCCTCGAGCAACGGGCGACCGGGTACCGTTCGCTGGGCATCGGCCATGCCGAGCGGAACTGGGACGAGGTACGACACACATGACGACCGTGCGCACCGCCGGGGTGCTGGCGCCGACCCGGCCGGTGAGCCACCTGTTCGAGCTGCGCGGATGGGTCACCGGGGTCGGCGGGTTGGACGAGATCGCCGTGCGGATCGCCGGCGAGGAGGCGAACCTGACGGCCGAGCCGTGCCCCGGCGCGCCACCCGGCGCCGTCGGCTTCCGCGCGCTGCCGGCCACCTGGGCGCCGTCCGGCGTGCACCGGATGGTCGTCGAGGGACCGGACGGCGAGGTGCTGACCGGGTGCGCGCTGACCGTCGGCACGCTGCCCGGCGAGCCGCCGCTGTGGCTGGGGGAGCTGGAGGCGCCCACGGCCGAGCGGGCGTCGATCGGGCACGTGGTGCTGGTCTGCGGCTGGGCCCTGCTGGACAGCCGGGCGCCGAGCCTGGTCGAGGTGCACGTCGAGGGCGGCGGCACGGTCCGGGCCCGCACCCGGCTGCCGCGCAAGGACGTGCCGAAGGAGTTCCCCGCCTTCGCCGACGCCGCGATCAGCGGGTTCGAGGCCAGGGTGCCGATCGACCTGCCGCCGGGTGAGGAGCGCACGCTGTCGCTGTGGGTCCGCTACCGCACCGAGGGCGTCGGCGAGCACGTCTCGCCCAAGCGCACGTTCGTGCTGCGCCACCCGCCGGCCGACCCGGAGGACGCCGAGCTGGCCGAGGAGCTGGCCGAGGACACCGCACGGGCGCTGGCGCGGGTCGAGGTCCGCACCGACCCGCGGCACGTGCTGGTGCTCACGCACAGCCTTGGCGTCGGCGGCGGCCAGCTGTGGCTGCAGGAGCTGCTCGGCCGCCTGGTCACCGAGCACGGCTGGCGGGCGAGCCTGGTCAGCGAGACCGACGGCCCGCTGCGCGCGGACTGCGCCGAGCTCGGCATCCCGGTGCACGTCACCACGCACTACCGCCACTCGTCGGTGCCGGCCTACGAGGGGCACGTCGGCGAGCTGGCCCGGTTCGCCAAGTGCTCCGGCGCGGGCGTCGCGCTGGTGAACACGCTCGGCGGGTTCGTCGCCGCGGACGCCGCCAAGCGGGCCGGGCTGCCGACCGCCTGGGTGATCCACGAGAGCTTCACGCTGCCCGACTTCGCGCACCAGAATTGGGGTCCGGAGATCCCGCCGGCCGCGGTCTGGTCGCGCTGGCACAGCACGCTGGCCGAGGTCGACCTGCTGCTGTTCGTGGCCGACGCGACCAGGGAGATGTTCCTGCCGTACAGCAAGCCCGAGCGCTGCCGCACGGTCCGCTACGGCACCCCGATGTGGAAGTTCGGCGGCCGCACCCGGCCGGAGATCCGCCGCCAGGTGCGCAACCTCATGGGCTTCTCGCCGGACGACGTGGTGCTGGTCAACATCGGCGTCGCCGAGTCCCGCAAGGGCCAGGGCCCGCTGATCAGCGCGATGGAGCGGATCCACCGGGCCCACCCGGAAGCCAGGCTGGACATCGTCGGCCTACATCCCTCGCCGTATGGCCTGGCACTGGAGCAGACCGTCCGCCGGGCCGGCCTGCAGGACGTGATCCGGCTGATCCCCATCCAGCGCGACCCCACGCCCTGGCTGCAGGCCGCGGACCTGTTCGTGAACAGCTCGGACATCGAGTCGCTGCCCCGGTCGATCCTGGAGGCGGTGTGCTGCGGCGTCCCGGTCGCGGCCACCGACGTCTTCGGCGCCCGCGAGATGATCACCGATGGGGAGACCGGCTGGCTGTTCGAGACCAACGACGTCGACGCGCTCGCCGCGGCCCTGCTGCGCGCCCTTGAGACCCCGCCGGCCCGGCGCCGGGAGATGGCACGGGCCGCGCACGCCGCGCTGTCCGGCTGGCTGGACCCGGCCGGTTACGCTCGCGAGTACGCCCAGATCCTGACCGACCTCGCCGACCACGGGGGATCACGTTGACAGCGTCTTCATCCGATATCTCACCCATCGGGTCGGGGGACATCACCGATCAGCTCCCCGGCCGGGTGCAGGCCGAGCTGACCAGGCTGCGCGCCGAGCGCGAGGTGTTCACCGCCGAGCAGGACCGGCTCAAGGCCCGGCTGGCCGCCACCGAGCAGGAGCTGGCCGACGTGGTCGCGGCCACCGAGCGGCTGGCCGGCAAGGACGAGCGGATCGCCGAGCTCACCGGGCGGGTCACCGAGCTGACCGAGCGGGTGTCGGCCGTCTCGGCCGAGCTGGCGACGATGTCGGCTCGGGCGGCCGCCCTGGAGTCCGATGTGGACATCCTGCGGCGGGAGCGCGACGCGCTGCGCGCCGAGCTGGCGTCCACCCGGCAGGAGCGCGACTCGGTGCGGCTGCGGCTGCTGGACGCCGAGCTGGCGCTGGCCGCCGGCGAGTCCGATGAGGACTCCCCGGTCGCCGAGTCCACTGTGGACGCCGAGCGGGTGCTCGCCGCCGAGCGCAGGGCCGGCGAGTTGGCGCGGGAGCTGGAGGCGACCCGGCAGACGCTCAGCTGGCGGGTGACCCGGCCGCTGCGCGCGGTACGCAGGAAGATCCCCCGCACGTGAGCGGAGCCTGCGGAGCGAACGATCAAGCACTGCCCTGCCACCGAGGAACGAGGCGGCAGGGTCGCCGGCACCGAGCTTGCGAGGTGACGGATCCGAGCGGAGCCTGCGGAGCGAACGATCAAGCACTGCCCTGCCACCGAGGAACGAGGTGGCAGGGTCGCCGGCACCGAGCTTGCGAGGTGACGGAGTGACCGATCTGTGCTTCGTCTCCGCCGACGGCGGCTCCGCGTTCATGGCCGAGCTGCTCGAGGTGGTCGCCGACGCGGTGCGCTCGGCCGGCGGCACGGCAAGAACGCTCGTCGGGCGGATCCCGCCGCCGGGGCCGGACACCGTGTACGTCGTGGTCCCGCACGAGTACTTCGTGGTCACCCCGGACGACGGCTTCCCGGACGCCGAGCTGTGCGCCCGCACGATCGGGTTCTGCGTCGAGCATCCCGGCACGGCCACGTTCGAGCGCAACGCCTCGCTGGTCGGCGCGCTGGGCGCGGCGGTGGACATCAACCCCGACTCGACTGCCGAGCTGCGCCGCCGGGGCATCGCGGTCGAGCACTTCCAGCTCGGCTACAGCCCGCTGTGGGACATGTGGGGCGGCGACCCGGCCGGCCCGCGCGACGTCGACGTGACCTACCTCGGCACCGCCGAGCGCCGCCGCTCGGTGCTGCTCGGCTCCTACGCCCGCGAGCTGGAGCACCTGCGGACCCGGCTGTTCACCCCGCCGCACGAGATGATGTCCGCCGCGCGGGTGGACTTCCTGCCCGGCGCCGCCAAGCTGGCCCACCTGGCCCGGTCCCGGGTCCTGATCAACCTGCACCGCGAGCGGAAGCAGGCCCTGGAATGGGTACGCACCCTCGAGGCCATGTGCAACGGCTGCGTGGTCGTCAGCGAGCCGTCCACCGACCTCGGGCCGCTGATCCCCGGCGAGCATCTGGTGATCGCCCGGCCGGAGTCGCTCGGCTCGGTGGCCGCGGCCCTGTGCGCCGACCCCGACCGCGAGCGGGCCCTGCGCGCGGCCGCCTACGACCTCGTCCGGTCGTTGGACCTGCCCGGCTCGGCCAAGCTGCTGATCGAGCTGGCCGGCTCGCTGCTCGACGGCCGCACCGCCGCCCCCGCGCCGGACGCCTACACCCTGGCCCGGGCCTCCGCCGCGGCCGTGCGCTCCCCGGAGAACGCGCTGGCCGTCGACACGCCGTCGTGGGACGTCCGGTTCGCCGGCGACCGCTCGCTGACCGCCCCGCGCACCGCCCGCGGC
>NZ_DASZCQ010000143.1:0-2439 GCF_035942955.1 Actinophytocola sp. | reverse complement strand
GGCGGCCGGCGCCGGTTCCGGCAGCGCGCGCCGGTCCACCTTGCCACCGATGTTGCGCGGCAGGCCGAGCACGGTCGTGAAGGACACCGGCAGCATCGCCGCGCCGAACCGCTGGCGCAGCACCGCCCGCCAGGTGTCCGCGGCCCCGAGCGGCTCCCCGGACGGCCCGCGCGCCGGGACGACGTAGGCCATCACCCTGGCCACCAGGCCCTGCCGGTCCCTGCTGGCGACCACGGCGCAGTCGGCGACCGACTCGTGCGCGCCGAGCGTGGCCTCGATGTCGGTCAGCTCCACCCGGACCCCGTTGAACTTGATCTGGAAGTCGCCGCGCCCGCGGAACTCCAGCGCGCCGTCCCACCGCAGCAGGCCGTGGTCTCCGGTCCGGTAGCACGGTCCGCCGTCCGACCCGAGCTCCGGATGTCCTTGCAGCGGCGTGAAACCCGAGCGGTCCGCGGCCGCGTCACCGAGGTAGCCCGGGGTGACGTAGGGGCTGCGGATGACGATCGCGCCGGTGACGCCGGGCGGGCAGGGCCGGTCGTTCTCGTCGACGACGAGGACCTGGCGGCCGGGGATCGACCGGCCGATCGGCGCCGTCCCGTGCACCGTGTCGGTGATCTCGTGGTAGGTGGCCAGGATCGACTCGGTCGGGCCGTACAGGTTGACCAGCCGGATCCCCGGCAGGGCCGCGCGCAGCCCGTTGGCCAGCTCGCCCGGCAGCGCCTCCCCGGCGAGCAGGACGTGCTCGAGGACCAGCCCGGCCGTCCCGCGCTCGCCGATCACGCGGAGGATCTCCTTGGCATAGCTGGGAACCGTCTGGAAGACGGTGATCCGCTCCGCGGCCAGCCAGTCGATCAGCTTGTCGGGATTCGGCCGCAGGCGGTCCGGCACCGGGCACAACGTCGCCCCCGCGACCAGCGCGGTGAAGATCTCGCCGAGGGCGGCGTCGTATCCGGGCGCCGCCCACTGGGCCATCCGGGCGCCGGGCCCGACGCCGAACTCGGCGCCGAACCAGGTGACGAACTGCGCCAATGTGCCGTGCGTCTGCGGGATTCCCTTTGGCTGGCCGGTGGTTCCGGAGGTGTGCGTGATGTAGGCCAGGTCGGCCAGCTCGCGCCGCACCGGGGCCGGCGCGGCATCCGGCGCCAGGTCCTCGAGGCTGACGACCTTGCCGCCCAACTCCTCGGCGTACCAACGCGCCAGCTTGTCCTCGGCCGGATCCCCTTCCAGGACAAGGCACACCGGCCGGGTGTCGGCAAGCACCGCCTTGCCGCGCTCGCCGGCGTCGCCGCGGCCGAGGCAGACCAGCTGCCCGCCGGCGTCGAGCACCCCGAGCAGCGTGGCCACCTGGCCCGGCCCGGTGCCCATCCGCACCGCCACCGGCGCGCCGGCCACCTCGGGCAGGGCGGCGGTGACCCGCGCGGCCCACCGTTCCAGCTCGGCGTAGGAGATCTCCGCGCCGGCCCAGCTCAGCGCCGGGGTGTCCGGATTGGACCGGGCCCGCTCGTGCACCAGCTCGGGCACCGGCGCCTCGACCGGGGGGCCGTCGGTGATCCGGTCCGCCGCCCGCACCGCGGCGCGGATCCGGTCCGGTGGCTCGATCTCCAGCTCGTCCACGGGCAGCTCGGGGTGGCGCAGCGCGGCGGCCAGCAGCGTGTGCAGCTGGTCGAGGATGCGCTCGGCGGACGCGGCGTCGAACAGGCTGGTGCGGTAGCTCAGCGATCCGGTGACCGTGGGGTCGACCCGTTCGACGGTCAGCATCAGGTCGGCGCGGGCCGCCGGGTTGGGCACCGGCCGCGGGGTGGCCTGCGCACCGGGCAGCTCGAGCTTCCCGGTGTCCCGCACGTCGAACATGGCATCACACCACGGAACGCGGCTGGGATCCCGATCGACGTCCAGCTCCCGCACCAGGGTCTCGAACGGCAGCTCCCGGCGCGCGAGCGCCGCCCGCCACTCGGCGGCGACCCGGCCGGCGAGCTCGGCGAACGTCGGCCGCTCGGACAGGTCGGCCGGCAGCACGACGAGGTTGCCGAACATGCCGACCACGTCTTCGAACTCCGGCGCGGGGCGCACCGTCACCGGCGCCGCGACACCCATCCGCTCGGCGCCGGTGTACCGGCCGAGCAGCGCAAGGAACCCGGTGAGCAGCACGGTTTCCGGCGTGGTCGTCGCCGCCGCGGCCAGCTCGGCCAGCGCCGCGCCGTCCCAGTCGAACCGGACCTCGCCCGCCCGAAACGTCGGGCCGGCCGGGCGGGCGCGGTCCACCGGCAGGTCGAGCAACGGCGGCAGCGGGCTCAGCGTGGCGGTCCACCAGTCGAGCAGCGGCCCGAACTCCGGCGCGGCGGGCAGCTTCCGCTGCCATCGCACGAAGTCGGCGTACCGCGTCCGGAGCTCGGGCAGGGCGTCGCGCGGCGGCCGGCCGTGCACGGCCGCCGCGTAGCC
>NZ_DASZCQ010000142.1:0-20211 GCF_035942955.1 Actinophytocola sp. | reverse complement strand
GCACCGGGCTGGGGTCGCAGATGGAGATCGATCCCGAACTGGTCGTGCCCGACCCGACGCTGTCGATCGGCGAGGGGGCGTTGGCGCCGTGGGCGACGAGCACGTCGCAGTACTACGAGCAGATCACGCAGGCGATCGCCGAGAAGTACGACATCGACCTCGAGGCGCCGTGGGAGACGCTCGACGAGAGCGCTCGCGAGCTGTTCCTGTACGGCACGAACGGCGACCGCATCCCGGTCTCCTACCGCAACCGCTACGGGCGGAGGCGCTCGTACGCGACGCGGTTCGAGGGCATCGTGCCCAACCTCGAGCGGCGCTACAAGGAGACGGAGTCCGACCTCGCGCGCGAGAAGATCGAGGAGTTCATGTCGATGGTGCCGTGCCCGGCGTGCAAGGGCGCCCGGCTGCGGCCCGAGTCGCGCGCGGTGCTCGTCGGCGGCCTGGCGCTGCACGAGTTCGCGTCGTTCAGCGTGCGCCGCGCGCTGCAGTGGCTGGCGGACGTGGACCTGACCGAGACCGAGCGCCACATCGCGCGGTTGATCGTGCGCGAGATCGAGGAGCGGATGCGCTTCCTCGACGACGTCGGCATCGGCTACCTCTCCATGGACCGGGCCGCGGCCACGCTGTCGGGCGGCGAGGCGCAGCGGATCCGGCTCGCGACGCAGATCGGGTCCGCACTGGTCGGCGTGCTCTACGTGCTCGACGAGCCGTCGATCGGGCTGCACCAGCGGGACAACCACCGGCTGATCGAGACGCTCACCAGGCTGCGCAACCTGGGCAACACGCTGATCGTGGTCGAGCACGACGAGGACACCATCCGCACGTCCGACTGGGTGGTCGACATCGGCCCCGGCGCGGGCGAGCACGGCGGCCACATCGTCCACAGCGGACCGTACGAGAAGCTGCTGAAGAACAAGAAGTCGCTGACGGGCGCGTACCTGTCCGGCCGCGAGCGGATCGAGGTGCCGGCACTCCGCCGGCCGGTGGACAAGAAGCGGCAGCTGACCGTGGTGGGCGCGCGGGAGCACAACCTGCGCAACATCGACGTGTCGTTCCCGCTGGGCTGCCTGGTGTCGGTCACCGGCGTGTCCGGCTCCGGAAAGTCCACTTTGGTCAACGACATCCTGGCCACGGTGCTGGCCAACAAGCTCAACGGCGCGCGGCAGGTACCCGGCCGGCACACCAGGGTGCGGGGCCTGGAGAAGGTGGACAAGCTGGTCCGGGTCGACCAGTCGCCGATCGGCCGCACCCCGCGGTCCAACCCGGCCACCTACACCGGGGTGTTCGACAACATCCGCAAGCTGTTCGCGGCCACCACCGAGGCCAAGGTCCGCGGCTACCAGCCGGGCCGGTTCTCCTTCAACGTCAAGGGCGGCCGCTGCGAGGCGTGCGCAGGCGACGGCACCATCAAGATCGAGATGAACTTCCTGCCGGACGTGTACGTGCCGTGCGAGGTGTGCAAGGGCGCGCGGTACAACCGGGAGACCCTCGAGGTGCACTACAAGGGCCGGACCATCTCCGAGGTGCTGGACATGCCGATCGAGGAGGCCGAGAAGTTCTTCGAGCCGATCAAGGCGATCCACCGGCACCTGCGGACGCTGGTGGACGTCGGGTTGGGATACGTGCGGCTCGGCCAGCCGGCGCCGACCCTGTCCGGTGGCGAGGCGCAGCGGGTGAAGCTGGCCTCGGAGCTGCAGAAGCGGTCGACCGGCAAGACCGTGTACATCCTCGACGAGCCGACAACGGGGTTGCACTTCGAGGACATCCGCAAGCTGCTCGGTGTGATCAACGGCTTGGTGGACAAGGGCAACACGGTCATCGTGATCGAGCACAACCTGGATGTGATCAAGACCTCGGACTGGGTGATCGACATGGGTCCGGAGGGGGGCTCCGGTGGGGGCACGATCATCGCGGAGGGGACGCCGGAGCAGGTGGCGGAGATGAAGCACAGTTATACGGGGGATTTTCTGCGGAATGTGTTGGGGGATGCGGCTGCGGTGGCAGGGTGAGGTAGAGGGGCCCGGGCGGTTGGGGGAGGGGTGTTGGTACCGGGGTTGAGTTGGGGCGCCGGGTGGCCGGCTGGTGGGGTGGTTGCACCCGGCGTGTTGGCGTCTGGCGTTGGTTTGTTGGCGCGTGACGCGCGCGTGTTGGCGGGTGACGTTGGTGTTGGCGCTTGGCGTTGGTGTGTTGGCACTTGACGCAGTCGGGTTGGGCCCAGTCGCGTACATGACTTTGGCGGCTCAGGTGCTTGAGTTGGCGGCCGCACTTCCCTGGCGCGGCGCGACCACCTTTGCCAGGGGGTGACACGCCGGGGCTAGGCGAAGGTGTAGGTGATGCCGGTGAGTTGTTCGGAGAGGTCCCAGAGGCGGCGGGCGGTTTCGGGGTCGCGGGAGGCGGAGTTGGAGCTGACGATCTTGGGGTGGCCGCGGTTCTCGAAGAGGCGGTCGGGGCCGATGTAGGTGGGGCTGGGGAGGTCGTGCACCGCGGCGTAGAGGGTGGGGAGGGCGCCCATGTCGGCGCTTTGGGCGAGGATGCGGTTGCCCAGGGCCATGATGCGGTCTTGGACGGACTCGGTGTGGGACTGGAGGTTGGTGGCGGCGTAGCCGGGGTGGGCGGCGAGGGCCTTGACCGGTGACTTGGCGGCGGTGAGGCGGCGGGCCAGCTCGTAGGTGAAGAGTAGGTTGGCCAGCTTGGACTGGGCGTAGGCGGGCCAGCGTTGGTAGCGGCCAGTTTCCCAGTTGAGGTCGTCGAGGCGGATGCGGCCCATGCGGTGGGCGCCGCTGGAGACCGTGACCACGCGGTCGGTGATCCGGTCGAGGAGGAGGCCGGTCAGGGCGAAGTGGCCGAGGTGGTTGGTGCCGATCTGCATCTCGAAGCCGTCGGCGGTGCGGCGGAGCGGAAGGGCCATCACGCCGGCGTTGTTGATCAGGATGTCGAGCGGGCCGTCGAGCTTGGCTGCGAAGGCGCGGATCGAGGACAGGTCGGCGAGGTCGAGCTCGCGGACCTCGGGAGTGCCGGGCATGGTGGCCGCGGCGGCCTCACCCTTGGCCAGGTTGCGGCAGGCGATGATCACTTTGGCGCCGGCCCTGGCGAGCTCGCGGGCGGTGACGGCGCCGATGCCGCTGTTGGCTCCGGTGATCACCACCGTGCGGCCGGTCTGATCGGGGATGTCGGACGCGGTCCATTTGGCCATGTGGCGAGCCTAGTGGGAGCGGCCGGGCGGGCGGGGGATCGTGCCGGGCGGGGCGCGGTGCGCCCCGGCGGCGAGGCCGACCAGCCGGCGAGCGCGGGCCAGGCCGTCGGGACCGGTCACGTCGACGGTGATCCAGTCCGATGAGCCGGGGCGCAGTGTCACCGCCGGATCGGATCGCAGCTCGTCGCGGTGGGCCCGGATGAGCCGGCGGGTGAGTCGGACGTCCAGCAGGTCCTCGGATTCGAAGTGGGCGATCTCGGTGCCGTCGACCCAGTAGGCGAGGTCCGGCTTGTACCGGGACCCGCTCTCCAGCACGCCCTCGATCTCGGTGAGCGCCGCGCGGACCAGGTCGGACATGGGCGGGAGGGTAGTCCACAAGAAAGTTTCGAACCGGTTGAACCGGTCGGGGACGGGGCTCGTGTGCATGGTGACGACCAGCATCGGGAGGTTGACCCGTGGTTCGCGAAGCCGAGCGGGCGGTGGGTCGCGAGGGCCCGGCCGGGCGGGAACGCACCAACCCCTTCCGTTCCCGCCCGGTCGACCAACCGAAGGGTGGATATGCCTGATGGAGCAGTCCAGTACTGTTCTCGCCGACCAGGGTGGTGTCCGATTAATCCGGGTAGGTGAGGGCAGGCGTGACGTTCCCCGGCTTGCGGTCGCGCCGACAGCGCGCCGGCGGTGGGCAGGAACAGGCTGCGCCAGGCGAGGACCTGATCCGCTTCCTGTACCACGAGCATGGCCGCAGCCTGTTGGCGTACGCGACCCGGTTGACCAACGACCGGTCGGCGGCCGAAGACATTGTGCAAGAGACGCTGCTGCGAGCCTGGAAGCACGCCGATGATCTGCGCAACGACAGCAAGGGCTCGGTGCGCGGGTGGCTGCTCACCGTCGCCCGCAACATCGTCACGGATCGGGCCCGCGCCAGGGCCGCCCGGCCCCCGGAAGTCGCGGAGCCGGTCGACGTGCCGTCCGTCGAACGCGACCACGCCGAGCAGGTGGTCAACTCGATGGCCGTGCTGGGTGGGCTTGATCGATTGTCCGCCGAGCACCGGGAGGTGCTTGTGGAAATGTACTACCGGGGCCGAACGGTCGCCGAGACGGCCAAGGCGCTCGGCATCCCTCCGGGTACCGTCAAATCGAGGTCCTACCACGCCTTACGTGCCCTGCGCGCGGTGCTGGAGGTGTCGAGATGAACTCGCTTGAGCATGATCGCTCGATGCTCGGCGCCTACGCCCTCGGCGCGCTGGATCCCTCCGAGGCCCAGCTGGTGCACGACCACCTTGCCGGGTGCGCGGCGTGCCGGCAGGAGGTGGCCGAGCTGACCACCCTGCGCGCGGCGATGGACGAGGTGCCGCCGGAGGCGTTCCTCGACGGTCCCCCCGACGGCGGTGATCTGCTGCTGCAGCGCACGATCCGGGCGGCAAGGGCCGAGCATCACCGGTCGTTCCAGCCGCTCCGGTCGGGCCAGCCGGCTCGGCGCTACCGGCGGACCCTGGTGGCCGCGGCGGTCGTGCTGCTGGCCGCGGTGACCCTCGGCGGTGGCATCCTGGTCGGCCGGGTGACGGCGCCCGACCGGTCGGACGTGTTCGCCGGGGCCAACGTCCAGCACGCGCAGGCGACCGACCAGGCGACCGGCGCCAGCCTCGCGGTCGACGTGGTGCCGCAGGCCGGCTGGGTCCGGCTGCAGGTCACGGCGAAGGGCATCCCGCAGGGACAGAAGTGCCTGATCCGCGTCGTGCCGAGGTCCGGCGAGCCGATCCTCACGGCGAGCTGGCAGGTGTCGGCGGCCGGTGCGCGGGACGGCACCACGCTGCAGAGCGCGGCGCTGGTCAGCCCGGACGACGTGGAGTCGATCGAGGTGGTGAACACGGACGGCATGCGGTTCGTGGAGGTCAAGGTCTGAACCGTGGGCCAGGGGGGAGCGTACTGATCACGTGTCGCTGCACGAGTACCGGTTCCGCCACGTCTGGTCGGTCGAGACGGCCGCGGCCAAGGTGTTCGGCGCCCTCGTCGACCTGGGCAGCTACCCGCGCTGGTGGCCGGACGTCCGTTCGGTCAGCCGGGTCGACGACAACACGGCCGAGCTGACCTGCCGCGCGCTGCTGCCGTACGCCCTGGTGTTCCGGATGCACCGGGCCGAGCAGGACGAGCGCAACGGCCTGCTGCGCGTGCACATGACCGGCGACCTCGAGGGCTACGTCCAGGGCGTCGTCGCTGCCCACCGGCCGAGCCAGGCCCGGCTCGAGATCTCCCAGGAGGTCGTGGTGCGCAAGAAGCTGCTGCGCCGCCTCGCCCCGGTGGCCCGCCCCCTGTTCCGCGCCAACCACGCCGCCATGATGCGCCGTGGCCACCGCGGCCTACGCGCCTACCTGGCCTCCGGCACCAGCTGACGTCCGGCAGCGCCGGCGCGGGGGCCGGCGTGCGGATCAGCGCCGAATGTCTACATCGGACACACCGGTGACCGGGTGCGAGCGGGTGTGACTCCCGGCACCGGCACCCGTGCGGCGTCGGCGGACAGCGAGCCGTACGTGGCGGTGCGCCCGGGGGCACCGTGTCCTGAGTGGACAGTGAGCCGGCCGGCACGCTCAGCGCCGGGCGGTGGCGGTGACCAGGCGGGCCCGCATCGCGGCGGCGGCCTCGCGCATCGGTTTGGTACAGCAGGCTCACCGACGCCGAGCCGCCGGTGAGCTGGTTCATCAGGTTGGCCGGGGCGCGTCCGGCAACCTTATGTCCACATCGGATATTCGGGGATCATGCTGAACGTCGTGGTGATGCCCTGGCCTACCTCATCCGTTGGCGTGGCGGTCAGCAGGGTGAACCAGCTGTAGCAGCCGAGAGTCGTCCCATCACCGGACGTAATGGCCCGTCGGTGCGCCGCTCGCTGTGCGCTATGCACATTCGGCCAGAAGGGTCAATGTTGCCGATCCGGAGCAAAACGAGCATCGTGACTCCATGGCAGCGGTGGAGCGGGTCGAAGACGTCCCCGTGGATCAAGCACCCGTCGAGGCGCTGCGCGGTCGGCTGGACGAGATCGCCGACCGCTGGGTCACCCACATCGTGGCCAAGAACTCCGGATACCTCGACACCGCGCTGGTCTCGCTGCCCGACCTGCGCCGGTCCTGCCGGGACAACGCGGACGCCATGCTGCGCCTGCTGGCCGGCGACACCGGGGCCGAGCCGTACGCGGTCATCAGGGCCAGCGCCCGGCGCCAGGCCGAGCGGGGCGTTCCGCTCGACTCCGTGCTGCGGTCCTACCGGCTCGCCGGTCTCGCCGTGTGGCAGGAGGCGATGGACGCCCTGCCCGAGCCCGCGCTGCTGGACGTGGCCGGCTCGCTGTGGATGGTCGTCGACGAGGTGTCCGCCGAGTTCGCCACCTGCTACCACTACCACCGCACCGAGCTCGAGCTGCTGCGGATGGCCGAGCAGCGCCGGCGGGTGATGGTCGACGAGCTGCTGCGCGGCCGCGGGCGCGAGTCGAGCTTCCTCGAGGAGGCCGCGCTCAAGCTGGACCTGCCGGCCGACAGCCCGTACCTGGTGTTCGCGGTGGAGCCGACGTCGGCGGGCCGGCCGGGCGTGGAGATGCCGACGGAGACGTTGGCTGCGGGCAACTTCCGCTCCGTGTGGCAGGTCAGCGGCGAGGCGCTGGTCGGCCTGGTGGCGCTGGAGCGGTCCGGGCAGGAGGCGGTGCTGCGGCGGCTGCGGCCGGCGATGCGCGGGCGCGGCGGCGTCGGTCCGGTGGTGTCCGGGCTCGGCCGGGTCGACGAGGGCTACCGGCTGGCGCTGACCGCGATGGCGACGCTGCCGCCCGGCTCGCCCGGCCTCGCCGTGCTCGAGGACCACCTGCCGGAGGCGCTGCTGGTGCGCTCGCCCGAGCTGGCCGACATGCTGGTGCGCGAGCTGCTCGGGCCGGTGCTCGACCTGCCCGGCAAGGAGGGCCGGCACCTGCTCACCACGCTGGCGGTGTGGATCGACACCAACTGCTCGGTGGCGCACACCGCGGCCCGGTTGTACTGCCACCGCAACACCGTGCTGAACCGGCTCAACCGCCTGGAGACCCTGCTCGACCGCCCGCTGAAGGGCCGGGCCACGTTCGTCGCCGTGTCCCTGGCGCTCACCGCGTGGGAGCTCGGTCAGGCCCGTCCATGAGAAGCACCATGCAGGAGGCCCCGCTGACGGTGGCCAGGATGCTCCGCCACAGCACGGCCGTGCACACCGACGCCAGGGTGGCCACCTGGACCGGGACCGCGGCGCGCTACCGGTCCTACGGCGACCTCGGCGTCCGGTGCGCCCGGCTCGCCCACGCGCTGCGCGCCCTCGGAGTGACCGGTGATCAGCGCGTCGGCACGTTCATGTGGAACAACGCCGAGCACCTCGAGGCCTACCTCGCCGTGCCGGCCATGGGCGCCGTGCTGCACACGATCAACCTGAGGTTCTCCCAGCAGCAGCTGGTGTACACGATCAACCACGCCGAGGACCGGGTGATCCTGGTCAACGAGACGACGCTGCCCCGGTTCGCCGAGCTGCTGCCGGAGCTGCCGACCGTGGAGCACGTCGTCGTGGTGGGCAGCGGGGCGCCGACTGCGGTGCACAGCGCGGGCCGGCTCACCCACGACTACGAGGAGCTGCTCGCCGCGCAACCCGACCGGCACGCCTGGCCCGACCCGGACGAGAACAGCGCGGCCGCGCTGTGCTACACCAGCGGCACCACCGGCAAGCCCAAGGGCGTCGCGTACAGCCACCGGTCGGTCTACCTGCACAGCATGGCGGTGAACACCCCGGCCGCACACGAGATGCGCCCGGCCGACGTGCTGCTGCCGGTGGTCCCGATGTTCCACGTCAACGCCTGGGGCATGCCGTACGCGGCGTTCCTGGCCGGCGCCGGGCAGCTGCTACCCGACCGGTTCCTGCAGCCGGAGTCGCTGGTCGCGATGATCGAGCGGGAGCGGCCGACGATGGCCGCCGCGGTGTCCACCACCTGGTCCGGCGTCGCCGAGCACCTGCGCACCCGCCCGGCCGACATCTCCTGCCTGCGCATGGTGCTTGCCGGGGGAGCGACCTGCCCGCCGACGCTGATCCGCGAGTTCGAGGAGCGGCACGGCGTGCAGGTGGTGCAGGGCTACGGCATGACCGAGACGTCGCCGATCGCCGCCGTCGCGCACCCGCCGGCCGGGGTGTCCGGCGACGAGGCCTGGCCGTACCGGATCAGCCAGGGTCGGCTGCTGCCCTCGCTGGAGGCCCGGCTGATCGGGCTGGACGGCAAGCCGCTGCCGCACGACGGGAAGGCCGTGGGGGAGCTGGAGCTCCGCGGCCCGTGGATCGCCAGCTCGTACTACCGCCCGGAGCCGGCCGACCGGGACGCGCAGGGCCGGTTCGTCGACGGCTGGCTGCGCACCGGCGACATCGGCACGCTGACCCCGGACGGGTTCCTGACTCTGACCGACCGGGCCAAGGACCTGATCCGGTCCGGCGACGAGTGGATCTCCTCGGTGGAGCTGGAGAGCCAGCTGATGACCCACCCGGCCGTGGCCGAGGCCGCCGTGATCGCGGTGCCGGACAGCCGCTGGCAGGAGCGCCCGCTGGCCGCCGTGGTGTTCCAGGCCGGGCGCCGGGCCCCGCTCGCCGAGCTGCGCGACTTCCTCGCCGGGCGGATCGACTGGTGGCAGGTGCCGGAGCGGTGGAGCGTGATCCCCGAGGTACCCAAGACCAGCGTCGGCAAGTTCGACAAGAAGGAGCTGCGCCGCCGCTATGCCGACGGCACCCTGGACGTCACGGTGCTCGAGCAGGACTAGGTGCGCGCTCGTCGTCCGCGGTGGGTTGGTCGGCGGCGCGGTGCTCGTCGTCGACCATGGTGGTCTCGTCGAACGGGTCCTCGCCGCGGAAGACCCGGTTGGCCTGCTCGCGGTCGAACTCCTGGGTCCAGGTGCCGACCAGCACGGTGGCCACCGCGTTGCCGGCGAAGTTGGTCAGCGCCCTTGCCTCGGACATGAACCGGTCGATCCCGACGATCAGCCCGACGCCCTGCACCAGGTCCGGCCGGTGCGCCTGCAGCCCGCCGGCCAGCGTGGCAAGGCCGGCGCCGGTCACGCCGGCGGCGCCCTTGGAGGCGATGATCATGAACAGCAGCAGGGAGATCTGCTCGCCGAGGGACAGCGGCGAGCCCTGCGCGCTGGCGATGAACAGGGTGGCCATGGTCAGGTAGATGGCGGTGCCGTCCAGGTTGAACGAGTAGCCGGTGGGCACCGTGATGCCGACGACCGGGCGGCCGACGCCGAGGTGCTCCATCTTGGCGATCAGCCGGGGGAGGGCCACCTCGGACGACGAGGTGGACAGGATCAGCAGGAACTCCCGGCCCAGATACCGCAGCAGGGACAGCAGGTTGACCCTGGCCACGGCCCACAGCACGGCGGCGAGCACACCGAACACGAAGATCAGGCAGGTCGCGTAGAACCCGAGCATGATCACCGCGAGGCTCTTCAGCGCGCTCCAGCCGGTGGCGCCGACCACCGCGGCGATCGCCCCGAACGCCCCGATCGGCGCCGTCCACATGACCATCGCCAGGATCTTGAAGATCAGCTTCTGGATGTGGTCGATGCCGCGCAGGATCGGCTCTCCCCTGCCCCGCAACGCCTGCAGGGCGAACCCGACGAGCAGCGCGACCAGCAGCGTCTGCAGCACGTTGCCCGACGTGAGCGAGGACAGCAGGGTGTCGGGGATGATGCCGAGCAGGAACTCGTTGGTGCCCTGGGCGGGTCCGCTCGGCGGCGTGCCGGCCTTCAGGCCGGTGCCTGGCTCGAGCAGGTTGCCGACCACCAGCCCGATGATCAGCGCCACCGTGGACATCACCAGGAAGTAGCCGATCGCCAGGACGCCGACCTTGCCGACGGTGGCGGCCTTGGCCACCTTGCCGATGCCGAGCACGATCGTGCAGAAGATGATCGGGCTGATCATCATCCGGATCAGCTTGACGAACCCGTCACCGAGCGGTTTCAGGGACTTCCCGGCCTCGGGGAACACGAGGCCGACGATGATGCCGGCCAGCACGGCAAGCAGCACCGCGATGTAGAGGTAGTGGGTCCGGTCCCGGCGTCGTCGCTCGGTGGGTCGGTCGGTGGTCGCCACGGTGCTCTCCTCTGCCGACGGTTCCGGCCCGCAGTGTCCGCTCCGCTATGACCCAGGTCACGTTTCCGTTCATTTCGTTCACACTTATGACCATGAGCCTCGCCCGACAGCTGCTCGTCCTGCAGGTGATCATCGTCGGCCTGCTTGTGGTCGTGGGCGCGCTGCTGGTGTACCTGGACGTGGCCGACCGGGCCGAGGACGCCGCGCGGGACAAGGTGGTCGCGGTGGCCAGGACCGTGGCCGACGCGCCCACGGTGGTCGACACGCTGGGGAGCGCCGATCCCACCACGGTCCTGCAGCCGCTCGCCGAGCGGATCCGCGGGGACACCGGGGTGGACTTCGTCGTGATCATGCAACCGGACGGCCGGCGGTACACCCATCCCAACCCGGCGATGATCGGCGGGCAGTTCCTCGGGCACACCGAGGAGGCGCGGGCCGGCAACGTGTTCACCGAGACCTACACCGGCACGCTGGGCCCGTCGGTGCGCGCGGTGGTGCCGGTGTACGGCACGGACGACGAGATCGTGGCGCTGGTCAGCGTCGGGATCACGCTCAACGCGATCGCCGGGCAGGTGCGCGACCGGATGGCGCCGCTGGCCGTCGTCGTGGCCGGCGCGCTGGCCATCGGCACCGCGGGGACCTACCTGGTGAGCCGGCGCATCCGCCGGCAGACCCATGGGCTCGGACCCGCCGAGCTCGGCCGCCGGATCGACTACCACGAGGCGATCCTGCACGCGGTCCGCGAGGGCCTGCTGCTGATCGACAAGGATCACCGCGTGACGTTGTGCAACGACGGGGCGCGGCAGCTGCTCGATCTGTCCGGGGAGGTCGAGGGCAGGCGGGTCGACGAGCTGGGGCTGCCGGATGCGTTGGTGCGCAGCCTGTCCACCGACCAGGAGGCGCACGACGAGCTGCAGCTGACCGACCGGAGGGTGCTCGTGGTCAACTCCGCGCCGGTGCGCTCGGGCGACCGCGCCCACGGCAGCGTGGTGACCCTGCGGGACCACACCGATCTGCAGGCGCTGACCGGTGAGCTGGACTCCATGCGCGGGTTCGCCGAGTCGCTGCGCTCGCAGGCGCACGAGGCGGCCAACCGGCTGCACACCGTGGTGTCGCTGGTGGAGCTGGGCCGCAGCCGGGAGGCCGTCGAGTTCGCCACCGCCGAGTTGGAGATCGCCCAGCGGCTGACCGACCGGGTGGTCGGGGCGGTGGCCGAGCCGGTGCTCGCCGCGCTGCTGCTGGGCAAGGCGGCGGAGGCCAGCGAGCGCGGGGCGCAGCTGGTGGTCACCGAGGACACCGAGATCGACGACGCCGTGCTCGGCGGGGACCTGGCCAGGGACGTGGTCACGATCCTGGGCAACCTGATCGACAACGCGCTGGACGCCGCGCTCGAGGCCGGCGGGCGGCCGCAGGTGTTCGTGACCGCCCGGACCGAGGGCGGCGAGCTGGTGCTCCGGGTCGCCGACACCGGCGACGGGCTCGATCCCGCGCGCCGGGACGAGGTGTTCCGGCGCGGCTGGTCCACCAAGACCGACGGCGGACTTGTCGGCCGGGGGCTCGGGCTGGCCCTCGTCGGGCAGGCGGTCCGGCGCTGCCGCGGCACGATCGATGTGTCCACACAGGACGGTGCGGTGTTCACCGTCCGGCTGCCGGTGCGGCCCGGCGTCCGCGCGTGATCCGGGTCCTTGTCGTCGAGGACGATCCGGTGGCGGCCGAGGCGCACCGGCTCTACGTCGAGCGGGTCGCCGGGTTCTGCGTGGTGGGCGTGGTGCACTCCGGCGGGGAGGTGCTGCGCACGCTGCGGCACAAGGAGGTCGACCTGCTGCTGCTCGACCTCTACCTGCCCGACGCGCACGGGCTGGACGTGTGCCGCGCGGTGCGGGCGGCCGGGCATGCGGTCGACGTGATCGCGGTGACCTCGGCCCGCGACCTGGCCGTGGTGCGGGCCGCCGTATCCGCCGGCGTGGTGCAGTACCTGCTCAAGCCGTTCACGTTCGCCGCCATGCGGGACAAGCTCGAGCGCTACGCGAAGTTCCTGGCCGGGGTGGACCGCACCGGGGAGGCCGCCGGCCAGGCCGAGGTGGACAGCCTGCTGGCCACGCTGCGCAGCACCGACACCCGAGCTTTACCCAAAGGGATGAGCGCGCCGACCCTCGATGCGGTGATCGCCGCCCTGCGCGCCGCGAACGGCGGGCTGTCCGCCGCCGCGGCCAGCGACGGGCTCGGCGTGTCCCGCGTGACCGCCCGCCGCTACCTGGAATACCTGGCGGACAACGGGTTCGCCGTCCGCCGCCTGCAGTACGGCCAGATCGGCCGGCCCGAGCTGTGGTACCACTGGGCCTAGAGTCAGTCTTTGCGACATGGCGGCAGGGTTCGCGCCCGCCAACCGCACCTCGGGGGACCGTGCCGGCAGCCAGCCACGATCCACCCGACAACTGCACCGTTCGCCGGGACACAACGACAGCAGTTGATTCCTTAGAGGCGGACCAGCGATCCCGGCGAGCAATGGGGCGTCCGGCCACACGACCCGCTCGCCGTCCCACGGCGCGAGGTTCCACGCCGTGCCCTCGGACACCAGGCCGTCCCGCCCGACGAACAGCGCGTCGTCGAAGCCGTCCGCCTTGGCCAGCCGCCAGTGCCGGATCAGGCCCATGGTCGTGACATGCTCGAGGTGCGGCAGATCCCGGACGTAGGTCGTGGTCCGCAGCCGCCAGTCCGGCTCAGGGGCGGGCGGCGCCCGGATCGCTGACCGACACGAGCACCGAGGGCCCGGCGCCGGCCGGGCCGCGCCGGCCGCCGGCCACGACCGTCACGCGCACCGATGCGTCCGGCGTCCCGGCCAGCGCCCGCCGGACCCGTCGAACACCGGGCTGCCGTCAACGGCCTGGCCGAACAGCTCCGGGGAGGACTCCTCCCACCGCCGCACGTGCGGGTCGATGCCGCGCACCGCGCCGCCCCTGACCTGCATCGAGGTGAAGTGCCCGTAGTTGGTGACGGCCATCCGGTGCAGCTGGTCGACCGTGGCCGGCGTCCCGTCGATCTCCGCTCGCAACACGCCGATCATGCCCGCACGGGGAGCCACAGGATTATTCAGACATACGCGTCTGTTATTCTGTACGGCGCGACTCGCCCCGGTAGGGGCGGCAAAGTGGAGCCCCGCTCCCACCCGCGTCACCACCAGGGTGTCCGGGTCCGATCGCAGTGTCCCGGCGTGCGCCGGGATCGGTCGGATTGCGGGCCCCGTTCGCCTCAGGCGACCGGGGTTCGATGCTTGTCAGGGGTGTCACGGAGCCAAACCCGGGTCGTGCCGTACTAGACGACCCTGACCTCGGACGGAGGAGGCCCCATCAGCTCCGAGACACGTATCAACGACCGCATCCGGGTGCCGGAGGTCCGCTTGGTCGGACCCAGCGGCGAGCAGGTCGGAATCGTGCGCATCGAGGATGCGCTCCGGCTGGCCCAGGAAGCGGATCTGGACCTCGTCGAGGTCGCCCCCCAGGCCCGGCCGCCGGTGTGCAGGCTCATGGACTACGGCAAGTTCAAGTACGAGAGCGCACAGAAGGCCCGCGAGTCGCGCCGCAACCAGCAGCTCACCGTGATCAAGGAGCAGAAGCTCCGCCCCAAGATCGACACCCACGACTACGAGACCAAGAAGCGCAACGTCGTTCGCTTCCTCGAGCACGGGAACAAGGTCAAGGTCACGATCATGTTCCGGGGCCGGGAGCAGTCCCGCCCCGAGCTCGGCTTCCGCCTCCTGCAGCGGCTGGCCGACGACGTCGCCGAGCTCGGCTTCGTCGAGGCGTCGCCCAAGCAGGACGGCCGAAACATGATCATGGTGTTGGCGCCGCACAAGACGCAGAAGTCCCGGCAGCGGGCGACCACCCCGAGCGCCGGACCCGACACCGCCCAGTCGTGACCTGACCCGATCATCCTGATCGCCTGACAGAAGCAAGGAACGCACATGCCCAAGCAGAAGACTCACACCGGCACGGCCAAGCGCGTCAAGGTCACGGGCAGCGGCAAGCTGCTGCGCCAGAAGACGGGTCTGCGCCACCGCTTGGAGAAGAAGTCCAGCGAGCTGACCCGCCGCCTGTCCGGCACCACCGAGGTGTCCCAGAAAGACCGTCGCCGCGTCAAGCGGCTGCTCGGCCGCTGACCACCGTTCGGCCGATTTCCCAACCCCATGACCATCCGGGCGGTGGCGATGCCTCCCGCCCACGAGAGATCGACAGGACGGACCAGTGGCACGCGTGAAGCGGGCAGTCAACGCCCACAAGAAGCGCCGCACGACCCTCGAGCTGGCCAGTGGCTACCGCGGACAGCGCTCGCGCCTCTACCGCAAGGCCAAGGAGCAGGTGCTCCACTCGCTCAACTACGCCTACCGCGACCGCCGCGCGCGCAAGGGTGACTTCCGGCAGCTCTGGATCACCCGGATCAACGCCGCCGCCCGGCAGAACGGCATGACCTACAACAGGTTCATCCAGGGCCTGCGCGTGGCCGGCGTCGAGGTCGACCGCAAGATCCTCGCCGAGCTCGCGGTCAGCGACCCGAACGCGTTCGCCGCGCTCGTCGCCGTCGCCCGGGACAACGCACCGGCGCAAGGCAAGGCTTCCTGAACCCCACGAACGACCCACGACCCGGGGACAGTCCACTGTATACAGACCGGACTCCCCGGGTCGTTGCCGCTCGGCACCTGACCCGCCGGCAGGGCCGCGACCGGGCCGGGCGCTTCCTGGCCGAGGGCGCGCAGGCCGTCCGCGAGGCGCTGGCGTTCGCCACCGTGCACGAGCTGTTCGTCACTCCGGACGCGGCCGCTCGGCATCCCGATCTGGTGCGCTCCGCCGCCGACACCGGCGTCCGGATCTCCCCGATCACCGACCGGGCCGCCGCCAGCCTGTCGGAAACCGTGACCCCGCAAGGGATCGTCGCGGTCTGCGACCTGCTCGACGTGCCGGCCCGGGAGGCGCTGGCCGGCGAGCCGAAGCTGGTCGCCGTGCTCGTCGGCATCTCCGACCCGGGCAACGCCGGCACCGTGATCAGGGTGGCCGACGCGGCCGGCGCCGACGCCGTGATCCTCGCCGGGGACACCGTCGACCCGCACAACGGCAAGTGCGTCCGGGCCTCCACCGGCAGCCTGTTCCACCTCCCCATCACCCGATCGCGTGAGATCCCCGCGGCGCTCGCCGCGTGCCGGGCCGCCGGACTTAGGCTCGTCGGAGCGGACGGCCATGCCAGGGATATCCTCGACGGCGGCCGGCTGGGGGAGCCAACGGCCTGGGTGTTCGGCAGCGAAGCCCACGGCCTCCCCGACTGGGTGCGCGCGGGTCTCGACCACTGCGTGCGGGTCCCGATCTACGGCCGCGCGGAGAGCCTCAACCTGGCCACGGCCGCCGCTGTGTGTCTCTACGCCAGCGCGACCGCCCAGCACTGAGCTGGAGAAAGGTGCCTACCATGTTGTACGCTCATGTAGGTACATCCGACGTGCCGGGGAGGTGCGAGATGACCTCCGTCAGCGTTCGTGAGTTCTCCTACAACCCCAGCGCCATGTTCTCCCGCGTGGAGAACGGCGAGACCCTCGAGGTCACCCGGCACGGCAAGGTCATCGCCGTGCTGACCCCGCCCCCTCGGTACAAGAGCCGGTACGAGGAGTTGGTCGCCGAGGGCTCGATCATTCCGGCAGCAGGCGACTTGCGGGCCGGCGACTGGGACAAGTTCACCCATCTCGAGGTGCCGGACGACGTCGATCCGCTTCAGCTTCTTCTTGAGATGCGAGATGAGGAGCGGTTTTGATCTACGTCGACTCCTCTGCCTTGATCACGCTGGTCGTCGGGCGTCAACATGTGAAGGCCTTGCGAGCCTTTCTCGACAGCCATCCCACCGAGAGGACCAGCACGAGCACCATCGGCTTGATCGAAACGGTGCGGACCTGCGATCGGCTCGGCACGTATCCGAACCTCATGCGCCAGCTCCGGCATGATCATGCCGAGATGCCGGTGACGAGCCGGATCCGGGACGCGGCAGCCGATGTGCCGGGTTTGATTCGCTCCCTCGATGCCATCCACGTCGCGACCGCGGAGCTGCTCGGCCCCGAGTTGACCGCGCTGGTCACCTACGACAATCGAATGGCGAAGGTGGCACGCGACCTTGGCCTGACGGTGGCGATGCCTGGGATGGAGTAACCGGGTTCTTCGGGGAAGATCCGATCGCCTAAGATCGGGCTGCTCGCCGGCATCAGCCGTCGCCTGCGAGCCGGCCTACCGGCCACCAAGAACCCGGGAGCTGTTCACCAACCATGTCCGGAGCCAACGACTCCTACGACCCCAAGGAGGTCGCGGCCCTCGGGTCCGAGACCTTGCAGGCAGCAGTCACCAAGGCGCGCGAGGAGTTCGCCGCGGCGCCCGATCTCGCCGCGCTGGCCGCGGTCAAGCCTGCCCACCTCGGGGACCGGTCGCCGCTGCTGACCGCCCGGCGGGAGATCGGCGCACTGCCCCCGAAGGCCCGCTCCGAGGCCGGCAAACGGGTCAACGAGGCGCAGGGCGCGGTGAAGAAGGCGTTCGAGGAGCGGCTGGCGCAACTGCAGGCCGAGCGGGACGAGCGGGTGCTGCGGGAGGAGCGCGTCGACGTCACGCTGCCCTGGGACCGCTACCCGCGCGGCGCCCGGCATCCGATCACCACGCTGTCCGAGCGCATCGCGGACGTGTTCATCGGCATGGGCTACGAGGTCGCCGAGGGTCCCGAGGTGGAGACCGAGTGGTTCAACTTCGACGCGTTGAACTTCAAGAAGGACCACCCGGCGCGCACCATGCAGGACACCTTCTACGTCGCGCCGGAAGGCTCCGGGCTGGCGCTGCGCACGCACACCTCGCCGGTGCAGATCCGCGCCCTGCTCGAGCGGGAGCTGCCGGTGTACGTGGTGTGCCCCGGCCGCACGTTCCGCACCGACGAGCTGGACGCCACGCACACCCCGGTGTTCACCCAGGTCGAGGGCCTTGCCGTGGACAAGGGTCTGACCATGGCCCACCTCAAGGGCACGCTGGATGCCTTCGCCAGGGCCATGTTCGGCAGCGAAGCCAAGATCCGGTTGCGCCCCTCGTACTTCCCGTTCACCGAGCCGTCCGCCGAGCCCGACGTGTGGTTCACGGAGAAGAAGGGCGGCGCCGGCTGGGTCGAGTGGGGCGGCTGCGGCATGGTCCATCCGAACGTGCTGCGCGCCTGCGGCGTCGACCCGGACGTCTACTCCGGCTTCGCGTTCGGCATGGGCATCGAGCGAACCCTGCAGTTCCGCAACGGGATCCCGGACATGCGGGACATGGTCGAGGGTGACATCCGGTTCACCCTGCCGTTCGGAACGGAAGGCTGAGCACGGTGAGGGTCCCAGTCAGCTGGCTGACCGAGCATCTCGAGACGGACGACAAGATCACCGCCGAGCAGATCGCGGACGCGTTCGTGCGCATCGGCATGGAGGTCGAGGACGTCCGGCCGCTCGGCTCGGTGACCGGCCCGCTCGTGGCCGGCCGGGTGGTCCGGATCGAGGAGCTGACCGAGGTCAAGAAGCCGATGCGGCACTGCCTCGTCGAGGTGGCCGAGCCGGACGACGACATCGACGAGGCCGCCCGGCTGCGCGGAATCGTCTGCGGCGCAACGAACTTCTCCGAGGGCGACCTCGTGGTGGTCGCCCTGCCGGGCACCGTCCTGCCGGGCGGGTTCACGATCACGTCCCGCAAGACCTACGGGCGGCTGTCCGACGGCATGATCTGCTCGGCCCGCGAGCTCGGCCTCGGCGACGACCACACCGGCATCCTGGTGCTGCCGCCCGAGGAGGCCGGCGCCGGGGACGACGCCATCGAGCTGCTCGGCCTCGACGACACCGTGATCGAGCTCGCCATCAGCCCGGACCGCGGGTACTGCTTCTCGGTGCGCGGCCTCGCCCGCGAGCTGGCCTGCGCCTTCGACATCGGGTACCGCGACCCGGCCGCGATCGACGTGCCGCAGGCCGACGGCAAGTCGGTTCCGGTGACGATCGAGGATCCCGATGCGTGCCGGCGGTTTGCCGTGCGTCGGGTGTCCGGAGTGGACCCCACGGCGCCGACCCCGTGGTGGATCCGGCGCCGCCTGCTGCTCGCCGGCATCCGCTCGATCTCGCTGGCCGTGGACATCACCAACTACGTGATGCTGGAGACCGGCCAGCCGATGCACGCCTTCGACGCCCCGTCGCTCAAGGGCGGGATCACCGTGCGGCGGGCCCGGCCGGGCGAGAAGCTGACCACTTTGGACGATGTGGAGCGCGTGCTCGACCCGGACGACATTCTGGTCTGCGACGACTCCGGCCCGATCTCGCTTGCCGGGGTGATGGGCGGGGCGAGCACCGAGATCCGCCCGGACAGCACGGACATCCTGCTGGAGGCGGCGAACTGGGATCCGCCGTCGATCGCAAGGGCGGTGCGCCGGCACAAGCTGCCCAGCGAGGCGTCCAAGCGGTTCGAGCGGTGCGTCGACCCGGCGTTGCCGCCGGCCGCGCTCGAGCGGGCCGCGCGGCTGCTGCGCGACCACGGCGAGGGCAGCATCCGGCCCGGCCGCACCGACGAGGGCAGCCCGCACGAGCTGCCCTCGGTCACCATGCCGATCGACCTTCCGGACCAGGTGGCCGGCGTGTACTACGAGCGCGGCGTGACCGTCCGCCGGCTGGGCCAGATCGGCTGCCGGCCCGAGGTGGCCTCCGGCGAGGACGGCACCACGCTGGTCGTGGCGCACCCGCCGTCCTGGCGTCCCGATCTTCAGCAGCCCGCCGACCTGGTCGAGGAGGTGCTCCGGCTCGAGGGATACGACACGATCCCGTCGGTGCTGCCGGCCGCGCCCGCCGGCCGCGGCCTCACCCTGGCCCAGCGCCGCCGCCGCGCGGTGTCCCGGGCTCTGGCCGAGGCCGGCTACGTCGAGGTCATTCCCTTCCCGTTCGTGTCCCCGGCGGTCTGGGACGCGTTCGGCCTCGACGCCGAGGACAGCCGGCGGCGCACCCTGACCGTGCTCAACCCGCTCGAGCACGACCGCGCCGAGCTGGCCAGCACGCTACTGCCCGGCATGCTGGACACCTTGGTACGCAACATATCCCGGGGCGCCCGGGACATCGCGTTGTTCCACATCGGACAGGTCGTGCAGCCGAGGGCGCAGCAGGTGTCCCCACCGGATCTGGCCCTGTCGCACCGGCCGACCGACGAGGAGATCGCGGCCATGAACGCCGCGCTGCCGCAGCAGCCGACCCACGTCGCCGTGGTGCTGGCCGGCAACCGCCAGCGGGCCGGCTGGTGGGGCCCTGGGGAGAAGGCCGGCTGGGCGGACGCGGTGCACGCGGCGCACGTGGTGGCCGCCGCGGCCGGCGTGCAACTGCGGGTGCAGGCCTGGGAGCTGATGCCGTGGCATCCCGGCAGGTGCGCGCAGCTGCGGGTCGGCGACTGGCCGGTCGGCCACGCCGGCGAGCTGCACCCCAAGGTGATCGAGGCGCTCGACCTGCCCCCCGGCACCTGCGCGATGGAGCTCGACCTCGACACGCTCCCGCTTGCCGAGCGCCGTCCCGCGCCCCGGGTGTCGCCGTACCCACCGGTCCTGCTCGACGTCGCCCTCGTGGTGGACGAGCAGGTCCCGGCCGCCGACGTGGCCGAGGCGCTGCGCACCGGCGGCGGCGACCTGCTCGAGGAGCTCAACCTGTTCGACGTCTACACCGGCGAGCAGATCGGCGCCGGCAAGCGCTCCCTGGCCTACGCCCTGCGCTTCCGCGCCCCCGACCGCACCCTCACCCTCGACGAAGCCACCGCCGCCCGCGACGCGGCCGTCGCCGCCGCCACCCAACGCCACGGCGCCACCCTCCGCGGCTGAACCACCAAGAGCCGTGAGCCCTGCATCGGCGC
>NZ_DASZCQ010000141.1:0-7682 GCF_035942955.1 Actinophytocola sp. | reverse complement strand
CCCCCAGCCAACCCGACCCAAGGCCGGCGCCGAAGGCGCCCGGCGGCCTTGCCCGAGCTAGAAAACACTGCTAGGAGGCCACCCGCCCGGCGGGCCGCTCGGCCGGCGGGATGTTGTGCGTCAGGCCGAACACGTTGTCCGGGTCGTAGGCCCGCTTGACCTCGCGCAGCCGCCGGTAGTTGTCCGGCGTGTACGCGGTGCGGGTGCGGGTCGAGTCGTGCAGGAAGTTCAGGAACGAGCCGCCGGTGGCGTGCGCGGCGATCGGCGCGGCCGCCTCGGCGGGACCGTCGACGACGATCGAGAACGGCACGTCGCGATGGCCGGCCGGCCCGGAGTCCGCGGTGGCCCGGGACATCGCGCCGCCCCAGTGCCGCAGCTCGACGGCGTTGGCGTCGCCGCGCACGGCCTCGACGGCGGCCGAGAGCACGGCGTCGGGCACCTCGGCGAGCAGGTTGAACTGCTTCGGCGCGGTGCCGCCGATCGTGCCGGACTCGGTGTAGCCCATGGTCCGCCAGCCGTCGCGCAGCGGCGTGCCGGCCACCCGCCACAGCGGGGCCAGCGCGCACCTGGCGTCCTCTGCCGACCCGGCGTACATCCCGCGGACGGCGACCGACTCCTTGCCGAGCACGATGTTCGCGGTCAGCTCGTCGGGCATGGCCGGCGCCCAGTCGCGGTAGTAGGCCAGCAGGTCGGCGGCCCGGTCCAGCGGGAACGTCGCCACGCCGGCGTGCACCGTGGCGACCGGGTAGAGCCGGAACTCCAGCGCGGTGACCACGCCGAAGTTGGCGCCGCCGCCGCGGATCGCCCAGAACAGGTCCGGCTCGCGGTCGGCCGACACGGTGTGCAGCGACCCGTCGGCGGTGACGATGTCGGCCCGCACCACGCTGTCGGCGGCGAGGCCGTACCGGCGGGACAGCCATCCCAGCCCGCCGCCGAGCGTGTAGCCGGTGACCCCCACCGACGGCGACGTGCCGGACAGCGGTGCAAGGCCGAACGGGGCCGCGGCGGAGATCACGTCGCCCCACCGCGCCCCCGGCCCGACCCGCGCGATGCGCCGATCGGGATCGACGAGCACCCCGGCCATGCCGGCGGTCCTGATCACCACGGCGCCGTCCCCTGGCTCCTGCGACCCGTGCCCGGTGGCGTACACGGCGAGCGGCAGGCCGCGGTGCCGGGCCGCGAACACGGCCGCCCGCACGTCAGCGGTGGTGCTGGCCTCGAAAACCGACTTGGTGATCATTCCTAGCTCCTTCGACGTCTCTGGCGCCTCTCACCAAGACGTCGGACCGGGCTCGACCGAATCGACATCGCCGGCGGAGGAATTTCAGGCGAGTTGCGCGGCCAGCCAGGACTGCCAGGCCCGCTCGATCCGCGCGCCGTCGACGTCGGCGTTGAACGCGGAGTACTCGACCACCGGGGTGTCCTGGTGCCCCCACATCAGCGCGTAGAAGCCGTCGTCGGTGCGCACCCCGACCCAGTACGGCAGCCGGACGAACTCGACGACGCCGTCGGCCGGGGGCAGGCCCTCGACGGCCACCCGCGCCTTGTCACCGACCTCGACCGTCTCGCCGAGACCGAGCGCGTCGCGGTAGGCGGCCCACACCTTGTCCCGGTCGGCGACCTGCGGCCCGAGGGTGAACAGGTGGTAGGTGGCGGTCCTGCCGGCGAAGTGGCTGGCGTAGACGGCGAGCTTCTCCAGGTACATACGGTCGCCGTTGGTCAGCGCGTCGTACTCGGTTTCCCAGTCGTCACCGAGGAATCCACTGTGGACGAAGCGGAGCACGGTGCCGCTCCCGCCGCGTCCCTCGATCAGGTACTCGAACGCCATGAACGTGCCGTCCGGGTTCTCGTCCCCCTTGTAGGCGAAGTGCCGGCCGGGCTCCCACGCGGTGATGGTGGACTCCGCGGTCCAGCCGGGCATCTCCATCCGGGCCCGGCCGCCGAGGCGGGGTTCCAGCTCGGTGTGTCCCATGAACCAGGCGTCGATTCCCGGACCGGTGGCGATCGCGTTCCACACCTCCTCGGGCCTGGCGTCGATGGTGATCTCCTCGCGGATCTCGAACTCGTGCATCTCAGTTCTCCTTCTCCGTAGGGACACTCGGGTGGACCGCGACGATCACGCGATGCTCGCGCCCGCCCGTTGCGGCGTCGTCGTGGTATTTGGCGACCAGCGCGGCGACCGCGCCGGTGAGCTCCTCGGCGAACGCGGACCGGTCGGCCGCAGAGGCGAACCGGATCGTGGCGTCGAGGCCGTACGTGGCGACCCGCTTGCCGGCCCGACTCGCCCCGGTGATCAGCACGCCGATCTCGCGCACCAGCCGGGCGGCCACGGCGAGCAGCCAGCGGGCGGACAGCCGGTCGGGCGCGCGGTCCGGGTCGGGCTGCACGGCCGCCAGCGCCAGCGGCGAGATCACGTAGGACGCGGCGGTGGCCCGCATGAGCCGCTCGGTGACGTTGCCCTTGCGGCGCTCCTCGACCAGCTCCACCAGCCCGTGCTGCTCGAGCATCCGCAGGTGGTAGTTGACCTTCTGGCGGGGCAGCCCGACCGACCCGGCCAGCATCGTGGCCGACTTCGGCTCGGCCAGCTCGGCCAGCAGCCGCGCGCGCACCGGGTCCATGCACACCTCGGCGGCCGCCGGGTCCTCGATCACCGTCACGTCCAACATGGACCAACCGTGTCACCGACAAAATTTTTTGTCAAGACAGTTCTAATTGTCGGCTGAGCCGGTCGTGCCACCAGGCGGCGCGCTCGGGCGGGGGCTCGATGATCAGGGCCGGGTCGGGAGCGGGCGGCCTGCGCGGCACCGGGAGATATCCGTCCACCGGTCGCAGCGAGTCCGCCGCCGGGACGACGTCGGCCCCGAGCAGGGGGAGGGTGCCGAGGCCGCAGGCGAAGTCGAGCTCGGGCAGGGCGCCGGCCAGGGCGAGCTGGGCGGCCAGCCCCACGCTGGTCTCAAGGGCCGAGGACACCACGCACGGCAGCCCGGCCGCCGCGGCGACCTCGAGCGCGCGGCGGACCCCACCCAGCGGGGCGCACTTGAGCACGGCGACGTCGGCCGCGCCGGCGACCGCCACCCGCAGCGGATCCTCGGCCCGCCGGATCGACTCGTCCGCGGCGATCCGGACAGCCACCCGGCGGCGCACGGCCGCCAGCTCCGCCACCGTGCGGCACGGCTGCTCCACGTACTCCAGCCCACCCGCGGCCCGGTCGAGCCGGGGGATCACGGCGACCGCGGTGTCGACCTCCCACGCCCCGTTGGCGTCGCACCGGACCGCGCCATCCGGGCCGAGCGCGTCGCGCACCGCCTCCAGCCTGGCCAGGTCCTCGGGCAGCGACCCGGGATGGTCGGCCACCTTCACCTTGGCCGTCCGGCACCCCGACGCCGCCACGAGCTCGTGCGCGCGCTCGGCCCCCACGGCCGGAACGGTGCAGTTGACCGGAATCCGGTCGCGCACCGGCGCCGGCCAGCCCACCGTCGCCGCCTCCACCGCCGCCGCCAGCCAGTGCGCCGCCTCCCGGTCGCCGTACTCCGGGAACGGGCAGAACTCCCCCCACCCGGCCGGCCCCTCGACCAGCATCCCCTCGCGCACCGTGATCCCCCGGAACCGGGTCGTCATCGGGATCGCGTACACCAGCACGGAGTCGAACACGGATCCAGTCATACCGGCATGGCAAGGTGGGGGCATGACCACGGCCCTGGGGGACGAGGACTTCCTGACCCGGGCGGATCCGTACCGGCGGGAGCTCCTCGCCCACTGTTACCGGATGCTCGGCTCGGTGCACGACGCCGAGGATCTCGTGCAGGAGACCTACCTGCGGGCCTGGCGCGCCTACGACCGGTTCGAGGGCCGCTCGTCGCTGCGCACCTGGCTGTACGGCATCGCCACCAACGCCTGCCTGACCGCGCTGCGGAACCGCAAGCGGCGGCCGATGCCGACCGGGCTCGGCGGGCCGTCCGGCCCGGAGGACGGGCTGGTGGAGCGGCCGGAGGTGCCCTGGCTCGAGCCGGTGCCGGACGCCAAGGTCGGGGCCGACGACGGCTCGGATCCCGCGGCGATCGTCACGTCGCGGGCCAGCATCCGGCTCGCGCTGATCGCCGCGCTGCAGCACCTGCCGGCCCGCCAGCGGGTCGTGCTGATCCTGCGCGACGTGCTGTCCTGGCGGGCCGCCGAGGTCGCCGAGCTGCTCGACGTCTCGGTCGCGGCCGTGAACAGCATGCTGCAGCGGGCAAGGGCCCAGCTCGACCGGACCGCGCCGACCGAGGACGAGATCACCGAGCCGGACACGGCCGACCAGCGCGAGCTGCTCGACCGCTACGTGACCGCGTTCCACGCCAAGAACGTGCCGGCGATCGTGGAGCTGTTCAGCGAGGACGTCGTCTGGGAGATGCCGCCGTTCACCCAGTGGTACCGCGGTCCCGAGCCGGTCGGCCTGCACCTGGAGCACCGCTGCCCCGGCGGGCCGGGCGACTTCCGATTCCTGCCGGTCGAGGCCAACGGCCAGCCCGGCCTCGGGATGTACCTGCGCGACCCCGGCTCCGGCGAGTTCCGGGCGTTCATCCTGCAGGTGCTCACCCTTGGCCCGGCCGGCATCACGCACGTCGCCAACTTCATGGACACCCGGGTGTTCCCGATCTTCGAGCTACCGATGACTTTTCCCGGCTCGGACGTCGGTACCGTCCATGAGGATGCTTGAGACGTCATTCCAGGAGCTGGTCGAGCGGCACCGGCGGGAGCTGCGGGTGCACTGCTACCGGATGCTCGGCTCGTTCTCCGAGTCCGAGGACCTGGTGCAGGAGACGTTCCTGCGCGCGTGGCGGGCGCGCGGGGACTTCGAGGGCCGCTCCTCGCTGCGCACCTGGCTGTACAGGATCGCGACCAACGCCTGCCTCGACGTGCTGGCCCGCCGGCCGCGTCGGGTGCTGCCGCAGGACCTGGGGCCGGCGTCGGCCCCCGACGTGTACCTGCCGCCGCGCACCGACATCCCGTGGCTGCAGCCGTTCCCGGACAGCCTGCTGGCCGGCGACGAACCGGACGCCGAGGTCGTCGCAAGGGAGACGATCGAGCTGGCGTTCCTCGCCGCCGTGCAGCACCTGCCGCCGCGCCAGCGGGCCGTGCTGATCCTGCGCGACGTGCTGGGCTGGCGGGCCGCCGAGGTCGCCGCGCTGCTGGAGACCAGCGTGGCCTCGGCCAACAGCGCCCTGCAGCGGGCCCGCGGCACGCTGCGCGAGCACCTGCCGCAACGCCGCTCCGACTGGACCCGGCCCGCCGCGCCGACCCCGGAGGAGCTCGAGCTGCGCGACCGCTTCATGGCCGCCTTCGAACGGTCCGACGTGGCCGCCATCGCCGAGCTGCTGCACGCCGACGCCCGGGCGGTCATGCCCCCGTACCCGATGTGGCACGAGGGCCGCGACACGATCACCACGGCGCTGTCCGGCAGCCTGGACAAGAGCTCGGCGAGCTACATCGGCGAGCTGCGGCTGCTGCCCACCGCCGCCAACCGCCAGCCCGCCGCGGCGTTCTACGTCCGTGCCCCTGGCGACACCGAGTTCCGGGCGTTCGCCGTCGACCTGCTCCGCATCGAGGACGGCCGGATCGTCGAGATCGCCGCGTTCCACGCGGAGCTGTTCGGCGCCTTCGGCCTCCCGTTGGTCCTATGAGGACGAAGGCGGCCGACCGGCTGGTGTGGGCGGTGGACACCATGGACATCCGCCCCACCGACCGGGTGCTGGAGATCGGCTGCGGCCACGGGGTCGCGGTCACCCTGGTGTGCGAGAAGCTGTCCGGCGGCAGCATCCTCGCCGTCGACCGGTCGGCCACGATGATCGAGATGGCCGCGCGGCGCAACGCGGACTACGTGGCCGCCGGCGTGGCGTCGTTGCAGACCGCGTCCCTGCACGAGGCCGATCTCGGCGCCGCCCGGTTCGACAAGATCTTCGCCATCCACCTGCCGGTGATCCTGCGCGGCCGGCCCGACCGGGAGCTGGAGATCATCAAGCACCACCTGGCCCCCGACGGTCGCCTTTTCCTCGTGTACCAACCACTCGACTCCAGCCAGACCCGTGCGGCCATGACCGCCCTTGCGGAGACGGTGACGTCGCACGGCTTCACCGTCGCCGAGGTGCTGGTGCACGACCTGCCGAGCGGGACCATCGGCTGCGTGATCGCCGAGCACTAGGCATCCAGTGCTTCCCTGGCGATGCGGCGGCAGTCGTCGAGCGTGTGCTCGGCGAGGGCGGCGCGGACCGCCGGGATGCTCGGCGCCGACATCGACAGGCTGGTGATGCCCAACCCGGCGAACACCAGCGCGAGGCGCGGGTCGCCGGCCGCCTCGCCGCACACCCCGACCGGCTTGCCGGCCTCGCGACCGGCGGCCGCGCACGACGCCACGAGCTGGAGCACCGCGGGCTGCCACGGGTCGAGCAGATCGGCCAGCTCCCCGCGCATCCGGTCCGCGCCCATCGTGTACTGGCTCAGGTCGTTGGTCCCGATGCTGAGGAAGTCCACCACCTCGAGCAGCCGGTGCGCCCGCAGCGCCGCCGCCGGGATCTCGATCATCGCGCCGGCCACCGGCAGCCCGGCCGCGCGCACCTGCTCGGCGAAGGCCGCCGCCTCGGTGCGGGTCGCCACCATCGGCGCCATCACCCACACCTCGGCGCCGGTCGACTTCGCCGCCCGCGCCACCGCCTCGAGCTGATCGGCCAGCACCTGCGGGTGGCCGCGCGCGACCCGCAGCCCCCTGATCCCCAGCGCCGGGTTCTCCTCCGGCTCCAACCCGAGGAACGGCAGCGGCTTGTCCGCCCCCGCGTCCAGCGTCCGCAGCACCACCTTCCGCCCGCTCATCCTGGCGAACACGTCGGCGTACGCCCGCTCCTGCTCCTCCAACGTCGGCGCCTGCGTCCGCCCGAGGAACAGGAACTCAGTGCGGAACAACCCCACCCCCTCGGCGTCCACCGTCCCTTTGAGATCGTCCGCCGACCCGACGTTCAGCAGCAGCTGCACCGGATGCCCGTCGGCCGTCCGCCCCGGCCCGGAGCTGTCGGCCAGCCGACCCCGCTCCCGCTCCGCCGCCGCCCTGATCTCCACCGCGTCCACAGTGGACACCGTGATCACCTCGCCGGTGCCCCCGTCCACCGCCACCACCGTGCCGTCCGCAAGCGACAGTGCCCCCGGGCACGCCACCACCGCCGGCAACCCCAACGACCGCGCCAAGATCGCCGTGTGGCTCGTCGGCCCCCCGCGCCGCGTCACCAGCGCCAGCACCTTCCCAGGATCCAGCCGCGCCGTGTCCGCCGGCGCCAGATCGTCGGCCACCAGCACGAACGGCTCCCCCGGCTCCGGCACCCCGGGCATCGGCAACCCCAGCAGGTACGCCACCGCCCGATCCCGGATATCGTCCAGATCCGCCGCCCGCTCCGCCATGTATCCCCCCAGCCCCACCAAGATCTCCTTCTGCTCCGCCAGCGCCTCGGTGATCGCCCACGCCGCCGGCCGCCCCGCCGCCACCCGCCCCGCAACCGCCTCCGCCAGCGTCGGATCCGCGGCCATCAACGCCTCCGCCTCCAGCACCTCCGCCGCGGTCTTGCTGGCCGCCCCCGCCAACCCCACCAACTGCTCGGCCACCACCCCCAACGCCCGCGCCGCCCGCTCCCCCTCCCCCGGGGCCACGGCCGGCTCCACCC
>NZ_DASZCQ010000140.1:0-3026 GCF_035942955.1 Actinophytocola sp. | reverse complement strand
ATCCGGCGCCGGCTCGGCTGCTGGGCCGCTATGGACGGTCAGCGGAAGGAGATCGGGGTCACCGCGTTGCGGGTGGCGCTGCTACCGGCCGAGATGTGGCAGCCGCCGGCGACCGAGGCGCAGTCGACCGTGCCCCAGGGCCGACCGTCCCAGGTGATCGCCGTGAAGGTCCGGTGCGCGGTCAGCGGGCCGGAGCCGGAGCCGCTCGCGTCGGTCGTGAGGGGCAGCACGTCCTGGCTGCACACCTTGACGCCGGCCGACGGCTCGGCGCACTGTCCGGCGTAGACCGCCTCGCCGGCACCGAAACCGCTCACCGCAACGGTGATGACGGCCCCCTCGGTCAACCCGGTCGACGGCGTCGCGGTGACCGAGAACGCGGCCTGCGCCTGCGGGGCCGCGAGGGCGACCTGCTGCCCGACTGCGGCGAATCCGAAGGCGGCCACGACGATCGCGATGGCCCTCAACCAGAACTCCACCCTGTTGACCTGCATTTCCGTGCTCCATTCACTTCGTTTCGAGCGCAGGGTCCAACCGCGCCCATTTCATTCATCGGGGAGAATTCGCCGATCCGGCGATGTGTGGAGAATCCCGTCGTTGGGAGTATTGGGAAGAGGCGTTTCGGATCGGCGCGGTCACCGCGTGCTGCCCGGTGACCGCGCCGTCGCGGCGCCACTGGAGCCGTGTCCGGCGGCTACCACCGCACGCCGGCCTGCTGCTTCGTGGCGACGTTCAACCGGTTCCAGACGTTGATCGTGGAGATCGAGACGAGCAGGGCGGCGAGCGCCTGGTCGTCGTAGTGCTTGGCGGCGTCCTGCCAGACGTCGTCCGGCACCGGGTCCGGACGGTCGGCCAGCCGGGTGACGGCCTCGGCGAGGGCCAGCGCGGCCCGCTCGGCGTCGGTGAAGTACGGGGTGTCCCGCCAGGCCGCCACCGCCATGAGCCGCTCGTCGGTCTCGCCGGCCTGCTTCATGAATCGCGGGTGCTGGTCGACGCAGACGCTGCAGCCGTTGATCTGGCTCGCCCGCAGTTGCACCAGCTGGAGCGTCGTCTGCGAAACCCCGGCGTTTTCCGCCGCTTTGTTCAGGGCGTGCAGGGCTTTCATGGCGTCCGGAAGAACCATTGCCGGATTGCTCATCCTGGTTGCCATTTCCGCCTCCTCCGGGTCAGTCGTCCGGTGTCTGCTGAACGCTTTTTCGTTCCTCACCCATATGACGGACCGCGCCGCGAGAATGTGACGGGCCGCGGAAGTCAGTTCGCCGGCTGCTCATTGAGCCGCTCCGACAGGAAGTCTTCCCAGGTCCGGCGGCCGGCGGGGATGCCGCCGTCCGGCTGATCGCCCACCAGCAGGCCGCCGGCCTTGATCTTGCCGAGGCCCGGCATCCACAGCGGCAGGATCGCCCGCCGCCGGTTAGTCGCCCGCAGGTACCTGCGGGTCAGGTCCTCCCAACTGGTCACGTCCGGGCCGCCCAGGTCCGGCACCCGGCCGGCGGGCGCACCGAGCGCGAGCTCGACGAGCCGGGTCGCGACGTCGGCCGGGTCGATCGGCTGGCACCGGAAGCCGGCCGGCACCGGGATCACCGGCAGCCGGGCCAGCTTGCGGGTTCCGCGGTACACCAGGTCGTAGAACTGGGTGACGCGCAGCATCGTCCACGGCAGACCCGACTCGGACACGATTCGCTCGCACTCGCGTTTGGACTGGAAGTAGCCGAACGAGACGGCGTCGACCCCGACGATCGACGGGTACACCAGGTGGGGTGGGACGGCCTGGGCCTGCGCCGCACGGACGAGGTTACCGGTGGCGACGTCGTCGCCCTTCTTGTCGCTTGCGCAGTGCACAATGGCCGTGACCCCGGCCAGCGCGGGCTCGATACCCTCGCCCCTGACCAGGTCACCGGTCAGGAAGGTGACGCCGTCGGCCGCCTCGCGGGCACGCCGGCTGAGCACCCGCACGGGGTGGCCGGCGTCGCGCAGGCGCCGGACGACCAGGCGTCCGAGTGTTCCGGTACCGCCGGTCACCAGGATGGGGGAGGTCATGGCTCTCCTCACAAAAAGGGCTTGACGAACCGTCACTACAATGACGGCACGCGACAGGGGGAATGTGACAAAAATGGAACAGCAGCATGACGGGTTGGCCGAACGGTTCGAGGCCAACCGCGCGCACCTGCGGGCGGTGGCCTACCGGATGCTCGGCTCGGCCAGCGAAGCCGAGGACGCGGTCCAGGAGGCGTGGATCCGGCTCAGCCGATCGGACACCAGCGGCGTCGAGAACCTCCGCGGCTGGCTGACCACCGTCGTCGCCCGGGTGTGCCTGGACATGCTGCGCGCCCGCGAGTCGCGGCGCGAGGAGCCCATCGGCGATCACGTGCCCGAGCCGGTCCTCAACCACGACGGCGGCGGAAACCCCGAGCACGAGGCGCTGCTCGCCGACTCGGTCGGTCCCGCGCTGCTGGTGGTGCTCGACACGCTCGCGCCGGCCGAACGGCTGTCGTTCGTGCTGCACGACATGTTCGCGGTCCCGTTCGACGAGATCGCGCCGATCGTGGGCCGCTCCGCGGCCGCGACCCGGCAGCTGGCCAGCCGCGCCCGGCGGCGGGTGCAGGGCGCCGCCCCGGATCCCGGCGCCGACCTGGCCCGCCAGCGCGAGGTCGTCGACGCCTTCCTGGCCGCCTCCCGCGGCGGAGACTTCGACGCCCTGCTGGCGCTGCTCGACCCCGACGCCGTGCTGCGCGCCGACGCCGTCACGGTCCAGATGGGCGCCGAGGCGGAGGTCCGCGGCGCGCGGGCGGTGGCCGGCACGTTCTCGGGCCGGGCCAGGGCCGCGCGACCGGCCCTCATCGACGGGGCCGCCGGGCTGGTCTGGTCGGTCGGCGGGCAGCCGCGCGTGGTGTTCACCTTCGCCGTGGCGGACGGGAAGATCACCGGTATCGAGATGATCGCCGACCCCGAGCACCTCGGCGAGCTGGCCATCGTCGGCTGAAAGCTGACCCGGCCCGGCGGCACCGCGTCCGTCCGCGATGCCGCCGGGC
>NZ_DASZCQ010000139.1:0-7923 GCF_035942955.1 Actinophytocola sp. | reverse complement strand
CGCCCGTCCCGGCGATCATTAGACTCGGCCGTGATGCGACCGAGCCGATGGCACGCGCTGCTCGTCCTACCCCTGGTGATCGTGGCCGGTGCGCTGGCGCTGAGCGGCGATCACCGGTTTCCCGCAACCGGCCCGCTGCCGGGTCCGCCGGTCGACTCGCCGCGGGTCCTCGTGGCGCTCGGCGACAGCACGGTCTCCGGTGAGGGCGCGGGAAACTACGAACCCGGCACCGACGGCGAGGCCGGCAACTGGTGCCACCGGTCGAGCAGCGCGTCGATCCACCGGGCCCACATGCCCGGCGTGGCCGGCACGATCAACCTGGCCTGCTCCGGCGCACCGAGCGCGCAGGTCGGCCTGGGTGCGGCGATCCAGTACACCGAGCCGTCCCAGGCGGAGCGGCTGGCCAGGGTCGCCAGCGAGAACCGGGTGGTCGCGGTGGTCGTCGCGGCCGGCGCCAACGACGAGCCCGGGTTCTCCCACGTGCTCGACCAGTGTGTGCAGGCCTGGTTCAGCAGGTCCCGGCCCGGCTGCGGCGACACGATCGGGCCGCACTGGCAGGACCGGGTGGACGCCATGGTGCCCAAGCTGGTCAGGGCGCTGCGAGACGTGCGCGCCGCGCTACGCGGGGTCGGGTACCGCGACCACGACTACGAGCTGATCCTGCAGTCGTACGCGGCACCGGTCGGGCCGGACGTCGCCGAGGGCCTGCAGGACCTGTCCGGCTGCCCGTTCCGGTCGGAGGACCTGCGCTGGGTCCGCGACGCGGCGGTGCCGGCGCTGACGGCCGGTCTGCGGCAGGCCGCCCGGCTCGCCGGCGCCCGCTTCCTCGACCTGTCCCGGGCCGGCGCCGGCCGGGAGGCCTGCTCGTCACGCGACCCCGACCGCGAGTGGTTCCGCCGCCTTGCCGTCGACTGGTCGGACCTGCACAGCGACGAGCGTGCCACGCACGCCCTGCAGGAGTCGTTCCATCCCAACGCCAACGGTCACGCGCAGTTCGGACGCTGTCTCGCTGAGTTCCTGAACACGCCGGACCGCGCCGCGGCCTGCCTATCCGGACCCGACGGCAACCTGCATTCCGCCACCACGATCGGCGATTAGGGGCTGGCCACGCTGCTCCTAATGCCGTAATCCCGGCGGCCGGCCGTTTCACGCGCGTGTGGCCGGCAATCCATCATCCAGTTCTGTCTTGAGGTTGATGGAAGGACATGTGATGTCTACCGGCGCAACCATTGTGATCATCGTGGCCGCCGTCGTGGTACTCGCGCTGCTGGGGTGGTTCGCGTGGATGCAGATGCGGCGCAGGCAGTTGCAGGAGCAGTTCGGTCCCGAGTACGACAAGGCGCTCGAGGAGGGCAAGGACCGGCGCGAGGTCGAACGGGACCTTGCCGAGCGGCGCAAACGCCACGACCAGCTCGACATTCGTCCGCTGGACGCGGCGGCACGGGACCGCTACTCCATGCAGTGGGAACGGATCCAGGCCCAGTTCGTCGACGACCCTGGCGGCGCGGTCACCGAGGCGGACCGGCTGGTGACGGTCGTGATGAGGGAGCGCGGCTACCCGACCGAGGGCTACGAGCAGCAGCTCGCCGACCTGTCGGTGCGGCACGCGGCGGCCGTCGGCCACTACCGCAGCGCCCACGACCTCACGAGCCGCAGCGAGCGCGGCCGAGTGTCCACTGAGGAGCTTCGCGAGGCGATGACGCACTACCGGGCGATGTTCGAGGACCTGGTGACCGATGTGGACGATCGAGCGGGAAGGCGTGAACATGCGACACGATCAGAGAACGGACGAGGAGATGCGGTTGCACACGGAGGATCTGGCGACGGCCGCCGGGCGCAACCAACCGACTGACCGCGACGAGCGGTGGGACGAGCCCGACCGCCCGGACATCCCGGAATCCCGGAAGCAGCGGGAGACCGCCGAATCGACGGCATGGTCCGACGGACAAGCCCGGGACCGGCGCGACGACGAGGGTCGGGTGGACGAGCCCGACGAGCCGATGGCGCGCCCCGTCGAGGAGTTGGAAGACCGGCCGGCGGAGGAGGAGCTCGACGTCCGGTCCGAGGAGTTCGGCACCCGGCGCGACGAGTTCGGCGCCCGGTCCGACCAGGACGAGTTCCGGTCCGCCGACGCTCGGAGCCGCCCTGACGAGGACGGCACGCGGCCCGACGAGGCGCAGAATCGGCCCGACGAAGCCGAAATTCGGCCCGCCGGCGGTGAGGTCCGGGCGGAGGAGCAGATGGCTCCGTCGGGCGAGGGCGAGGACACGGTCCGGCTGTTCCGGCCCGAGGACGTGGAGCGCTTCCGCTCGGAGTGGCAGCAGGTTCAGGTCCGGTTCGTCGACGACCCGCGGGACGCCGTGGAGAACGCCGACCACCTCGTTGCCGAGGTGATGCAGACGCTGGCGACCACGTTCAACGAGCACAAGCAGGAGCTGGAAGGCCAGTGGCGCCAAGGATCCGGCGTGCAGACCGAGGAGCTGCGGCTGGCCCTTCGCCGCTACCGGGCCTTCTTCAACCAGCTGCTGAACGCCTGACCGGCCACCAGCACCGGCCCCGATCGCGCGGCACGTGTCGGTCGGGGCCGACGCGTCGGTCGCCTAACGTGGGGGTATGCGGATCGCCGAGGTGGCTGCGGTGCTGGCCGAGCCGGCCAGGGCCAGCATGTGCCTGGCTCTGATCGACGGGCGGGCCTGGACGGTGGGCGAGCTGGCGCGGGCGGCGGGCGTGGCGCCGTCGACCGGCAGCGAGCATGTGTCCAAACTGGTCAAAGCGGGCTTCGTGGAGACGTTGCGCCAGGGGCGGCACCGCTACGTGCGCATCGCCGACCCGAAAGTCGCGCAGCTGATCGAAAGCCTCGCCGAGCACGCCGAGCAGCGGCCGCGGCGGACCGGGCTCAGGGCGTCGCTGCTGGCGCGCCGGCTGGCTGCCGCCCGCACCTGCTACGACCACCTGGCCGGCCGCCTCGGCGTGCTGCTGCGCGACGGCATGATCGACCGCGGGCTCATCGACGTCAGTGCCGGTCTGTCGATAACCCCTGTGGGTCAACGAGTTCTGGCCGACCTCGGGGTGACCGCCGGGCGACCCACCAACCGGCCGCTGCTCCGCGACTGTCTTGATTGGACGGAGCGGCGCGAGCACCTCGGCGGCGCCGTCGCCGCGGCCCTGCTGAACCGGGCACTCGACGGCGCCTGGCTCGAACGCGGCACCGGCCGATCGGTCCGCCTGCGCCCGGCCGCCCGCGAGCCCCTTGCGGCGCTCGGCGTGAACGTCGACGACGTCGCGCCCGAGCGATCACAGGGCCGGTGAGCGACCCTCGAAGGGGGTTGAGAGGACGACGGTGGTGCGGGTGGCGACGTGGGCGGCCTCGCGGATCCGGCGGAGCAGGTCCTCGAGCATGACCGGCGAGCCGACCCGCACCAGCAGGACGTAGGAGTAGTCGCCGGCGACGGAGTAGCAGGACTCGATCTCCCGGATCGGCTCGAGGCGCTGCGGGTAGTCGTCGGGAGCCGCGGGATCGGTGGGGGTCAGCGAGATCAGGGCGGTCAGCGGCAGGCCGACGGCCTCGGCGTCGAGGCGGGCGGTGTAGCCGCGGATCACCCCGCGCTGCTCAAGGCGGCGCACCCGCTGGTGCACGGCGGAGACGCTGAGCCCGACCCGCTCGGCGAGGTCGGTGAAGCTGCACCGCCCGTCTCCGGCCAGCTCGCGGGCGATGGCCCGGTCGATCGGCTCCAGGTCGGCGGCGGTCATGCCATCACCTCGCAAGCTCGGTGATGGCCACCCCGTTGCCTCGTTCCTCGGCAACGGGGCAGTGTTGAATGGTTCGCTCCGCAAGCTCCGCCAAGCCTGCGTCTCCTCGTTTCTCGGAGACGCAGGAGTATTAGTAGGTTCGCTCCGCAAGCTCCGCTCACCCGGGGAGCACCACCAACTCGTGCGGGCGGTGGTTGAGCGGCTCGACGCCGTCGTCGGTGACCACGACGATGTCCTCGATGCGCGCGCCCCACCGGCCGGGCAGGTAGATGCCGGGCTCGACGCTGAACGCCATGCCCGGCTCCAGCGGCAGGTCGTTGCCGCGGACGATGTACGGGTCCTCGTGCACGTCCAGCCCAATGCCGTGCCCGGTGCGGTGGATGAAGTACTCGCCGAACCCGGCGTCGGCGATGATCCGCCGGGCCGCCGCGTCCACCTCCTGTGCCGGCACGCCCGGCCGCACGGCCTCGACCGCCGCCCGCTGCGCGGCCTGCAGCACGGCGTAGGTGGCGGCCACGTCGGCGTCGCGGGGCTCGCCGATCGCGTAGGTCCGGGTGGAGTCGGAGTTGTACCCCTCGGCCACCGGCCCGCCGATGTCGACCACCACCACGTCACCCGGCTCGATCACCCGGTCGGACACGTCGTGGTGCGGGCTGGCCCCGTTCGGCCCGGACCCGACGATCACGAAGTCGGCGCGCACATGGCCCTCGGCGACGATGGCCGCGGCGATGTCGGCGCCCACCTCGGCCTCGGTGCGCCCCACCCGCAGCCACTCGCCCATCCGCGCGTGCACCCGGTCGATCGCCGCCCCGGCCCGCCGCAGCGCGGTGACCTCGGCGGCGTCCTTGCGCATCCGCAGCTCGCGCAGCACCGGGCCGGCCAGGGTCTGCTCGGCGGCCGGCACCGCGCCGCGCAGCCCGAGCACGTGCAGCGCCGGCATGACGTCGCCGACCGCGACCCGGACCGGCCGCCCCAGCCGGGACGCCACCAGCGCGTACGGGTCCTCGCCGTCGACCCAGGTGACCAGCTCGACGCCCAGCTCGTCGAACGGCACGGCCGCGTAGCCGGGCGCCTCGAGCTTGGGCACGACGAGCACCGCTGGCGCGTCGCCCGCCGGCACCGCGAGGCAGGTGAGCCGCTCGAACGAGGTGCCCGACCCGCCGATCAGGTACCGCAGGTCCGAGCCCGGCGCGATCAGCAGCGCGTCGACGCCGGCCGTGGCCGCCGCCGCCCTGGCCCGCGCCAGCCGGGCTCGCAACACCGCCGCGGTGACACCGGAAACCGTTGACATGCCTTGCAGCTTAGGAGCGAACGCCAGGCCGCGGGTGGGCGGGTGGGACGGCCTCGTCCATGCGCCGCCACACCGGCAGCACCAGCGGGCACAGGGTGGCCAGCAGGTACAGACCACCCACCAGGAGCAACGTGGCGGTCAGCCCGAACGCCGCGACCGCCATCCCGCCGAGCACCGCGCCGAGCGGGGCCGCGGTCAGCACGCCGCCGGCGATGAACCCGAGCACCTTGGCCCGCAGGTCGACCGGGAGCCGGCGCAGCAGCACGACGTCGAGGATCGGGTTGATCGCACCGCAGAGCGTCCCGGACAGCACCAGCACGGCGAGGATCACCGGCAGGCCGGGCTCGGCGGCCATGACGACGTACCGCGGCGCGCCGACCGCGAGAAACGCCACGGTGTAGGTGGGCCACATGGGAAACCGCTCGCCGAGCCAGGTGTACAGCACGTTGCCGGCCACCGCGCCACCGGCGAACGCCCCGCTCATCAGTCCCAACGCGACACTGCTGCGCAGAATGTCCTTGGCGTACACCGGAAACAGCACCGCGTTGCTGGCGACGTCCAGCGCGTTGGTCAGCATGACCATCAGCACGATCGCGCCGACCAGGCGGTCCCGGCGCAGGTAGGCGAACCCGGTCAGCAGCCCGCGCAGGTATCCCCCGCCGGGCCGCCGCCCGTCCCCATCCGGCACGACGATCCCCACCAGCGCGGCGGAGACGAGGAAGGTCACGCCGTCGATCAGCAGCAACGACGGCGCACCGGCGAGCGCGATCAGCACGCCGGCCAGCGGGGCGCCCAACCCCTTGGCGGTGCGGGACACGCCGTCGTAGGCACCCATGGCGCGGTGCAGCGAGGTGCCGGCCAGCTCGACGAGCGTGGGCATCATCGCGGCCCGCGCGGTCTCGCCGGGCGCCCTGCTGGTCCCGAGCACCCCGGCCAGCGTGATCAACGCCCAGAACGGCAGCCCCACGGAGAAATGCAGCACCGGCACGGCGCTCACCGCGCCCGCCGCCATGAGGTCGGACAGCACGCTGGACCGCTTGTGCCCCAAGCGGTCGATCACCGGACCACCCAGCACCGACGCCACCACCACGCCGGCCACCTCGACGCCGAGCACCAGCCCGGTCCGCACCGGGCTTCCCGTGGTCTCCAACACGAACCAGGGCACGGCGAGCAGCGTCATCGTGGTCCCGCAGACGGACAGCACGTTGGCCACGAGCACCGCCAGCAACGGTCCACGCCGCCGGACGCCGGTGGGCTCGGCCCACCGCACGCTCGTCACGACGGCCGCCGCGGAAACAGCTGGAGCTGCACGACGACCCGTTCGTCGCCGGGGCGGCGCTCGCGCTTGTAGCGCGCCACGATCTCGTGCAGCTCCTTGGTCAGCCGGACCAGCTCGGGTGCGGTCAGCGGCAGCTCGTCGTCGGAGAAGTCCGCCGACTCCAGCCACTCCCGGCCCCACGTCCCGGCCTGGGAGAGAAAGGCCGCGGCCTTCCGGTAGTACGTGCTCGCCACCTCGTGCAGGAACACGTTGAACAGCTCGGCGTTGTCGGGTTCGTCGACGAGCTTCTCCAGCCGCATCATCGTGTACAGGTGCGCGGCTCGCCACCAGCGCTCCCGGCGGCTTCCGCGGTCGGGCGCCTCCTCGACGAGGCCGGCCTCGGCGAGCTGCCGCAGGTGCCAGCTCGTCGTCCCCGAGCTCTCCCCCACCCTGGCGGCCAGGCCGGTCGCGGTCGCCGGGCCCTCGGTGCGCAGCAGGCCCAACATCTGCGCGCGCAGCGGGTGGGCCAGCGCCCGCAGGGTCCTGCCGTCGAGCTCCACGGAGCGGCGCTCGGCGTTCATGACTCGAGGATAAACCCCAGAGAATCCTTTGCAAAGATTCCTCTGCGATTGGGCCGCTAGGCTGCCAACGTGAGTGGTCCTCTTGCGCTGCTGGACTCGGCCAGCCTGTACTTCCGCGCCTTCTACGCCCTGCCCGACTCGATGCGGGCGCCGGACGGGCAACCGGTCAACGCCGTCCGCGGGTTCGCCGACGCCATCGCGCGGGTCCTGACCGACCGGCGGCCGTCGCGGCTGGTGGCCTGCCTCGACGCAGACTGGCGGCCGGCGTTCCGGGTCAAGGCCCTGCCCAGCTACAAGACCCACCGGGTGGCCGACCCCAAGAACAACATCGAGGAGGTCCCGGACGCCCTCACCCCGCAGATTCCGATCATCCTCGACCTGCTCGACGCGTTCGGCATCGCCACCGCCGAGGCCGACGGCTACGAGGCCGACGACGTCATCGGCACGCTGGCCGCCAAGGAGGGCGTCGACCCGGTCGAGGTGATCACTGGCGACCGGGACCTCTTCCAGGTCGTGCGCGCCAAGCCCACCCCGGTCAGCGTGGTCTACGTCGGCGCGGGCTGGGCCAAGGTGCAGACCTACGGACCGGCCGAGGTGGCCGCCAGGTACGGCCTTCCGGTCGCCAACGCCGGCCCGGCCTACGCCGACATGGCGGCGCTGCGCGGAGATCCGTCCGACGGGCTGCCCGGCGTGACCGGCATCGGCGAGAAGACCGCGGCCAAGCTGATCACCCGGTTCGGATCGTTCGAGGGCCTGGTCGCCGCCGCGGCACAGGACAACTCCCCCGTCCCGCTGCGCTGGCGCGAGGCCCTTGCCGCCGAGGCGAAGTACGTCGCCGCGGCGCCGCTCGTGGTCCGGGTGGCCGTCGACGCGTCGGTCACCGTCGACCGCGACGACCGGGTGCCGGACAAGCCGCGCGACCTCGACCGGGTGCGCGAGCTGCAGGAGCGGTGGAACCTGTCCGCCTCGGTGGACCGGCTGCTCGCCGCCCTCGCCTAACCGCCGTGTTTGCGCCTCACGTCGGTGTTTTTGGGGGGGGGGGG
>NZ_DASZCQ010000138.1:0-59802 GCF_035942955.1 Actinophytocola sp. | reverse complement strand
GTCCTCGATCGGACGCCGGTGGGCCGGTTCGCTACATCGTCCGTCGCGGAGGTCAGATCGCGACGAGTCCCTCACTTCCCGGCGCGAGGCCCTCCTGGAGCTTCAGCAGCCCTGGTCCGATGACCGTGGGGGGATCATCGGCGACGCCGTAGCCCCGCAGCGGGGTCAACGATCCGCTTGCCTCGACCCGGAAGCCGGCGAGCGACATCCGGTTGCTGAACGGCGTGCCCGGGACATGGGTGTTGGGCAGCCGCGGGTCGGCCAGCTTCTCGTCGAAGCCGGCCACAAGGCAGTAGAGGAACCGCCCGTCGCTGCTGATCGCCAGGTCCTGGGTCGCGTGCGAATCCCGGGTGGAGACCAGGTGTCCGTCCGGCGGGAACGGGGTGATCTGCCCCTGTGCGTTGAACCGGACGCCCGAGATCGTGCCGCTCTGCGCATTCGCGATGTATTCCACGTCGGGATCGAGAATGCTGCGGACCGTCCAGCAGGAGGTCAGCTCCGTGGTGTTGACCGACCCGCTGATCACCGTGAGCTTGCCGTCCCGGCCCACCTTGTAGGTGGACAGCGCGCCGAAGGTGAAGTTCACGCCGATGACCTCGGTGACGAGCAGCACGTCCGCACCGTGGAATGTGGCGGTGAACGGTCCGGGACCGTTGGACTGGTTGACCACCGGGTCGCCGGGGCGGCCGTACTCGTCGACCGGGAAGACCACGATGCTGTTGGTCTGCCGTTCGGTCACGACGAGCTGGGTGCCGTCCGGCCGGAACGAGATCTGCGACGGGGCCGCCGACGGTCCGCCGGGCAGCGACCGGGTGGACTCGGCGATCGGCGTGAGCTTGCCGTCCTGGGCGATCGTGAACCCGGAGATGGTGGCGTCCGGGTTCGGCGGGTTGTTGGGCGGCAGCCCACCGGTGTTGGCCACGTAGAGCAGGTTCTCGTGGGCGGTCAGGCTGACCGGTTGGATTCCGCCGGAGGGGACGCGGCTGACCAGCTCCAGCCGGTCCTCGACGATGCGCAGGCACGAGACCTCGTTGCTGCCGGCGTCGCACGCGAACAGGAACCGCTCGTCCGGGCTGAGGATCAGCGAGGCCTGCGAGACCGTGGGATCCGACGCCAGCTCGAGGTCATAGCTGCGTCCGATGCCGAGGCCTCCGGTGACGTACGTCTTGAGCCGGGTGAGCTCGCCGTCGATACCGCGGCGGAACACCGTCACGGAGTTGCCGGTCTCCTGGTTGCTCATCACGTACACGTATCCGGGACGAAGCCTGCCTTCGTCGTCATCGTCGCCCGGGTGCGGCCGGGCCTGCTCGGTGGGAGCATTCATTGGCGGCTGTTCTCCTTCTCCTTGTGGGCTCGCGCCCTTGTCGACTTCGTTCAATGCCGGTGATCAGGCGTCGGGTCCCGCAGAGTTCTGGGCGATGAGACCGTGCTCGGCGATGTCGTTGGCGATGTCCATGCCGAGCCTGACCCCGCCGACGTTCCGGCCGAGGTCCGGATTGCCGTCCTTGTCGACGACATAGGTGTCGAAGACCCAGTGCACGCCGAGGTACACCCGGCTGCGGGCGTTCTCCAGGATCATGTGCCACAACCCGCCGGGGAACTTGCGCACCACCCGGGTGCGCACCTCTCCGTCCGGGTCGGTGCTGATCCCGTTGAGCTCGTCGGAGACGAACTCAAGGCCGTCGCACAGGTTGTCCGGGCCAGGCCGGCCCTGGCCGTAGAACTGCCGGACGGTCTGGAGCATCGCGGCGCCGAACGTCGAGTGACCCGACGGATAGGCCGGGAACGGCGGGGTGAAGTTCTTCGACCCCGGGTTGTTGGTGTTCGGCGCCCCGAGCGGAAGCCAGAACGGATCGCCGATGGAGTCGGTGCCGTCGCTGGCCCCGGAGATGGAATCGTGCTCCCGCACCCCGAGCACCGGACGCCACACCTCGTAGAAGAACTTGTCGTTCCAGGCCAGGATGCCCGCGTCGCCGAGCGCCGCGTTGACGAGGCCGAACAGCCGGGCGTTCTTGCCGACGTCGTTGCCCTGCGCCTGGGCGATCTTGCGGACGATCTGGTTGTACAGCCGCGGCGGCGTGCCGAGGCCCTTGACCCCGTCGTAGGCCCAGAAAATGCCGATGGCCGTCTCGGCGGGGGTGCGGCGGTTCTTCGCCAGGTCGTCCGGCAGCGTCGCCATGAGCTCCGGGGCGATGCCCTTGGCCCGAACCTCCCGCACCGCCGCGTCGTATTCCGCGGAACCCAACTGGGGCGGCGGATCGAGGTGGTGCCGTCGGGTCGCGGCGAACAGGTGCGACCGGGCGCCGTAGAACGGCGCGTGGGTGCCCTGCGGCGAGTTGTTCGGATCCTGCCGCCACCGCCCCGGCGCCGCCGAGATCGAATACCCGTCGTCGCTGACGCTGGGATCGTTCTTGCGCAGCGCCAGCATCTCCGCGGCGACCCGCTGACCGAAGTCGTGGCCGTCGGTGCTCGACTTGCCGGAGACCAGGCCGGCCGCGAGATGCTTCGAGTCGAAGAACGTCTTCTGCGCCGGGTAGAGCGCGCTGAGCGTGGAATGCGCGGCCGCGGCGATGGCCGCGGCCGTGTCGGCGCCATCGGGTGGCATCGGCAGCCGGTTGCCGAGGTAGCACGGGTGACCCGGGTTGATGCCGTAATAGGCGTCGTGCATGGCCAGGCTCACGATCGCGAAGGACCGGGAGGCTCCGGCCGGGCCGCGTGATCCGGCCTCGTTCGGCGCGCCGGTGGTATGTGTCGTACGGTCCGCCTCCAGCAGGACGTCGTTCCAGTACAGGATGGGATCCACCAGGTATTCCTTCCTTTCATTGATGGTGTTGCTGGCATGCGCCATTGACCCGACCGGCGGAATGCCGGCCCGGCGAACGGAGCACGTCAGAATGGGGCGGCGGCGGAGACGACACGCCGGCCACCGTGGATCACGAGGGAGGCGGAAGGTCGAGGGGCACGCTGGCCCAGTGCGACTTAACGAAGTCCGGTCCACCGATTCCACGTCTCGGCGGATGTTCGAAGATCAACGAATATATTGAAGCAACAACCTCGTCCACGCGGAGCCGGGGACGCCGTAAATCGGGATCTTCAACCGACCGCGCAGTCAAATGCAACGTGTTCCCCCCGGATCCCATGGGAATCGGCTTGAGGCTTGCTTGATTTCCCCGACCATTGCCAGTCCTACCAGGTAGAATGACGCGCTGTCAAGCGTTTACGCCACGTAATCGAGTAGAAGCGCGCGGTGATGCCGTTACCCGCCTGATACGAAACTCGAGAAATAGCGCACCGCCGCTTCATTCATATTTGAGTTCACGGTGCAACCGCGGACGGTCCGCAGTTGCACGGCTCAATCGAAGGCCATCGCTGGACGAATTGCGGCGCCATGGCATTCTGACCGCGTGACACCAGCGGAGTTGGTTCGCCTGCGCCGGGCCCGGGACAAATCGACCGCGATTACGCGCAGCCGCTCGCCGTCGGGTGCACCTCGCTGGGATCGTTCAGCAGCCGGTTCACCGAGCTGGTCGGCGAGAGCCCGAGCGCGTACCGCGCCCGCCGTCACGACTGGACCCACAACATTCCGGCATACATCGCCAAAATCTTCACTAGACCGGTCAGGAATGGAGAAGCCAAAACCGCCGTCAGCCGATAGCGTGGCCGGCGGGGCGGCGGCCACCGCGCGTGGCCGGCACCGCACCGATCGAACCCCATATCGCGGAATTCAGCACAGAAACCCACGACTCCCGGAGGAGATCAACCGTGGAACCACGCATCGGCAACCCGGCGATGGTCCTGCCCGACGCCATGAAGGCCCTGCACGCCCTCAACAAGGCCACCGAGAACGCCGGTGTGCCGCAGTCGACGATCGGCCTCGTCCAGCTGCGCGCCAGCCAGATCAACGGCTGCAGCGTCTGCTGCGACCAGCACCCTCGCTATCTCAAGCAGGCCGGCGAGTCCGACGACCGGATCAACGCCGTGGCCGCCTGGCGGGACACCCCCTACTTCACCGAGGAGGAGCGCGCCGCGCTGGCCCTCGCCGAATACGTCACCCGGCTGGCCGACGTGCCCGACCCCGTTCCCGACGCCATCTGGGAGGACGCCGCCAAGTACTACGACGAGCAGGGCCTCGCGGCGCTGCTGCTGGCGATCTCCACGATCAATGTGTGGAACCGGCTCAACGTCGCCACCAAGCAGCAGGCCGGCGCGAAGTGGTGAGCGCGGCAACTTAACGAAGTACGGCACCCGAAGGGCGGTCATCGAGCCAACGCGATGACCGCCCTTCGGATTCATCATTCATTGAGTGCCGCCGTTGTGTGATTTCTTCGTATCCACGATATTGAAACCGCGAGGCAGCTTCTCCGCCCGGGGAAGTGCCGCGACGAGGGAGAGATATGTCGAGAATCATCACGGCTTTGACCGGGGTCGTGCTGGCCGTGGCATTGCTGCCCGGCTCGGCGTCCGGCAACACGGCCCACCGGTCGGAGCCGACGATCGAGGTGATCGCGACGGGCCTGGACAACCCGCGCGGGCTCACCGTGCACAACGGCGCCGTCTACGTCGCCGAGAGCGGAAACGCGGGCGCCACGTGCGCGGGGACGCTCTGCTTCGGCACCACCGGATATGTCACACGGATCAGGAACGGCAGCCAGGAGCGGATCATCAACGGGCTGCCGTCCAAGGGCGCCGTCGACGGAACCACGGGCGGCGCCAACGATGTGGCGATCGGTCCGTGGGGCCAGGTGCTCGTGCCGTTCGACCTCGGCGGCGCGGCCGCGGCCACCGGAACCGTCCCGTACGGGTACCGGTTCGGCACGGTCGAGCGGGTGTGGCCGGCGGCGCGGCAGATCGGCGACCTGCGCGCGTGGGAGACCGCCAACGATCCGGACTCGGTCGACCCGAGCACCTCGGGCATCGAGAGCAACCCGTTCTCGGTGGCGACGACGTGGTACGGCACCACGGTGGTCAGCGACGCGGCGGCCAACGACCTGATCAAGATCTCGCCCAACGGTGAGCTGAGCACGCTGGCGCTGTTCCCGTCCCAGTGCGTTGCGGCCATTCCCAACGGGCCGCCGGGCCACCCGGCGTGCCCGGCCGGGCAGATCCGCCAGCAGTCGGTGCCGACCGGCGTCGCGATCGGTCCGGACGGCGCGTTCTACGTCGGCGAGATGACCGGCTTCCCGTTCACCCTCGGCACCGCGCGGATCTGGCGGATCACCCGCGACGGGCAGATGTCCGTGGTGGCGACCGGCCTGACCACGGTCATCGACATCGCGTTCGACCGCCGCGGCCGGCTGTACGCGTTGCAGTACAAGAAGGGTGGGTTCTTCTCGCCCGACCTGACCGGGTCGCTGGTCCGCGTCGGCCGGGACGGCACGCTCACCACGGTGCTCGACACCGGCCTGGTCTCGCCGACCGGGCTGGCGTTCGGCCGCGACGGCGCGGCGTACATCGCGCACCGCGGCGTGCCGAACGCGCAGGCCGGAGTTGCCGCGCACACGGGTGAGGTCCTGAAGGTGCGGTTCTGACGATATTTCGCCCCAACGTGGCCCCGCCGGACCAGGACCGGCGGGGCCGCCTTTGATAGGAGAGGTCGGAATGAGCGTCGGAGTGTGGCTGGTCGGAGCCCGCGGATCGGTTGCCACGACGGTCGTCACCGGGGCGGCCGCGGTGCGCGCGGGATTGGTGCCACCGCTGGGATGTGTCACCGAGATGCCGGACTTCGCCGCCGCGGGGCTGCCCGGGCTGGACGAGCTCGTGTTCGGCGGCCACGACGTGGCGTCCACCCCGCTGACCAAGCGGGCCGCCGAGCTCAGCCACGCCGGGGTCATTCCGGCGCGCCTGCTCGAGGCCGTCCGGGACGAGCTGGAGGCGGCCGACGAGGAGATCCGCCCCGGGCTCGTCGCCGGCTTCGGTCCACAGTGTACGGACGCCGCCCGCCTGATCGCGGACCTCACCTCGTTCCGCGTCCGGCTGGGGCTGGCCGGGGTGGTGGTGGTCAACGTGTCGTCCACCGAGCCGCCGTTCCCGGCCCGCGCCTGCCACGCCGACCTCGCCTCGCTCGAGCGGGCCATGGCCGCGCCCGGCCAGGTGCTGCCGCCCAGCTCGCTGTACGCCTACGCGGCGCTGCAAGCGGGTTGCGGGTACGTCGACTTCACGCCGTCGACCGGGGCGCGGCTGCCGGCTCTCGACGAGCTGGCCCGCGCGCGGGGAGTGCCCTACGCCGGCAGCGACGCCAAGACCGGCGAGACCCTGGTGAAGACCGCGCTGGCCCCCATGTTCGCCGCCCGCGCGCTGGCGGTGCGCTCGTGGTCGGGCACCAACCTGCTCGGCGGCGGTGACGGCGCCACGCTGGCCGACCCGGATGCCGGGCGCAGCAAGAAGGTCTCCAAGGACCGGGCGGTGTCCGCGTTGCTCGGCGATGGGGTGGACGGCCAGACGCACATCGACTACGTGCCCCCGATGGGGGAATGGAAGACCGCCTGGGACCACGTGCTGTTCGACGGCTTCCTCGGCGTGCGGATGACCATGCAGTTCACCTGGCAGGGCTGCGACTCCGCGCTGGCCGCCCCGCTCGTGCTGGACCTGGCCCGGCTGACCGCCCGCGCGCACCGGGCCGGCGAGTCCGGCCCGCTGCCGGCGCTGGCGTTCTTCTTCAAGGATCCTATTGGGACAGACGAGCACCGGCTGACGGTCCAGTATGAGCAACTCCGCCGGTGGGCGAACGAACTCCCCTGAGCCAAGGGAAAGCGGGAGCCGCGTCGGGGTGCGGCTCCCGCTTGGGAGATGGGTCAGGAGTCGAGCTGGGCGAGGATGCCGTCCCAGAGCGCCACGCGGGCATTCAGGGCACGAATCACGGTCAGGGCGCACTCGTCCCACTTGTTGACGTCGTCGCCGCAGAGGTCGGCGAGCATGGCCATGGCCATGGGGGTGTGCTGCTCGCCGTCCACCTCGATGTGCCGCTCGAGGTAGTCGCGGAAGGTGGCGAGCTTGCCGCCCTGGTCGTCGATCTTGACGACCTGGTCGAACATCTCCGGGATCAGGTCCTCGCGGCCGAAGGCGAACGCCGCGGCCTGGCAGTGCAGCGGCGCGAGGTCGATGAAGGTCCAGGTGGTGGCGACGAACTCGCGGGCGGCTGGGGGCACGGGGCTGGCGGCCAGGGCGTCGTGCACGCTCTCGCCCGCGCGGAGCCGGTCGATGAAGTCGTTGATGGGCTTGGTGTCCGCGCCGGCGAGCTCCATGCCGGCGACGTAGAGCTCGAAGTGGCTGATGAACCCGTTGCCGAGCTCGTCGCTCTCCTCGACCAGCACGATGTCGTTGATCAGGCGCCGGCTCTCGCACGAGCCGCGGGGCACCCAGGGCACGTCGACACAGGTCAGGTGCCGCTGCAGGTTCTTGAGCAACGACATGAAGTCCCAGACCGCGAACACATGATTCTCGGTAAAGGTGTTGACGTCCTGCAGAGTCTTCAAGCGGCTGTATATCGGATGTTTGACGACCTCCGCCCGCGCGGATTCTATTACCATCCGCAGCTCATCTATTGCTTGATTCTTCTTACCCCAGTCATAACGCGACACGTGCCGTCGCCTCCGTATCCGAACGATTGCTGGTTTCCGGGACCGTGCCCACCACCGCCGATTGTCCCAATAGTACGGACGGCGCGCAGCGGACATACCATGAGGGTTGACTGAGCCGCCGCCTGTCAAGCCCGTCAAGGTGTTCGACTGCGGAGTTTCCGCGGTTGCCCGCCGGGCTGGGCGGACCGGACCGTCTGTGCAATTCTTTGCACATGCGCCGGGGAAATGACGCTGCCGACGTCAGAAGCGGGCGGTCCGAGCGGATTGCGACGCGGTCACGCGACCCGGTCTGGAAGAAACCGCCGCGGCGGATCGAGTCGGCGGAATGCATCACGTGCGACACGTGCCTGCGCAACTGCCCGCCGGAGTTCGGCGCCATATTCGACCGCGGGCTCGATGTCGTCATCGTGCCCGAATTATGCTCCGGCTGCCCGAAATGCGTGCTGGTCTGCCCGGTCGACTGCATCTACGTCGACGAGGAATGGGCCCCGACCGGCGACGACGTGTGGAACCACATCGAGCTGACCGCAGAAGGACGGCGATGACCGGGTCCCGTCGGGCCGCGATGGCCAAGGCGCGGCAGAGCCGCCGGCCCAGCCGGCTCGGCACGCCGGCGGGGGCGGCGACCAAGCCGGACTATCCGGTCGAGCCGGACGCCGGGTTTCCCGGGCTGCTCGACCGGGTGTGGCGCCGGGCCACCACCGCGACCGGCCTGCCGGCGGCGCTGGACACCCTGCTCACCCTCGGCGGTCACGTCCCCGCCGAGGTCCAGCTCCGGGCGCTGCGCACCGAGCAGGCGGTCGCGCTCGAGGTCCTGTTCGGAGTGTCCACCGACCGGCCCCGACCCGAGCGACATCCCGAGTTGCCCGGCGAACCGCCGGCCTTTCTCGGTGAGCTGGGGTTGACCACCGGCGGCCGGGTGCTGCTGCGGGTGCCGGCGCAGGGCCCGCTGGCCGGCGAGGCGGATCTGGTCGGCGGCGTGCTCCGGGTGCCGTGGTCCGCCCGAGCCGTGGCGGAGTACCGCGACGCGGTGCGCAGGGCCGCCGAGTCACGGGCCCGGTCGGTCGCCGACTGCCGCCGGTGGCTGACCTCCGCGGGCGGGGACGGGCGGCACGAGCTGGTGGAGCGGCTCAAGGAGGCCGCGCTGCGCACCGCGCCGTTCGTGCTGTACCAGGAGGGCAGGCAGTACACCAACTTCCGCGACCGGAACACCCTGACCGGCAAGACCTTGTGGCCGGGCCATCCGGACTGCGCGCTGAGCGGCCTGCAGGGCGTGCCGCTGGAACTGTGGTCGGACAACGACGTCGTGCTGGTCGTGTGCCTCACGTTGCTGATCCGGTCCGCGGGATACGCGCGCATCGAGGAGGCCAACGGGACGCAGCTGACCGTCGAGCACGTCGCGCGGCTGCTCGACCGGGTCCGGTGCAACTACAACGCCGTCCCCGGCGGGCGCCGGGTCCCGCCCGCGGCGTCGACCGAGATCGCCGAGCTCGACCGGCTCGCCGAGGCGCTTCGCCTGCGCCGCAAGGAGATCGGGCCACGAGCCCAGCTCTACCGCGAGATCCACGGCGCGCTGCTGCACAAGATCGAGCGGGTCGCCGGCCCGCCCGGCGACGGGGTGCGGCGGCGCGAGGAACGGCTCTGCGCCCGGCTGAGCCGGCGGCTGCCGGTCGCCGGCGCCACCCTCGCCGAGCTCGGCGCGAACTTATCGGCGTCGCCGGGCTGGCTGGCCGAGCCGCACGGCGACTTCCCGACCGGGCTGGAATCCCTCGTGTACGAGACGGTCCGCGCCGCGACCGCGGCCTTCGACGCCGACTTCGCCATGAGCCGGGGGATCCGCTCGCTGCCCCGGCTGATCAAGGCGCTGCGCGAGGCGGACTGGGCCGAGATCACCCGCTGGGAGCTGCCCGAGTACTTCTGCTGCGTGGTGCCGGCGCCCGAGGCGCGCTGGCACTTCGGCGGCTCGACCGCGCACATGGCCGACATGGCGTGGGCCATGTCCTCGCGGATGCAGTACAACTCCTGGCACTTCATCGCCGGCAACCTCCCGAGGGTTCCGGTGGTGCTGGCCCGTGACTTCTTCGTGCCGCCGACGATTCCGGACGTCGCGTACCACTCCGACCTGCACCACCACGGCCACGTCGCGGCCGGGGTGCGGTTCAGCATCCGCAGCCCGCAACGGGTCGAGGTGCTCGGCCGGCCGTTCGACGGGTTCGTCGACCTCCGGCTGCTGCGCTGCGCCGGCCGCCCGTTCGACGAGCAGGATCTGCTCGCCGCCCACCGCAGCTCGGCCTTTCTCGCCAGGGCGACCGAGGCGGCCGCGGAACTGGCCGCCGGCGGCGCGGACCTCGAGGTCACGTCGTTCGACTCGGCCTGGCACTGGACGACCATCACCAACGGCCCGGTCCCGACGGTACCCGGGGAGAGCCGGTGACCCGGCTCGGCATCCGCGAGACGAGGGCGCTGTTCGCGCGCGGAGAGATCTCCGTCGCCGACCACATCCAGGCACTGCTCGCGCGGATCCGCAAGGTCGACGGCGAGCTGGGCGCATACGTCTCGGTCGCCGACGAGCAGGCCATGATCGCGGCCGAGGCGGCCGACGCCCGGATCCGCGCGCGCGGCCGAACGGCCTGGCGGGACCAGCCCCTGCTGGGCGTCCCGATCGCGGTGAAGGACCTCATCCAGACCAGGGACCTGCCGACCAGCCGGGGGTCCCTTTTGGACAACCCGCGCGCCAGGGTCGATCCGCCCGCCGTGGCGCGGATGCGCGCGGCCGGCGCGATCGTCATCGGCAAGACGACCACGTCCGAATACGGGTGGAGCGGCAGCACCGTGTGCCGGGTGACCCCGCCGACCCGAAACCCGTGGGACACCAGGCTTTCCACCGGGGGCTCGAGCGGCGGGTCCGCCGCCGCGGTAGCGGCCGGCCTGTGCGCGGCGGCGCTGGGCACCGACGGGGGCGGCTCGATCCGGATCCCCGCCGCGTTCTGCGGCGTCGTCGGGTACAAGCCGACGTTCGGCCGGATACCGTACGTCCCCGTCTCCTCCGACCGGCTCAGCCACCTCGGCCCGATGACGCACACCGTCACCGACGCCTTGGAGCTCACCAACATCCTCGGCGGACCGCACGAGCTCGACCCGGACACGTTGCTCGACGCGGTGAACCAGCCGCGGGACTGCCGGTCGCTGCGGATCGGCTGGCTCGAGTTTCCCGGCACCACCGAGGAGATCCGCCGGGTGACCGAGCGGGCCATTCCTTTGCTCACCGGCCTCGGGCACCGGGTCGAGCGCCGCGACGTCCCGTTCCGCGACCCGTACCCCTTCCTGGTCGACATCATCGCCGCCGGCGAGGCGGCCGGCACCGCGCCCGAGGACGACGAGTGGTGTGACCAGGGGCGGCTTGTGATCGTCCACTATGGACGCTCGATGAGCGCCGCGACGCTGCGGCGGGCCGAGGAGGCGCGGCTGGCGCTGCGCACCACGCTGCAGTCGGTGATGGACCGGTACGACGTGCTCGCGATGGCCACGGTGCCCATCGAGCCGTTCGAGGCCGACGCGATCGGGCCGGCCTGGGCCGCCGACCCGAAGGACCTGCAGTGGCTCGCGTGGACGCCGGCCACCTACCCGTTCAACCTGACCGGCCATCCGGCGATCTCCGTGCCGGTGGGCCGAACTCGAGCCGGGCTGCCGGTGGGACTACAGCTGGTGGGTCCGATCGGGGCGGATGATGGGGTTCTCTGGACCGCCCGCCGTATCGAGGGGGAACTCGACCAACTGCCGGCGCCGCCGGAGGTCGAGTAACCGAAGGGATGTTGCCACGTCATGTATTCGCGCCCATGGTCCCGCCTACACGCGGAGAGCAGCGTGGGACGGCCATCGTTCGTCGCCGAGCTCGGCCTCTGGGATGACCGGCAGCTCGCGGCCGCCGAGGAGGTCGAGGCGAGCCTCGGCGAGGTCGACCTCGTCCGCCTCGCGTTCTGCGACCCGCACGGGTTGGCCAGGTCGAAGACGCTGACCGCGAGCGCGTTCCGGTCGGTGCTGCGCAACGGCATGGACTTCAGCCCGGGGCCGTTCATCTTCGACACCGGCCACGCGATCGCCGTGGACTTCATCGACAGCCCCGGCATCGGCGTCGACGAGATCATCGGCGCCGGCGACTTCGCCGTGGTCCCGGATCCCGTGACGTTCCAACTGATCCCCGGGTCCGAGCCGCGGACGGCCTGGGTCCTCGGCGACGAGTTCACCCGCGACGGCGCGCCGCATCCGCTGTCCACGCGGCACGTGCTGCGCCGGGTCTGCGCGGAGTACGCGGCGCGCGACCTGACCCCGGTCGTCGGGCTCGAGGTCGAGTGGTACCTGACCCGCCGCCTCGGCGGCCCGCCGGGGCACGTCGGCAACGGCTTCGGCACCCAGGGCGCGGCGCCCGAGGTGGAGCCGATGAACGCCGGCTACCAGTTCAACCTGGACTCCTACTACGACTCGGTCGCCGCGGTCGCCAACCCGCTGGCCGTCATGCTGCTGGCGCTCGGGCTGCCGCTGCGGTCCATCGAGCACGAGTCCGGCCCCGGCCAGCTGGAGACGACCTTCGACCCCATGTCCGCAATGGACACCGCGGACGCGATGCTGCTGTTCCGGACCATGGTCAAGCAGGCCTGCGCGCGGCGCGGGTACCACGCGTCGTTCATGTCCCTGCCCCGCATCGACGGGTTCGACCCGAACGGGTGGCACCTGCACCAGTCCGTGATGGACGGTAAGACCGGCCGCAACCTGTTCGCGGTGGACGGCTCGGACGAGCTGTCGGCGGACGGGAAGGCGTACATCGAGGGCCTGCTTGCCAGGGCGAGGGACCTGTGCCTGCTGTCCGTGCCGACCGTCAACGGTTATCGAAGGCTGAGCCCCGACTTCGCCCTGTCGCCGACCAGGATCGGCTGGAGCTTCGAGGACCGCACGGCGATGATCCGGGTACTCGGCGGCGGCAGCTCGACACACGCCGAGAACCGGGTGGGCGAACCGTGCGCGAACCCGTACCTGGCCATCGCCGGGCAGCTGTTCGCCGGGCTGGACGGGCTGACCGGTGACCCGAACCGGCTCGGCGCGGAACGGGAGGCGGGTCCGCAGACGGTGCCCCAGTCGCTCGGCGAGTCCCTGGAAGCGTTCCGCACCGGTCCCGCCGAACGGTTGCTCGGCGCGCCGCTCGCCACCTGCCTGACCAAGCTCAAGGAGAGCGAGCTGTCCCGGTTCGAGGACTGGTGCGCCACGAAGCGGCCACGGGCAGGCCAGGTCACCGAGTGGGAGCAGCGCGAGTACTTCGAGAACTTCTGAGGCCTGTGGTGATTCCCCGTTATGCGCTGCCCGCGATGGCGGACCTGTGGTCGGACCAGGCCCGCTACGCGACCTGGGTGCGCGTGGAGCTCCTCGCCGCGCAGGCCCAGGCCCGGCTGGGCCGGGTGCCCGAGGACGCGGTGGCGGACATGCGGCGGGCCCGGGTTCCGTCGGCGGCGCGGGTGTCGGCGATCGAGCGGGAGCGTGATCACGAGGTGCTCTCGTTCCTCGCGGCGTGGTGCGAGGACATCCCCGACGAGTCCGCCCGCTGGGTCCACTTGGGAATGACGAGCTACGACCTCGTGGACACCGCGCTCGGCTACACCCTCGGGCGGGCGACCGACCTGCTGATGGCGGCGGCCCGGCGGTTGCGCCGGGTCCTGGTGGACAAGTCGATCGAGCACTGGGACACCGTGTGCATCGGCCGCACCCACGGGGTGCACGCCGAGCCGACGACGTTCGGCCACACGCTGGCCCGGTTCGCCTTCGCCGTCGACCGCTCGCTGCGGCGGCTGCGCGCCGCGCGGGCGGCCGTCGCCGTCGGCACGATCTCCGGAGCGGTCGGCACCTACGCGCTGATCGACCCGGCGGTCGAGCGGCACGTCTGCGACGAGCTCGGCCTCGGCATCGAACCGGCGCCCAGCCAGGTCATCGCCCGCGACCGGCACGCCGAGCTGGTGGCCGCGGTGGCCAACATGGGCGCCTGCATCGAGCAGATCGCCCTCGAGCTGCGCCTGTTGCAGCGCACCGAGGTCAGCGAGGTGGAAGAGCACCGCACGATCGCCTACCAGGGGTCGAGCGCCATGCCGCACAAGCGCAACCCCACCACCAGCGAGCGGCTCTGCGGCCTGAGCCGGCTGCTGCGTGGCTACGCCGCGTCCATGCTGGAGAACGTGAGCCTGTGGCACGAGCGGGACCTGGCCCACTCGTCGGTCGAGCGGGTGGCCTTACCGGACAGCCTGATGGTCGGGCACTACCAGGCCACGATGGCCGCCCGTCTGATCGAGACGCTACGCGTCTTCCCGGATCGCATGCGCGCGGGCATCCACCGCACGAAGGGCCTGGTGTTCAGCTCGGCCGTGCTCACCGACCTGCTCGAGGACGGGATGGAGCGGGAGAAGGCCTACCGCATCGTCCAGGCCGCCGCCAACCGCACCGTCACGTCCACTGAGGACTTTGCCGCCGCGCTGCGCCGGGAGGGCATCGACATCGGCCCGCTGCGTCCGGAACGCTTCCTGCGCAACCATGACGTGATCCGCATCCGATTGGAGTCACTGCGTGAGCTGGACGACTGACCGGGTGGACGGTGCCGACCTCGACCTCGACGAGGTGATCGCCGTCTACCGCGACTCCGGCCTCGGCGAGCGCCGCCCGATCGCCGACCGCGACCGCTTCCGCGCCATGCTGCACAACGCGAACCTCGTGATCGTCTGCCGGGTCGACGGCGACCTCGTCGGCATCGCCCGCAGCATGTCCGACTTCTCCTACACCACCTACCTGTCCGACATCGCCGTCGCCCGCGACTACCAGCGCCGCGGAATCGGCCGCGCGCTCATCGACGCCACCCAGAACCAGGCCCCCGCCGCCAAGGTCGTGCTCCTGTCCGCCCCGGCGGCCGTCGAGTACTACCCGCACATCGGCTTCACCCGACACAACTCCGCCTGGTTCCGCTCCCCCTGACCCGGGTTCTCCCCCACACGTTGAGGGGGGCTTTCATCACCACCCGCGTGATGAAAGCCCCCCTCGACGCTTTTCTGCCGGCGCGGTCGCGGGTTAGAGTTAATTGTCAGCGAAGTTCGAGCAAGGCTGGAGCCGGTTACGAGAGGCCGACTTCCTCGCCGTTTTCGATGCTTGGCCGCGACGGCGTCGTGCAAGGCGTCAATCTCCACTGGTAATCCGTAGGCCCGAGTTGTTCGGGCCTGTTGCGAGCGTTCGGAAGGACCAAGCATGCTCACACAGGCGCCGCCGCAGCAGAATGTGGCCGGACGACTCGCCGTGGAAATTCGGCGATTGGTCATCGAGATGAGCGGTTCGCCCAACGGGGTGCACATCGGCGGCAGCATGTCGATCGCCGACCTGCTCGCCGTGCTGTACGGCGAGGTGCTCCGGCAGCCGTCCGGTGCGGGCTCGCCGCTCGATCGGGACTACCTGATCCTGAGCAAGGGTCAGGCGTGTGCGGCCCTGTACGCGGCGCTCGCGGCGACCGGGGTGCTGCCGAAATCGGAGATCGAGACCTACGCCGAGCAGGGCAGCCGGCTGGCCGGTCATCCGATGAAGACCCTGCCCGGCGTGGACTTCTCGACCGGTTCGCTCGGGCACGGGCTCTCGCTGGGTCTGGGGGTCGCCCTTGCCGGGCGGCGTTACGGGCACGACAACCGGGCGTTCGTGATCCTGGGCGACGGGGAGCTGCAGGAGGGCTCGAACTGGGAAGCGGCGATGGCGGCGGCCCACCTCGGGGTCGACAACCTGACCGCGATCGTGGACCGCAACGGCCTGCAGATCAGCGGCCGCACCGAGGACTGCATGGCGCTGGAGCCGCTGACCGGCAAGTGGGCCAGCTTCGGCTGGCGGGTGCTCGCGATCGACGGGCACGACCACGACCAGATCAGGCAGGCGCTCGGCGGCCCCGTCGAGCCGGGCCGGCCGACGGCCGTCATCGCCCGCACGATCAAGGCACGCGGGGTCCCCGGCCTGCAGGACACCAAGAAGAGCCATTCGGCGACCCTCGACCGGGACGCGCAGCGGCTGGCGCTCGCGGCCTTGGAAAGTGAGCTGTGATGAGCACCGACATCGCGACCCGCCGCTCCGTCGCGGAGGTCTACGACCACGTCTGGGAGAACCGGTCGACCATCCAGAGCCGCGACGCCTACGCCATGATGCTGCTCGCCCTTGCCAGGGAGAACCCGCTGCTGGCGTGCCTGACCACGGACATGAACTTCCAGGACCACTTCGCGCGGGAGCTGCCGCGCCAGTTCGTGGATCTCGGCATCGCCGAGCAGAACATGATCACCGTCGCGGCCGGGATGACGGTGGCGGCGCGGCCGGTGTTCGCCAACGGCATGAGCCCGTTCGCCATCGCCCGCGCCTACGAGCAGATCAAGGTCGACGTGGCCGGCGCGAACCTGCCGGTCAAGATCGTGGGAACGCACGGGGGCCTTGCCTCGGGGCACTACGGCCCGACCCACCACTCGCTCGAGGACATCGGCGCGACCCGGCTGCTGCCGAACATGACCGTGGTGGTGCCGGGTGACGCCTGGGAGGCCGTCCAGGCCACGGTGGCCGTCGCCGACGATCCCGGTCCGACCTTCCTGCGGCTGGGGCGGTCGGCCACACCGACGCTGTACGACGAGCGCACCGAGTTCGTCCTCGGCAAGGCACGCGTGCTGCGCGAGCCGGGCCGGGTGCTGTTCATCGCCACCGGTCCCTACCCGAACCTGGTCGCGGCGGAGGCGGCGGCGGAGCTCGCGGCGACCGGGATCACCGCGGGACACCTGAACATGCACACGGTCAAGCCGCTCGACCGGGAGGCGATTCTCGACGCGATCGCCCACGCCGAGGTGGTGGTGACCATCGAGGACCACCGCGCCGTCGGCGGCCTCGGCGGGGCGGTCTGCGAGGTGGTGGCCGAGGTCGGCGGGCCGCCGGTGCGCCGGATCGGCATTCCCGACGTCCACTACGACCTGGTCGGCGGGGAGCGGTACCTGCTGGACAACGCCGGGATCAACGTGCCGAACGCGATCGCCAAGGCGCTGGACGTCGTGGCGCGATGAGCTCCGAACCGCACGTCGCCGGGCGTCCCGCGCTCGCGGTCGTGGCCGGCGCCGGCTGCATCGCCGCGTCGGCGACCATCGTCCGGCTCGCCGACACGACCGCGGGCATGGCGGCGTTCTTCCGCTGTGCCCTCGCGGTGCCGGTGCTGTGGGGCCTGATGATCGCCGACCGGAGGCATGCGCACCGGCGCCCGCTCCCCCGGCAGGCGCGCTGGCTGGCCCGGCTCGCGGGCCTCTCGTTCGCGATCGACCTGGTGCTGTGGAGCCATGCCATCAACGCCGTCGGCGCCGGACTGGCCACCGTCCTCGGCAACCTGCAGGTGCTGTTCGTCGCGCTGATCGCCTGGACCGCGCTGCACGAGCGGCCGGCCCGGCCGCTGTTCGTCGCCCTGCCCGTGATGCTGGTGGGCGTGGTGCTCATCGGCGGGGTGCTCGGGTCCGACAGCTACGGCAGCAGCCCGGGGCTCGGGGTGCTCTTCGGCGTCGGCACCTCGATCTTCTACGCCGGCTTCATCCTGGTGCTGCGCGCCGCCGGGCTGACCACCGGCCGCAGCGCCGACGTCGGCACCATCGCCCCGCTCTACGAGGCGACGCTCGGCGCCGCCGCCGGGGCCGCGGTGCTCGCCGTGCTCCTCGGCGACGTCCGGCTCGAGTCGCCGTGGCCGACGCTTGGCTGGCTGGTCCTGCTGGCCGTGTCCTCGCAGGTGGTCGGCTGGCTGCTGATCTCCCGATCACTGCCCGCGTTGCCCGCGACGCTGACCAGCACCCTGCTGCTCATTCAGCCCGCTGGCGCGGTCGTGCTCGGCGCCGTCGTCTTCGGCGAGGACCCGTCCGGCGGGCAACTCCTCGGCGTCGCGATCCTGCTGGCCGGGGTGCTCGTCGCCACCGCGGGCCGCGGATCACACCGCGCGGCCCCCCAATCCGCGGACAAAGGAGAAGCCCGATGCTTAGCCTCGTCAAGCCCGCCCGCGTCCTGAAGTTCGGCGGCACCTCGGTCGGGACCACCCCCGAGCGGTTGCGCGAGGTGGCCAGGCGGGTGGCCGACGCTCACCAGACGGGACACCCGGTCGTCGTGGTGGTGTCCGCGCGCGGCGCCACCACCGACGAGCTCGTGGCCGACGCGCGCTCGATGTCGGAGACGCCCGCGGCCCGGGAGATGGACCAGCTCCTCGCCACCGGCGAGATCGCCGCGGCGGCGCTGCTGGCGATCACGCTGACCGAGGCGGGGACGCCGGCGGTCTCGCTGACCGGCGCGCAGGCCGGCATCACCGCCTACGGCCGGCACACCGACGGCCGTATCGCCGATGTCGACGGCGCGCGGCTGCGGGAGGTGCTCGGTCGCGGGACGGTCGCCGTCGTCGCCGGCTTCCAGGGCATCGGCGCCACGGGCGACGTCGTCACCCTCGGGCGGGGCGGATCCGACACGACGGCCGTGGCGCTCGCCGCCGCGCTCGGCGCGACGACGTGCGAGATCTACACCGATGTGGACGGTGTTTACAGTGCCGATCCGCGGATCGCCCCGGACGCCCGGCTGCTGCCGAGGATCGGCAGCGGCGTCATGTCCGAGATGGCCTACGCCGGGGCCCGCGTCCTGCACCCGCGGTCGGTCGAGCTCGCCGGCCGGACCGGCGTCAGCATCCACGTTCGGTCGGCATTCACCGATCGGCCAGGCACCACCGTTGTCTGCGATGAGACGGGAGGAGAGATGCTCGAGAATTCCCAGCCCATGACCGGGATCGCCCACGATACGGACGTCGCCCGGGTGGTGATCCGGCCGGGGAGCCTGACCGGCCGCGGCTCGGAGCTGTTCTTCGCCGCCCTCGCGGAGGCCTCGGTCGCGTTGGATCTGGTGGCCCGCACCGGCGACCGGGACACCGGCTACGGGTGGGACTTCACGATCGCCCGGCCGCACCTGGCGGCGCTGCGCACGGTGCTCGCCCGGTTCGGCTGCGACGCCGACATTCACGACCGGGTGGCCAAGGTCTCCCTCGTCGGCGCCGGGCTGCTCAGCCACCCGGGGACGACGGGTCGGATGCTGGCAGCCCTTGCGGCGGCGGGGATAGAGACCTACTCGGTGTCGACCTCACAGGTCCGCGCGTCGGTCACGCTGGCCAAGGCCCAGTGCGTGCGCGCCGTTGGCTTGCTGCACCACGAGTTCCGCCTTGGCCAGCCCGCGGAAACGGTCGATCACCTGATCGCCGCGTAGCGGCGCGGCGGCTCGGCGACGAAGCTGCGGTCCAGCTCGCCGACCGTCGAGATGCCGAGCTGCAGCATGGCGTCGGCGAACTCGTCCCGAAGCAGGTCGAGCACCCGCTCGACGCCATGCTGGCCGGCGAGGCCGAGCCCCCACAGGTAGGGGCGGCCGATGCAGACCGCCCGCGCGCCGAGCGCGACCGCCTTGGCGGCGCTGATCCCGCACCGGACGCCACCGTCGAGCAGGACCGGATGCTCGGCCGGGACCGAGTCCACCACCGCCTCGAGGGCGAACACGGTGGGCACCACGCCGTCGAGCTGGCGCCCACCGTGGTTGGACACGATGGTCCCGTCGGCGCCGAGGTCGACGCACCGCCGCGCGTCCACCGGCCGCAACACGCCCTTGACCAGCAGCGGCAGCTCCGTGCGGCCCCGGATCCAGCGCAGGTCGTCCCAGGTGACCGGCAGCTTGTCGTGCCGCCCGCTCGACGGCGGGTCACCCCGGAGGATCCCCAGCGCGCGCAGCGTGCCGTAGTCGACCCCGGCGGGCAGCCGGTACCCCGCGCGCTGGGTGGACAGCCGCCGGGCCGCGAACGACGCGTCGACGGTGACCACGATCGCCGCCGCCCCGCAGCTCTCGGCGAACTCCAGCGTGGCTTCGACGTCCCGCCGGGACCGGTAGGCGAACAGCTGGAACCAGGTGCGGCCGGGGGCGGCCGCGACGATGTCGGGGTAGGGGTAGTGCGAATCGGTGCTCACGATCGACACCACGCCGCGCGAGGCCGCGGCCCGCGCGGTGGCCAGCTCGGCATCGGGGTGCACCAGCCGCTGCGGGCTCGTCGGCGCGAGCATGACGGGAAACGCCTGCCGCTGGCCGAACAGCGTGACGGTGGTGTCGAGGTTCACCGGGTGGTCGTGCAATCCCCGGGGTTGCAGCCACACGTCGTCGAAGGCGGCCGTGTTCGCGGCGACCACCCTGTCGGTGCCCGCGCCACCCGCCACGTACTGTCCGATTGCTCGATCGGCCTTGGCCATCCACCGCTGCTCGAAATCGGTCACCGACAGCAGCGTGTCGAGGTCGGTCATCGTCTTCTCCAACAGGGTCGGGCGACGGGCTACCAGATGCCGTTGATGGCCGGAATGGGCGGGACCACGCGCGAGCCGTCCATCATCTGCAGCACCGAGCTCGGGATGGACCCGATGGAGTAGAACCGGCGCAGCCACCGGTCGTGGCCGTCGTAGCGCGGCACGAACGCCGACCGGCCGTGCGTGGCGACATGGTTGTCGAGGATGGCGCAGTCGCCGGGCCGCAGCACCACCTCGTGGCAGACCAGCTCCAGCGCCTCGGTCAGGGCCTGCAGCGCGGCGCGACCGGCCTTGCTCATCGCGATGGTGTTGTGCGAGTTGAACCGCAGAAGCGGCCGGTCGGCCGGGCCGTAGATGACCGGGTGCGGGCCGGCGGGCATCGGCTCGGCGGTGAGCACCCGGGTGAACGAACCGGGATAGTAGCTGTAGAACTGGCATTGCCGCAGCGTCTCCAGCACGTCCGGCTTGACCAGCTCGAACGCCTCGCGGATCGACGCGATCCGGGTCGCCGCCACCCCGTCGTGGTCCTGGCGCAGGCACAGCAGGCCGATGAAGTCCGGCCGCAGCGGGTGGTGCACGTTCTCGATGTGGAAGTCGAACGGGACCGCGCCGGAGCCCTCGACCCTGGTTTCCTCGCCGGGCAGGGGCTGCACGTCGTGAACCAGGTCGCCGCCCTTCTCGTCGGCGTATCCGATCATCGTGCCGAGCAGCTCGGCGAGCAGCATCATCGAACCGGCGGTGCCGTGCGCCGGCAACGTGGCCGGCTCCCCGTCGGTGTGCGTCGGAGGTAGCGTGCCGACCTCGAGGCCGCGCAGCAAGATGAACCCCGCCCGGCCCGAATCCCGCGCGAACCCGCGCACGGTGTCCCGAATCCGTGCCGGCAGCTCGTCGGGGACGGCGGCCGCCGGTCCCTTGTGTACCACATCCTGCGCGCGGTTCCACAGCTCGGCTCGCTCGTCTTCGGACAGCTCAACTATCGGGCTCATCGCCCCTCACAATCCTCACTCGATCGGTAAATGATCAGCGGCAGGCGGCTTTCGGCCGAGCGGCTGCGGCCCGCATCGGCTCTAATTTTGATTGAGCCGCCACGGCCATATGAAACCGACCCGAGCCGTTTTGTCAAGAGCCGCACTCGCGAAGTCGAACAGGGTTCGAATCCGCCGGGACGGGAGCTAAACTCAACCAGCCACCCGATTGTATTTGAAGCACGATCTCAGCTACGTCGGCTCCCGGGTCGGGGGGAGCCGCGCTACTCGTAGGCAACGGAGCGGACGTTATGGCGCGGTTGTCACCCATTCTCAAACAGGCCACGCCGGTAACGGTCAGCCATGCCGAGGGGCTTTTCGTGTTCGGGGAGGACGGTCGGCGGTATCTCGACTTCACCGCGGGCATCGGGGTGACCAGCACGGGCCACTGCCATCCGCGCGTGGTGCGCGCCATCGCCGAGCAGGCCGGCAAGTTGATCCACGGCCAGTACGTCACGGTGAAGCACCGCCCGCTGCTGACCTTGTGCGAGCGGCTGGGCCAGGTCCTGCCCGGCGAGCTACGGTCGCTGTTCTTCGCCAACTCCGGCAGCGAGGCGATGGAGGCGGCGTTGCGCCTCGTGCGCCAGGCGACCGGGCGCCCGAACGTCATCGTGTTCCACGGCGGCTTTCACGGCCGCACCGTGGGGGCGGCCTCGATGACCACGTCGAGCCCGCGCTTCCGCACCGGTTACGCGCCGCTGATGGGCGGGGTGCACATCGCGCCGTTCCCATATGCCTACCGGTACGGCTGGGACGAGGCGACGACGACCCGGTTCGCGTTGCGCGAGCTCGACTACCTCCTGGCCACGGTCACCTCGCCGGACGACACGGCCGCGCTCGTCGTGGAACCCGTGCTCGGCGAGGGCGGCTTCGTCCCGGCGAACACCGCCTTCCTCGACGGCCTGCGCGAACGCGCCGACCGGTACGGCTTTCTGCTCGTGCTGGACGAGGTGCAGACCGGAATGGGTCGCACCGGACGGTTCTGGGGGCACGAGCACTTCGGCGTCCGGCCCGATGTCCTGGTCGCGGCCAAGGGATTGACCAGCGGGCTGCCCCTGTCGTTCATCGCCGCGTCCGAAGCCCTGATGAGCAAGGCCCCGCCCGGCTCGCAGGGCGGCACCTACGGCGGCAACGCGGTCGCGTGCGCCGCGGCGATCGCCACGCTCGACGTGATCGCCGACGAAGGCCTGGTCGCCAACGCCGCCGCCAAGGGGCGCAGGCTCGCCGACGGCCTTGCGGGCATCGCCGCGGACAACGACGTCATCGGCGATGTCCGCGGGCTCGGCCTGATGCTCGGCTGCGAGTTCTCCACCCGGGACGGAGAGCCCGACCCCGCCACCGCGCTTCGCGTGCAGCAGGAAGCCATCGAGGCGGGGCTGCTGCTGCAGATCGGCGGCCCGTGGCGCAACGTCCTGCGGATGCTTCCCGCGCTGACCGTGTCCGAAGAGGACGTCGACGACGCGCTGCGCATCGTGTCCCACGCCGTCAAGACGGCGCAAGCGTAGGAGTGACCGGCTCATGCAGACTCGCATACCAGACAAGCCGAGGATGCGGGCAGTTCCCGGCTCGCGGCTGGCCAGGCTGCCCCAGCTGGAGCGGCTGGACCCGGAGCTGCGCCGCGACATCGAGGTCGTCAGCGCGGTCCTGCCATTCAAGGTCAACAATTACGTGCTCGACGAGCTGATCGACTGGGCCGCGGTGCCCGACGATCCGATCTACCGGCTCACCTTCCCGCACCGCGGCATGCTCCCCGACGCGATCTTCCAGGAGATCGCCGGCCTCATCGGCAGGAACGCCGACAAGGCCGAGCTGCGCTCGGCCGTGGCGCAGGCGCGCCTGCGCCTCAACCCGCACCCCGGGGATCAGCTCGAGGCCAACGTGCCGATGGTCGACGACGAACCGGCCAACGGCCTGCAGCACAAGTACCGCGAGACCGTGCTCGTGTTCCCGAGCCAGGGACAGACCTGCCACTCCTACTGCGGATACTGCTTCCGCTGGGCGCAGTTCATCGGCGTCGCCGAGCTGAAGCAGGCCGTGCCCGGGCCGGAGACCGCCCTGCGGTATCTCGCCGAGCACGGTGAGGTGTCGGATGTGCTGTTCACCGGCGGCGATCCGATGATCATGTCCACCGACCGGATCCGCGCCTACGTGGAACCGCTTCTTGGACCGGGCTTCGAGCACATCCGCAACATCCGTTTCGGCACCAAGGCGCTGTCCTACTGGCCCTACCGGTTCACCACCGACGACGATGCCGATGACCTGCTGCGGCTGCTGGAGACGGCCTGCAGGGCGGGCAAGCACGTCGCGGTGATGGCGCACTTCTCGCACGGCCGGGAGTTGGAGACCAAGGCGGTCCGGCATGCCATCCGCCGCATCCGCGACACCGGTGCGATCATTCGGGCCCAGGCGCCCATCGTGCGGCACATCAACGACGATCCGGCCGTGTGGTCGGACATGTGGCGGCGTATGACGAACCTCGGCGTCGTGCCCTACTACATGTTCGTCGAACGCGACACCGGCGCCAGCCAGTACTTCGAGCTGCCGCTGCTGCGCGCGGTCAGCATCTATCGCGACGCGATCGCGGCGGTCTCCGGCCTCGAGCGCACCGCGCGGGGTCCGGTCATGTCGGCCTCGCCGGGCAAGGTGATGATCGACGGGATCGCGCAGCTCGCCGACGGCGACGTGTTCTGCTGCCGGTTTCTTCAGGCCCGCAACCCGGACTGGGTGGGACGGCCGTTCTTCGCGAAGCTCGACGGGCACGCGGTGTGGCTGGACGACCTCAAGCCCGCCTTCGACGAACCCTGGTTCTGGCAACAATGACAGGTTTTGGATGGTGAGGCCCAGATGACTGAGCTGCGGAACCGCGGCGTCGGCGTCCTGGTCGACGCGTACGGGACCGGCAACTACCTGCCGCCGGCGTTCGACCGGCTCGGGATCGACGTGGTTCACGTGCAGAGCTCACCGGAGCCGATCACGCGCATGCAGCCGTGGGACCGGGCGAGCTACGTCGACGCGCTGGTGTACAACCCGGACGGAAGCACCGAGGTGGCGCTCAAGGAGCTCGAGGCGCTGTTCGTCATTCCCGGCCAGGAACCGGGGGTGCTGCTCGCCGACCGGCTGAGCGAGGCCCTCGGCCTGCGCACCAACGGAACGACGTTCTCCGAGGCGCGCCGCAACAAGTTCAAGATGATCAACGCCGTCGCGGCCGCCGGGCTGCGCACCGCGGCGCAGCTGATCACCGACGACGCCGAGGAGGCCGTTGCGTGGGCCGCGGGCAGCGGGTACTGGCCGTGTGTCGCCAAGCCGCTGTCGTCCGCGTCCACCGACGGGGTCTTCATCTGTTCCGACGCCGAGTCGCTGCGCGCCGCGTTCCCGGCCATTCTCGCCAGCAGCACCGTGTTCAACGGCGCGAACACGGAGGTTCTCGTCCAGAGCTTCCTCGAGGGCCCCGAGTACATCGTGGACACCGTCAGCGTCGACGGCCACGTATGCGTGTGCGGCGTCTGGCAGTACGAAAAGGTGTTGCTGCCCAACGGGAAGCCCATCTACAACCGGGATATTCTGGTGTCGCCGACCGATCCGGCGGCGGTGGCGCTGATGGACTACACCCGCGCCATCCTCGAGGTCCTGCGCATCCACAATGGACCGGCGCACTCCGAGGTGATCATCACCGCGGACGGGCCGGTCCTCGTGGAGATCGGAGCCAGGCTCAACGGCAACATGCATCCCGCCTTCCACGACGCGTGCCTCGGCGCGAACGCGGCCGACCTGACGGCGCTGGCCTACGCGCGGCCCGAGCGGTTCCTCGCCGAGTACGGCGACACCATCTACCGTAAGCGCCAGCCCGCGGTCGTCTACAACACACCGACGATGCTGTCCGGCACGGTGGTCTCGGTCAACGAGCCGCTGGTCGAGGCGATCCGCAACCGGCCGTCGGTGGTGGATCTCACGGTCAAGCGCAAGCCCGGTGACGTCATCGTGCCGACCCATGACCTGCTCACCAGCCCGCTGCGGGTGTTCATGACCGCGCCCGATCAGTCTACTTTGGATGCCGACTACGAGTTCATCGACTCGGTTCGCGAATCGGTCTACGAGGTCACACCGTGAAACCCGGGCTGCGCGCGAACATCGCGGGGTTGCGCCCGATCGGCGGGCTGCTGGCGGCGGTGGCCGTCTCGCGCAGCTCGGTCATGCTGTTCCCGTTCTACGGGGTGTACCTCGCCACCGACCGGCACGAGCTGACCGTCGGCACGATCGGCCTGATCGTCGGCATGTTCGGTATCGGCTCGCTGGTCGGCGACGTCGCCAGCGGCCCGCTCGCGGCCCGGGTGGCGGAAAAGCGCGTCGCGACCGTGGGATTCGTCGGCGTGGCCGGCACGGTGCTGGCCATCTCGATCTCCACCGAGCTGTGGACGCTCGTGGGGCTCACCGCGCTCTGGGGTTTCTGCTACGAGTTGGTCAACCCGATCGCGTACACGATGGTGGCCAGAGCGGTGCCGGCGGAGCAGCGCCGGTTCGCGTTCTCCGCGGTACGGCTGGCCATCAACCTGGGCATGGGCACCGGGCCGGTGCTCGCCGGGATCTTGTTCAAGTTCGGCCCCGGCCTGCTGCCCTTTGGTACCGCGATAGGCTACCTGGCTTCGGCATTCATCCTGGCGCGCGCCCGGATCGTGGCGCTCCCGGACGCCGACGACGGCACCCGGACCGCCGCCGGTGACGACGGCGGGACGGGCCGGCCCGGGGTGCGCTTCTGGAGCTTTGCCGCCGCCACGACGCCGATCCATTTCGCTTACGCACTGCCGATCACGATGGGCAGCGTGTACGTGATCCACACGCTCGACGAGCCGGCCGGCTGGGTGAGCGCGATCTTTGCCGTCAACGCCGCCATGATCCTCACCTGTGAGATCGCCCTCAACCACGCGATGCTGGGCCTCAGCCGCCGGGCGACCATGCTCATCGGCTACGCCTGCGCAACCGCGGGGTTCGTCCTCATGGGCTTCGCGCCGGCCGCGACGTGGCTGCTGCTCGCCGCGACCGTGGTGTGGACGCTGGGCGAGATGATCATCTATCCGGTGATGCCCGACCACATCAGCGCGATCAGCCCGAACCGGCTCAAGACCCGCAACATGGGCTTCTACACGGCGCACGACAACCTCGGCAAGGTGTTCGCGCCGCTGATCTTCCTGCCACTGATCGAGGCGCTCGGCGCGGTGGCGTCGTGGTCGCTGGTCGGCGCGGTGCTGCTCGTCGGCCTGCTGGGCACCGCCGCGATCAGCAACTCGCCAAGGATCTGGGGCGTCGACAAGGCCAGCAAGCTGATCGGAGCGAGCAAGGGATCATGAAAAAGATCATCATCATCGGGATCAACCCGGCGGGCGCGAAGTACCTGCCCCAGGCGCTGCGCAACGTCGGCTACGAGCCGATCTTCATCCTCGATCCGGAGGACTTCGCCGGCGACGCAAGGGACGCGCTACGCAGCTGCACCTGCTATCCCGCCGACATCGAGAACTGGCCCGAGGTGCTGGAGATGTTCGCCGAGCGCCCGGAGATCACCCGCGGCGTCGACGCGATCTCCAGCCTGTACGACGAGAAGTTCCCGCTCACCGAGCGCATCGCCCGGACCTATGGTCTGCACCACCCGGAGCCGGCGTTCGCCCGGCTGGCCGCGAAGGCCGAGGTGGCCCGGCTGATCCCGGAGTTCTGCCCGCCGACGCACGTGTTCGCGGCCGCGGACTGGGCCACCGCCGACCCGGCGGCCGTGGGGGCCGAGTCCGGTGGCGTGGTGCTCAAGCCATCGGTGCAGGCCGGCGCCGTCGGGCTGACCAACCTGACCTCCCGGGACACGCCGCAGGCCGTGCGGGATGCCATTGCCGCCAGCCGGCTGTGGGACGCGCAGCAGCAGACCTGGCTGCTCCAAGCCAAGATCGACGGCCGGCTGATCAGCCTCGAGGGCTACGTCCTGCACGGCAAGGTCCGCTTCATCGGCTTCTCGATCCGCGGCCGGATCCGGTCGACCGAGGTGAGCAACCTCTTCCCCGGCGAGGCCCGGCTGGGCGAGCGAATCAGGGTGCGCTGCACCGACGCGGTGACCGCGCTGGTCGAGCGGGCCGGCATGCGCAACGGCTACTTCCACTGCGAGTTCATCGCGACCGAGGACAGCGCGTACCTCATCGACGCCAACGTCGGCCGGATCGTCGGCGGCTCGGTGGTCGAGCAGATCGCCCTGTCCCACGGGCTGACACCGTACGAGATCTTCGGTCACGTCATCACGCTCGGCCTCGGCGCCGAGCTCGCCGCCGCCGAACCGGCCTACCTCGCACCCGAGCTGGCCCGGCCGACCATGAGCTTCTTCTACGGTCTCGAGGGCGGCGGCCTGGTCAAGTCGATCGCCCTTCCGCCGGACACCACCTGCATGCACACGCAGGTGACCCCGGACGGGGCCGAGGTGCTGCCGGTCGGCGTGAACGACGACGCCTGGGTGGGCATGTTGACCGGTTTCCTCGACGAGGCGGTCCGCGACATGGACCGGATCAGGATCGAGACACTCGACGGCCCGCGGCGGGCGGCGTACGTCGTGGCCGGTTGACGGCATGATCTACGTCATCCGGTTCTTCAGCTACGGCGTGTGGGGAGTGGTCTACCCGTTCCTCGCGGTGTGGCTGCTCGGCTTACGGATCTTCGACGAGGGCGCCGTCGGACTGGTCATCGGCGTGTCCGTGATCGCAAACCGGGTCGGCGCGCTGGCGTTCGTTCGGGTGGTCGAGCGGTACGACAAGCGACTGATGATCATCATTTCACAGCTCGTCGCGAGCGGCGCCGCGGTCGGCATGCACGCGCTGAGCCTCGGCCCGACCCACTCGCTCGGCGCCTGGGTGGCGGCCGGCGCGGTGTTCGGTCTGGCCAGCTCGGTCGCCACCCTCGCCCAGCTCGCGTTCATCGCCCGGCAGTTCCCGCCGCAGGAGCGCAAGCGGGCGTTCTCGTACGAGAACATCGCGCTCAACATCGCCGGCGGCGTGCTGCCGCTGCTGTCGGCGTTCGTCGTGGTCAGCGTGACCGGGCTGTACGCGCTGGTCCCCGTGTTGTTCGCGACGATGGGCATCGTGCTCGCGATCCGGCTGCCGCGCGACGCCCGGTCCGGCGCCGCGGATCCCGAGGAGGCCGGCGCCGGGGAACCGCGCTGGCCGGACGCGACCGTCCTACTGGGATTCAATTTCCTCACGCTGCTGGTATACGCGCAATTCTATGGCGTTTACCCGGTCTACGCGGTCGCGGCCATGTCAGAGCAGGAGATCGGCCTGGTGTTCGCCGCCGGCAGCGTGGCGATCGTGGCGCTGCAGGCGTTCATCACCCGGCTGTCCGCGCGGGCCGATGACGTGCGGTTGATCGCGCTGGCCAACACCGCGATGGCGGTCGGGAGCCTGCTGCTGATCTTCACGGCCGGGGGGTTGCCCCTGGCCGTGCTGGCGGTGCTGGGCATCACAATCGGCGAGATGATCTACGGACCGCTATACCAGACGCTGGCGGTGCGGGTGTTCCGGGACCGGGCGACGCTCGCGATGGGCGCGGTGACCTTCGTCTGGGGCGTGTCCGAGTCGCTGGCGATCCTCGTCGGGCTGACGCTCGTCGGCGCCGGTCTCGGGCACGTCTCGTTCCTGATCGGCGCGGGCTCCGGGTTGCTGGTCGCCGGCCTCGTGATCGCCCTGCGGCACCGGGTGGCCCGGTTCGGGCGGGTGGAGGTGCCCAGTGCCGGATAGCGACGGGTCGGCGCTGACCGCACGGGCGCCGGCCCGCGGCGGCGCGGTGCGATTACGCCCGGCCCGCGCCGGGGACGCGCCCGAGCTGTACCGGCTGTCCGCACCGTCCATGCCGGATGCCCTGATCGAGCGCCGGCCGGAGTTCTACCGCCGGCATGCCGGCGAGTTCCTGGTCTGCGACGTGGCCGGCAGGATCGCCGGATGCCTTGGTGTGCAACGGCTCGGCGGGCTCGCCGAGCTGTACAACGTGTGCGTCGGCGCGCGATGGCGCGGCCGCGGTCTCGGCGGGCTGCTGACCGCATCCGCGGTGCTGCTGCTGCATTTGGACGGGGTGCCCGAGGTGGTGCTGTTCTCCCGAACCACGGTGACCTGGTTCACCTGGCTCGGGTTCAAGCCGGCGGACGAGTCGATCCTGCCGGCCGAACGCCGCGATCTGATCGACCGGGGCCGGGGGTCGCAGCTGCTGTGCCGGCCGACGCGACCCGACCACCTGCTGATCGCCGCGCTGCGGGGCACGGCGTCAGTCCCGAAGGACGCGAACGTCGCGTAGCAGCAACGGCGCCGCGACACACATCAGCGTCAGCACCCCGGCGGTGACGAGTGCCGGCCGGAGCCCGACCGCGACGGCGACCGGACCGATGCAGGCCATGCCGATCGGCCGCAGAACCATGGAACCGAACCGGTTGACGGAGTCGACCCGGGAGAGCATGGTGCCGGGCACCCGATTCGCGATGGTCGCCGCCTCCATCGATTCGAAGTACGCGATGACGATGCCCGCGACGAACTCCGTTGCCACGAGGATCATGGTTGGCGCCGGGACGGCGAGCAGGATCAGGGTCGGCCCGGATCCGAGCAGCAGCAGGGAATAACCGACCAGGAGGGGCCGCTTCGGGCGCACGCGCATCGCGAGGGCGCTGCCGACGATGCCCCCCGCGCCGAGCGCGGCCGCGATCGCCGCCCACGCGGACGGCCCGCCGAGGTCGTGGTGAGCGACGAGGGGGCCGAGGACGCTGAGGGTTGCCAGGAGGAACAACTGGAAGGCGCCCGCGCTGGCGATGAGCGCGCTGAGCCACCGGGTCTGCCGGACGTAACGCAGCCCGGACATGATCTCGGCCGCGAGCGACCTGCCGGCGGTGGCCACCGCCTGCTTGCCCAACGTCCCGGCCCGGCCGACCAGTATCGCGCTGACCAGAAAGCTTGCGGCGTCGAGAACAATGATCCAACCGGGGTTGGCCACCAGGAGCAGCACTCCGGCGAGACTGGGGCCGGCCACTTCCGCGGCGTTCGCGGTCATCACGAAAAGGGCGTACGCGGCCTGCCGTTCGTCGTCCGGGGCGACGTGCGCGATCGCGGCCGTCGACGCCGGGGTGAAGAACGCACTCGTCGCCCCCGTCACCGCCGCGAGCGCGGCGATGCTCCAGATCGCGGCCGAGCCGCTGACGAAGAGCAGACCGGTGAGGAGCTGCGCGAGGCACGCCACGCCGTTGCTGACGATGAGCACCGCGCGCCTCGGATACCGGTCTCCGACGGCGCCACCGAGCAGGAGCAGCAGGACCTCGGGTGCGACCCTGGCCGCCAGGACGATTCCCAGGCCGGTGGCGCCCCCGCCGAAGTCGAGGACGGCGAACGCGAGCGCGACGGGCACGATCATGTCGCCGAAAAGGGAGATGGTCCTGGCGAGGAAGAGCCGCCGGAGCGCCGGAATGCGCAGCAGGGCCACGGCGCCGGCGGTTCGACACGGGGGCGCGGGCGCGGCGGTGGAAGTGTCCCGCTTCGCCGGCTCGATCGCTGCTTCGTCGATCGTCATACGTCGGTGGTCCTGACGAGGAATGACTTCACGGCAGCTGCGCCTGTTCCAGCATCGACGGATCCGCGGCGCGCACGGCGGCCCGCCGGAGCCGGTCCCAGGAGTTGAACTCGTCGTTGGACAGCGGCGAATCCGCCGTCCTCGACAGGGTCACTCCCCACCGGGGCTCCAACCGCGCGCCGCGGGCCAGCTTCGCGCGGTAGGTTGCCATGCCCATGTCGATCCGGTGGTAACCGTGCCGGATGGCGAACCGGATCGTCTCGTAGACGAGGTTGAAGTACTCGAACGCTCGTTTCGTCGCCGCGTAGTTGAACCCCGCGCTCCGGATGTAGACGACGCCCTCCCACACGAACAGCAGCATGGCCCCGACCACGTCGGCGCCGTCCTTGATCACGAGGACGTGGCTGTGCTCGTCGGCACATGCGGCGAGGGTCCGCAGTTCCGCCGCTTCGTCCGCGGCCGACGCCTCGTGGCCGTAGCGGCGCTCGAGCTGGGAGAACAGGTCGGCGGCGACATCGATCCAGTCGCTGAGGCGGCCTCCGGCAACCGTGTAGCCCGCGCCGGCGAACACCCGCATCTCCCGGCGGATGTTCGTTCCCCGGCCGCGGCCCATCGCCGTCACGTACTCCTCCATCGACGACCACGGCACGTCGAGTACGGAGCTGGCGCCGGCGATGTAGCACGCCCGGTCATCGTCGAGCACCTCACCGAGCTGAGCCGCACCTCGCGGGTTGAGGTACAGGGCCGACAACGATGCCGCGCCGGTCTCCCCCGCATGAGCCGCGGCGGAATCCAGCAGCAGCGCGAGAACGTCGCGCCGCTGATCCGGCGCCATGGTCGGGTCGACCAGGAACTCGCAGCTGTATGCCGCACGGGAGCCGACGAGGTAGGCCGGCGACCAGTCGTCCCGGTTGAACTCGGCCCCGGACCGGTGGAGGAAATGGTCGAACGGGTCGTAGTAGCCACAGGAGCCGGCGTCCCAGTACACGGGGCACACGCCGCGCAAGGTTCCCTTGCCGTCCCTACAGGTCAGGTAGGCGATTCGATCGCCGTGCCGTCGCTCGACGGCTTTCAGCCACGGCCGGCTCACGTAGAACGTGCGGCCCGCCGTGAGCGGGTCCAGCTCGTGGTCGCCGATGGCATCCAACGTCGGCACGGTCTCCAGGAGATGGGACCCGCGGTCGGGCCGCACTGGGTTGATCCGGAAGTCGGTGACCGAGCGCATGCCAGCTCCTACTCCTTCTCGACGACCGTGCCGAAGTGGTGACCGGGGAAGAACGTGTGCAGCACCGCGTGCGGCACCCGGCCGTCGATCACGACGGCCCGCGGCACCCCGGCCTCGACCGCGCGCAGGCAGGCCTCCATCTTCGGAGCCATGCCGGTGCTCAACCGCGGGAGCAGCGCGGCGAGCTCCGCGGCGGATATCTTGTGCCGCAACGAGTCGAGCCGCGGCCAGTCGGTGTACAGCCCCGGCACGTCGGTCAGCACGAGCAGCTCACCCGCGCCGAGCGCACCGGCCAGCGCCGCGGCCGCCGTGTCCGCGTTGAGGTTGTGCACCACACCTTCCGCGTCCGGCGCGACCGGAGAGATCACCGGGATCCGGCCGGCCGCAAGCGCGTCCAGCACCGGCCCCGGGTTGATCGAGTCGATGTCTCCGACCAGCCCGACGTCCACCTCCGCGCCGTCGACGAGCGCGGGTCGCCGGCGGGCGGTGAGCAGCCCACCGTCCTCTCCGGACATTCCGACGGCGAAGGGGGCGTGCGCGTTGATCAGGCCGACCAGCTCGCGCCCGATCGACCCGACGTGCACCATGCGCACCACGTCGACGATGTCCGGGGTCGTGACCCGCATCCCGCCGCGGAACTCCGACGGCGGCACGCCGAGCCGATCCAGCATCGCGTTGATCTGCGGCCCGCCGCCGTGCACGACGACGGGCCGCAGCCCGGCGAACCGCAGGAACGCCACGTCCGCCGCGAAGTCGTGCTTCAGCGTCGCGTCGAGCATCGCGTGCCCGCCGTACTTGAGCACGACGACCGCGCCGTTCATCCGCCGCAGCCAGGGCAGCAGCTCGACAACGGCTTCGGTCTTCGCCGCCAGCCCCGGGTCGAGTTCGGTGGTCGCGGTCATGTCGTGTACGCGGAGTTCATGTGGACGTACTGGTGGGACAGGTCGGTGGTGAGCACGGTGGCCTCCGCCCCGCCGAGGTTCAGGTCGACGAGGACCTCGATCTCCCGGCCGGACAGGTCGACGAGCGACTTGTCCGCGTGCGGCGCGCTGCCCTTGCACACCTGCACGCCGTTGAGCGTGACGTCCAGCCGGTCCGGGTCGATGTCGACGCCCGAGCGTCCGATCGGCACGATGACCCGGCCCCAGTTTGCGTCCGAGCCGAAGAACCCGGCCTTGAGCAGGTTGTCCCTGGAGATCGCGCGGCCCACGGTCACCGCGTCGTCCTCGGTGAGCGCGCCGCGGACCGTGATCGTGATCTGCTTGGTGACGCCCTCGGCGTCGGCATGCAGCTGCCGGACCAGCGAGTCGCACACCCGCAGCAGCGCCTCGGCCAGCTGCTCCGCGCCGACCTCGACGCCCGACGCGCCGGAGGACAGCGCGATCACACAGTCGTTCGTGGACGTCGAGCCGTCGATGTCCAACCGGTTGAAGGTCAGGTCCACGGCTCGCCGCAGCGCCGCGTCGAGCACCGCCGGCTCGACCACCGCGTCGGTCGTCAGCACCGACAACGTGGTGGCCATGCTCGGCGCGATCCCGCCGGATCCCTTGGAGAATCCGCCGACCGACCAGCCCTCGCCGGTGTGCAACACCGTCTGCTTGGGCACGGTGTCGGTGGTCATCACCGCGGTCGCCGCGGCCAGATCATGGCCTGGGCCGGCGCCCAGCTCATCGACCACACTGTCCACACCGGACAGCAGGGTCGGCAGCCGGAGCCGCTCGCCGATCACACCGGTCGAGCAGACCCCGACGTCCTCCATGGCCACGCCGAGCCGGTCGGCGACCTTCGCGGCGGTGTCGAGGGTGTCCTGGTAGCCGGCCGCGCCGGTGCAGGAGTTGGCGTTGCCGGAGTTGAGCACCACGGCGCGGAGCTTGCCGTCCCGCAGCACCTGCGACGACCACCGCACCGGCGCCGCCGGCACCTGGTTGCGGGTGAACACCCCGGCCGCGACGTGGCTCGGGCCGTCGTTGACGACCATGGCCAGGTCGAGCCTGCCCGACTGCTTGAGCCCGCACGCGATGCCCGCGGCGCGAAAGCCGAGGGGTGCGGTGACGCCGGCATTGCCGTCGATCGCGGTCATTGAGCGACTCCTGTCAGTGGTAGTCCGGTTCCTAGCTCTGGTTCGCTCTGTTCGTCCGGAACTCGGGTGCGCCTTACCGCCACGACGAAGTGCAGGGCGGCGACCAGCAGAAGGGCCACCGCGATCCAGAGTCCGGTGCGCGCGCCGAACCGTGAGCCGAGAGCGCCGCCGAGCAGCGCGCCGGCGGCGAGCGGCGCGTAGGCGACGAGCCGGGTGGTCGCCGCGACCCGGCCGCGCAGCCGGTCCGGGGTCAGGCGCTGGCGGGTGGACGTGCTGAAGACGTTGTAGACGGTCAGGCCGAACCCGTACATCACGAAGGAAACCGACCACATCACCGTGGTGAACGGGGTCGGGTCGGCGAAGAGGGGGATCAGGACCGGCGAGACCGAGGCGAGTGCCATGCTCGCGACGACGACCCGCCGCAGGTCCCACCTCCGTTCGGCCTGCTCGGCGGCGACCGCACCGAGCATCGAACCGACGGCGCCGAACATCATGGTCAGACCGAGCGCCGCGGGCGTGATCCCGATGACGGAGATCCCGTACACGGTGTAGAGGGTCAGCATTGCCTGCTCGAGGAAGTTGAACAGCGCCGCCTGCCCGATCAGCGTGCGTAGCAGTGGGACGGAGAGCAGAAACCGCGCTCCGGCCACGATCTCGTGCGCCACGCCGGCACGGGCCGGCGGCGCGACGACCGGCGGCTCGCGCTTGGACACGGTCGCCAGGATCAGCGCGGCGACGAGGTAGAGCACCGCGCCCATCAGCACCGCGCCGGAGCCGCCGAGCCAGGTCATGAGCAGGCCGCCGAGACCGGGTGCGGCGACCACGGTCAGCGTGGACGCCGCTTCGAGCCGCCCGATCCCGGCGACCAGATCGGACGCGCCGACCAGGCTCGGCAGGTACGCCTGCGCGCCGACCTCGGCGATGGCGACCAGCGAGCCGAAGCCGAACGCGACCGCGTACAGCACGCCGATGTGCAGCTCGTCGAGACCGCTGGCAACCGGCACGACCAGCAGCGCCACCCCGCCCGCGACGTCGGTGAACAGCAGCGTCGGCCGTCTCGGTCGCCGGTCCAGCCACATCCCGATGAACAGGGTCACCACCAGCACCGGCACGTACTGGGCGGCGGCCACCACGCCGACCTCGAATGGCGTGGCCGCGACCGAGATGGTGGCCAGCAACGGGAAGACCATCGTCATGCTCTTCGACGCGACGCTGGTCAGCACCTGGCTCAGCCAGAAGCGCGCGTAGTCCCGTTCGATCAGCAGGCGGGAGCTCAACAAAACTCCAACCAGTCGTCCTCGACCACTGCCTTGGCCACCGCAGGAGAGGACTCGACGAGCTCGCGCAGCTTTGCCGAGTTGTACGCGCGGATCGTGTCGTTCCCGGCTTCCCCGCCGTACACATCGATCATCCACAATGGACTGACCAGGGCGCCGCGCATCGCTTTGGTGTCGGTCGACGCGATCCCGGCGTGCACCCAGCGCCGGCCCGCGCGCAGTGCGTCACGGATCGGCTCGTAGTACACCAGGTTGAAGTATTCCGCGGCGTCGACCAGCCGGTCGTAATGGAATCCGGATCCCTTCAGGTAGATCGCGTCGCCCCAGCGATAGAACAGGATGAAGCCGACCGGAGGCTGGCCGTCCCGGGCACACATCAGCACCCGCGCGGCGTCGCCCATCGCCTCGGCCTGAACCCGCAACGACTCGGCGAGCACGCCGACGTCCGCCGGCTGCCCGTAGCGGGCCTGCGTGCCCCGCGACATGTGCGCCGCTTCTTCGTAGCACTCCGAAAGCGCCACCTCGGTGAAGCTGTAGCCCGCGTCCTCGAACCGCCGCTGGTCCCGGCGGATCAACTCACCGCGCCGCTTGGACGGCAGGGTACGCATCCACCCGTCCCAGTCGTCGGCCTTGGTCGGGATCCACGCGTCGGCGGCGCACAGCAGCGGCGCCGCGCGCACCCCGGCCGCGCGCAGCGCCCGGACGTCGGAGCTGTTCAGGAACATGCCGTAGCACGGGATCTCGTGCTCTGCAGCGGCCCCGAACAGTTGTTCCACCGCGGCCCGCTTTCGCAGCTCGGCGAGCTCGCCGAGCAGAGCGCCGGCCGCTTCTACCCGGTCCGCTCCCTCGCTGATCAGCAGGTTCGTCTGGTAACCCCGGTGCGGGCCGACGAGCAGACCATGCGCGGCCACCGCGGGCAGGCCGGCCAGATCCAGCAGCCGGTTCCATTGGTAGAACGAGTTGTTCTCCTGCCAGATGGCCGTGACCGGGACGGCCGCGGTGCCGCCGCCGGGCAGCCGGGTGTGCACGTTCCCGGTGAGCGTGCGCGCGCCAGGATCGTTGACGCAGAAATCCAGCCAGCCACTGCTGGCGTAGAAGTGGTTGCCCGCCAACCGGTCCCATTCCTCGGTGCCCAACCCCTCGGTCGGGGAACCGAAGCCCGCGACCTGCGACCTCGTCACGGTCGTGCTCATCTCGCCCTCCAGTACGCGTCGTCAGTCACCGAGGGGGCTCGCCGAGATGACCTTCGTCCGGACCTGCGTGCCGATCCTGGTGCGCAGCACGACCCGTCGTTGCCCGGCCTCGTCGACGACCTGCACGGTGCGCTCGTCGGTCCAGCCCTGGAAGCGGAACTCGTTGTCTCCGATGTGGACCAGCCCCGCGTAGGGCACTCCGTCGTAGTGCAGCACGAGCTCGTCGTCCTGCGCCTTGATCTCGGCCGCGACCGTCGGCTGGTCGAGGAGGAACTGCCCGTCCTCCTCCTCCCAGTCGGTGAAGGACTTCGGCACCTCGAAGGCGATCTGGTGCACCGGGTCCGGCCGCACCGGCTGCTCGTGGCGGTTGATCATGATGTTGTCGAAGTTCAGCTCGGCGCGGGCGTCCGCCGGGAACAGGTCGAAGAACTCGTCGGTCACGTGCACGTCCAGCAGCAGGTGCACGCGGTGGGTGCGGCCGCTGTTCTCGATCCGGTGCGTTCGGGCGAAGTTGCCGAACCAGAGCGCGCCCGCCTCCCACACGTACGGGGTCTCCCCGAAGAACAGCTTGGCCTCCGGCAGCGTGATCACCGGCACGTGCAACCGGGCGATGCCCCAGGTGAGCGCGTACTTGTTGTCGAAATGGTCGGGTCCGTAGGTGTCCGGGCCCAGCGCCATGAGGCGGACCGAGCGCAGCGGCGACGGGATCGTGCTCATCACGGTGCGCAGGTACGGTGCGTGCTCGGCGTAGGCGGTGTCGGCGAACGGTTCCAGGCCGGGGCCACCGGGATCGGTGCGCGACTTGTCGCCACCCGTGCTGCGCAGCGGCAGCGTGTGCCAGTCCAGCTCGGTCTCGACCAGGTTGTCATCGCTGATGAAGGTCTTCTGCCGTTTCCACTCGGAGGCCTGCTCCGCGCGCAGCGACTCGACGTCGCGCACCAGGGAGCTCACGTCGAACCTCGGGGTCAGCCGGACCACATCGGGGATCCCGGCCTGTACATCCGCAATGGTTTCAGCAGACACAACTGTTCCTTCCATCGTTTCTCGTGGCTGATCGGCGGCAGTACCGCCGATCGCGATCATGGAGCGACACCGGTCAGTGGCAGTCCGGTTCCTTCCGGAATGCCGAGCGCGAGGTTCATGCACTGGATCGCGCTGCCGGCGGTGCCCTTGGTCAGGTTGTCGATCGCGGCGATGGCGACCAGCCGCCCGGAATGGCCGTCGGCGACGACCTGGAGATGGGCGGTGTTGGCGCCGAGGGTGGATGACGTCGTCGGCCAGATCCCGGCCGGCAGCAGGTGCACGAACGGCTCGGTGTCGTAGGCGGCGGCGTACACCTTGCGCAGCTCGGCGTCCTCCAGCGCCGGCCCGGCGAACGGTGCGGTGCAGACGGCCAGGATGCCCCTCGGCATCGGCGCGAGCACCGGCGTGATCGACACCCGCACCGGGCCGCCGCACGCCGTCTCCAGGCTCTGCGCGATCTCCGGGGTGTGCCGGTGCACGCCCACCGCGTACGGGCTCGCCGCGCCCATCACCTCGGACCCCAGCAGGTGCGGCAGCGGCGACTTCCCGGCGCCCGAGGTTCCGGAGAACGCGACGATCACCGCCTCGTCCGTCACCAGCCCGGCGCCGAATGCAGGCACGAGGGCCAGGGCCACGGCGGTCGGATAGCACCCCGGAATGGCGAACGTGCGGGACCGGCGCAACCGGTCGCGCTGGCCGGGAAGCTCGGGCAGGCCGTACGGCCACACCCCCGGGTGCTCGCTTTTGTACCAGTGCCGCCACGCCTCGGCGTCAGCAAGCCGGAAGTCGGCGCCGCAGTCGATGAGAACCGCACGCGGGTCCTGCTCCTGCAACGCCTTCGCAATCGGTGCGGACTGCCCGTGCGGCAACGCAAGGAAGACCACGTCATGCCCGATCAGACGTGCGACCTCGGTCTCCTCGATGACACGGTCGGCCAGCGGCAGCAGATGCGGATGGTGCTCGGCGACCGTCGTGCCGGCGCTCTCGCCGGCGGTCAACGTTGTGATCTCGACGTCGGGATGTGCCAACAGGAGCCGCAACAATTCACCGCCGACATACCCACTGGCCCCGACAAGCGCAATTCGCAGGCTCACGCGCCGAGTATTAAGACCGACAATGAATTTCCAGTAAATTACAAGTCAAGCGACACTACCGCATATGTCACATGCGATCCGCTGTGTCCAGGGTGGACCTGACGGCACGGTCGAGGTTACAGTGAATTGTCAGCGAAATTGGAGCCGGTCTGCAAGACCGTGTCAGTCCCTGGCTGGAGAGACCAGCCGTCGAGCACAATCAGAAAAGAGAGGGAGGTGTCCCATGTCGTACGTTCAGAAGTGGAAGTTTGCGCGCGAGTCCCGCAAAATTCGGCCGGTGCTCCGCAGCAACGCCAAGTGGTGACCGGACGGGGCTCGGACCACCGGTCCGGGCCCCACACCGGCCTCGGGTGGAAAGGATCGGCCCATGGGTGACTGGCGTGCACCGCTGGACGAGCTGGACCGTCAGCTACGGGCCGGCCAGCCGCACCGGATGAGGGAGACGCTCGCGCGCCTGTCGGCCGCCGCCGGGCGTGCTCCCGCGCACGAGGTGGAGGAGTTGGCCTCGGTCGCCGCCATGCACCCGCAGCCGTGGGTGCGGCACACCCTGCTCATGGTGCTCGCGGGCCGCCACCCCGAGCGGGCCGACACGCGCGAGCTCGTGCAGTGGCTCACCCACGACTACGAGGACTTCGTGGCGTTCAAGGCCATCGCCCTTGCCGGGGCGTTGCGGCTGGAGGACGTGCTCCGGGAGTTGATCGTGATCGTCGGCCGGGCGAGCCGAAGGCTGCACGGGCATGCCGGCAAGCCGGTCGGGATCGGCCATGCCGTCGTGCTCAGAGCCATCACCGAGCTTGCCGGCACGAGCAGCCGTGCCGGCCTCGCCGCGCTGGAGGAACGGCTGTTTCCCGGCGGGGACGAGGATGGCGAGGAGCCGCCGCTGCCCCCGGTCGATGCCGAGCGCAGCGGCACGCACACGCACGTCGGCATGGCACCGGTGCCGGGCGGGACGGTGAAAGGCGGGGCGCCGCCCGCGTTCAGCGGGCGCGAGCTGCTGTTCGACTGGGCCGACCCGGTGATGATCGGCTCCTGCAAGGACTTCCACCTCGACGTGCTTCCGGTCACCAACGCCGAGTACGACCGGTTCGCCGGCGGCACGGCCGCCACCGAGCACACGTACTGCCATCCCGCCGAGCCGGCCGGCAAGCTGCACCTGCGCAACACGCTGCTCGACGAGCGCAGCCGGCCCGATCATCCGGTGGTCGGTGTGGACTGGTTCGACGCCTACGCCTATGCCCGCTCGCTCGGCAAGCGCCTGCCGACCGAGGCGGAGTGGCAGCGCGCCGCGCAGGGCGACGACGAGCGGGCCTATCCGTGGGGCGACGCGTTCGACCGGGCCAGAACCAGCTGCCACGATCCGTCGGACAATGGTGGCTGGCAAGGGATTCTGGACTGGCGTGCGGACCTGCTCGCGCTGGCCGACACCGCCCCGCGGCACACCACGAGGGCCAACGGGATGCCGGGAAACGTCAGCCCGTACGGCGTCCGGGACCTGTCCGGCAACGTCTGGGAGTGGACCGCGTCGTCGTTCGGTGGCGCGCCGTTCAGTCCGGCGGACGCCGACGCCGACGCCATCGACGTGATCTACGACGCGCGGTCCTACGCGGTGATCAAGGGAGGCGCCTGGTCCTGCCTGCCGGAGCAGCTCTCGGTCGCCTTCCGCGGCCGCGACCTCGCGCTCGACCGGCACTTCGAGATCGGTTTCCGCTGCGCGTGTAGCTGTCCACACTAGACCAGCGACCCCGAGGATGGCGCCGATGTATCCGACCTTCGTGTTCTCCCAACACGTCACGCCGGTCGAGAAGGACTTCTACGACACCTACGGTTTCCTCGTCTACACCGGATTCGCCGATGCCGACGAGGTGCGCCGGATCCGCGAGGACGCCGACCGCTACCAGGAGCGCATCAGGGCGGGCGAGGTGCCGCCGGAGCACGTCGACACCGTCGCGCCGGTCACCCTCGGTCCGAACGGCACGCCGAGCTACCACCACCGGCTCAACTACTTCACCGAGTACTCGCCGACCGCGGCGGCACTGGCCGCCGATCCGCGGATGGACGCGATCAGGACCGGCCTCGGCGGCGCGGACCACTGGCTGCTCGACGACACCATGAACGGATCGGTCTGGCAGCTGAAGTCCGGCGAGCGCAAGAGCGGATACTCGCGCATCCGGTGGCATCTCGACTTCCCGTTCGGACACCCGCTCTCCCCCGCCTTCACCGCCGGTCTGTACCTCGACGACTCCACCAGGAACAACGGTTGCCTCGCGGTCATCCCGCAGTCGCACCGGTTCCCGGTCGGCCCGGTGCCACCGGAGCCGCTGTACGTCGAGGTGCGCGCGGGCGACCTGGTCTGCCACCACGAGCGCATCTACCACGGCTCGGAGGCGATGCCGCGACCGACCGACCGCAGGGCCACGCTGTACTTCTACTACTGCGCGGGCCGACATCCGGGTCGGGGCAAGCAGTTCGCCGACCCGGAGCGGATGGGCGCGGTCAGATCGATCTTCGTCGGCAGCGACGACGCGAAGGAGGCCCAGGATGCGCCCCGCTGAGCCGGACACCGCGCTGAACGTCCTGCAGTCGGCGGACGCGGCGTTGCTGCCCACCGACGAGCTGGTTCGGCTGTGCGGCACGGTGATCGACGCGCTCGGCGCCGACGCCGGGCTCGACGACGTGGCCTGGGCGATGGGCGCCATGCACGCGCGTCCCGAGGTGCGGCTGGCGTTCGGCCGCGTGGCGGCCGAGCGCCCGACCGCCCCCGGCGCGCGGGCCCTGTTGAGCTGGCAGGTCAACGACGTCGACGACGAGGTCGCCGTGCAGGCGCTGGACGCCGCCGCGCGGGCCGGCGTGGTGGAGGCGCTCCCCGACGTCTTCACCGCCGCGCGCCGGTCGCTGTCGGCACTGCACGGGTCGGTCCCGCCGGCCGGCGACCGCCGGCAGAAGAGCGCGTGCCGGGCGCTCGACCGGCTGCTCGCGCGGCACCCGGACCGCGCGGCGGCGATCGAGGAGCTGCGCTGGGTCGGCTACGACGCGCGGCAGGAGCTTGCCACGCAGCACCACGACCTGACCGGCATGGTGGAGATTCCCGGTGACGGCCGCGGCGCGCCGCCCTTCCACATCGACCGGTTCCCCGTCACTGTGGCCGACTACGCCGGCTTCGTCGCGGCGGTCGACAAGCACGGTCCGGTGTGGAGCCATCCGGGCCAGCCGGCCGAGCACGACCACGACGTGCTGCGTGGGCTGTCCGCCGAGCAACGTGAGCGGTACGCGCGCCATCCGGTCACCGGGGTCAGCTGGTTCGACGCCTGGGCCTATGCGTCCTGGGCCGGCAAGGCCCTGCCCACCGCGGCGCAGTGGGAGCGCGCCGCGGGAACGGCCCGCTTCCCGTGGGGGGACGGCGAACCGAGTCCCCGGGTTGCCCACTACGGCCGCGAAGACCGCGCCGGCGGCGAGCCGCGGACCGTCGAGGTCGGCTCGTTTCCCGCGTCCGCAACGGGTCTGTCCGACCTGGCCGGCAACGTCTGGGAGTGGACCCGCAGCCGCTACCTGGACGGCGCGGAGCTCAGGCCGTTCATCGGCGGTCAGGCGCACGGCGACACCGTGGGCAACTGGACGCTGTGGGCGTGCATCAAGGGCGGCAGCTGGGCCAGCGGACCGGACGAGCTCGCCGTCGGCGTGCGGGCGGCCAAGCACGTCAACCAGCGCGGCGCCGAGGTGGGTTTCCGTTGCGTCACCGAGACGATCGCCGAGTAACCCGATGGCGCCACACCTGCTGATCAGCACGTTCGACGATCCGACCACCCTCGATCCGCACCGCGCCTACGAGAGCACCGATCGGCATCCGGTGCTCAACATGTACGACAGCCTGCTGGCGTTGGACACCGACGGCACCGTGCGACCGGCCGTCGGCGCCGAGCTGCCGACGATCGTCGAGCGCGGCGCCGAGCGCTGGGTCACCATCCCGGTCCGGGACGGCGTGCGTTTCCACGACGGCTCCCGGCTCACCCCGGACGACGTGGTGTACTCGCTGCGCCGCGGGATCATCACCGCCACCAGCCACGGGGTGCTGTGGAGCGACGCGTTGCTCGGCCGGCAGCTCGGTGAGATCGGGCCGGCCGACGCCGCCGAGATGCTGGCCAGGGTGCAGCCGACCGGCGAGGGCGTGCTGCTGCGGCTGGCCCGGCCGTTCGCGCCGCTTCCCGCGCTGCTCGTGCAATGGTCCCTCGTGGTCAGCCGGCAGTGGTGTGCGCGGCGCGGTGAATGGGACGGCGACCCGGCCTCGGCGGCGCGGTACCTGCATCCCGTCCGCACGGCGCTGGACGCGGAGGTGAACGGCACCGGTCCGTACACATTGGACTCGTGGGATCCTGCCGAGCGCCGGCTGACCTTCCGGCGGCACCCTGGCTACTGGGCCGACCCGCCACAGGCCGCCACCGTGACGCTGCGGTCCGAGGACGACCGGATCCGGCGCGAGGACCAGCTGCTGTGCGGGGACTCGGATTTCTCGGTGTGCCAGCCGGAATCCCGGGACCGGCTCGGCGAGCTGCGCGACATCGTCCTCGAGACGCTGCCGGACGAGTGGTGCATCACGCCGCTCGGCTACCTCACCCAGCGGCTCGACCCTGGCTGCCCGGCGGTGGGCACCGGAGACTTCGGCCAGGACGGCATCCGGCCGGACGCCTTCACCGACGTGCACCTGCGCCGGGCACTCACCCTGTGCTTCGACCACGACCGGTACACGCGGGAGGTGCTCGACGGCGCGTCACTCGACCACCGGGTGCCGTTTCCGGCCGGCGTGCTGCCCGCCGACCGGGCGAGCCGGCCGGTGTACGACCCGGCCGCCGCCACCCGCGAGCTCGGGTTGGCCTGGGGCGGCGCCGTGGCCGAGCGGGGCTGCCGGATCGTGATCTACACGCACAAGGCCAACATCTCCCGCACCAGGGCGGCCGAGCTGCTGCGCGACGGGCTCGTCGCGCTCAGCCCGAAGATCCGCGTGGAGATCGCCGAGGTGGATCTCGCCACGCTCGTCGGGTTGGTCAACGCTCGGCAGGCGCCGGTGGCCTGGTCCGGCTGGGCCGGTGACTTCCTGCACCCGTACGCGTTCGTGTCCGCGCTCGTCGACCCGCGCGGCCCGCTGCCCATCGCGCTCGGCATCGACGATCCGCGGCTGGCGACGCTGTCCGAGGCGGTGCGGGACGGGATCGGCGACCCGGCAAGCAACTACCGGGAGATCGCCGAGCTGGTCCGCACCGAGGCGCTGTACCTGTGCCCACCCGGCAAAGTCAGCTACATGACCTACCGCAGGCGGTGGACCGGTGTGCGGCTGAAGAACCAGGTGCCCAACGTGCTCGACTTCGCCAGCTTCCGGCTTCGGCCCGGCTCGGAGAGCTCCCCGCCGTGACGGGACTTCGCGGCTACGCCACCGTGCTGCGCGAGCCCCGGTTCGCGCGGTACTTCCTCGGCGAGAGCATCTCCAGCGTCGGTGACGCGATGAGCGAGGTCACGATCGTGGTGCTCGCGATCATGCTGGCCACTGAGGACACCCGTCCGGTCGCCATCGCGCTGGCGAGCACCGCGTACCTGGTTCCGGGAATTCTCACCGGCGTTGTCGCCGGGCGGCTGCTGTCCCGATTGGACGCCCGGACCCTGCTGCTTGCCGACAACCTGTGGCGGGGTGTCCTGCTTGGCGCCGCCGCCGTGCTGGCCGTGACGCACGAGCTCGGCCTCGCCGGTTACGTGATCCTGCTTGGGCTCGCGTCGCTGAGCCGGCCCCTCGGCGCGGCCGGGTCGCGGGCGATCGTGCTCGCCGTCGTTCCCCGGGACCGGTTGTTCGCGGCGAACTCGCTCGTCGGCGTGGCGGTGCAGGCCGCGGCCATGATCGGCCCGGCCGCCGGCGGCGTGCTGATCGCCGTCGCCGGTGCGGGATACGTGCTCGGCCTGGATGCGGCCAGCTTCCTGCTGTTCGTGGTGTGCCTGCTGAATTTGCCCGGTATACCAACCGATCCGGAGCAGGTGGGCATTGCGCCGGCCCGGATGCGCGGGGCGGCCCGGCGGGGAATCCGGCTGCGCGACCACCGCGCGGTCACCGGGATCATCGTGCTCACCGGCATCTTCCACGCCCTCTACGGCCCGTTCCTGGTCGGCTTGGCCCTGCTGGGCTCCGTCGCCGACCAGGGTCTGCCGCTGCCGACGGCGCTGGGCATCATGTGGTCGGCCTTCGGCGTGGGAGCGATCATCGGTGGGGTGGCCGCCGGGTACCGGGCGAGCCTGGCGCGGGTGGAGGCCGTCGCGCTCATCGTGTCCGGTTGGGGGATCGCCACCGTGCTCGTCTCGATTCCCGGCGGCTTCGCCCTACCCGTCGCCGCGATGTTCCTCGGCGGCCTGGTTTACGCGCCGTACGGGGCGATCGTGTCGACGATCATGCAGCACAAGCTGCCGGAGCGGCGGCTCAAGGAGGCCAGCGCCTACCTCAACTCGGTGACGAGCGGACTGGGCCCCGCCGGCACCCTCGCCGGTGGGCTGCTGGTCGCGGCCATCGGCGCGGAGGCCGGGCTGCGCTGGTCCGGCGCGCTGCTGGTAGTGGTCGGGCTGGCGTCGGTCATGCTGCTGCGGAGCGCGGAACGGCGGGATGCGGAGGAGTCGAATGAACCAGCACGGCACCTGGTATGACGACGTGTTGCCGGCCGACCGGCTGGACGGGCTCGCGGGCGACCCGGCCGGGGTGCCGTGTTTCACGGCCCTGGACCTGCCGGACGACGAGGCGTCGCTGATCGACGAGAAGTACCACGACGGCGAGGCCGAGATCTACGACTCCTACTGCGAGATCCCGCGGTACCGCGAGGCGGAAAGCTGGATCGTGCCCTGGCTCGACACGGCGGTGCCCGCCGGGATCGTGCTCGACGTGGGCACCGGCACCGGCCGGGTGGCCGCGGCACTTCAGCGGCCGGACCGCCGGCTGATCGCCGTCGACCGCTCGGTGGAGATGCTGGCCAGGGCGCGCGCCCGGCTCGATCCGCGGCGCAGCGTCGCGCTCCGCTCCGACGCCCGAACGCTGCCGATCGCGTCCGGAAGCGTCGACGCGGCCGTGTGCTCCGGCGTCCTGCATCACCTGCCACACTGGCCGGACGCGGTGCTCGAGCTCGCCAGGACCCTGCGCCCCGGCGGCCGGCTCGTGGTCCGCGAACCCAACGCCCGCTATCCCGAGCACTGGTTCGCGCCGCTGGAAAACCTGCTGGAACGCGCCTTCCGCCCGGCAGATCGCCCCGGCCCGACCGAGGAGTCGTTGTCCCCCACCGAATACCCGATCGACCCGGCCACCCTCGCCACGGTGGCCCGTGTCGCCGGCCTGCGCCGGGTGTTCGAGGGGTCCGCGATGTTCCTCGGCTCGCTGGCCCTTCCGGACCGCATGCCTGGCCACCGCTCGTACTACGCTGCGGCGAATCTGGTTGACCGCGCGGTGCTTCGGTTGCGGCCGCATTCCCGTGGGGCGCTTACCTTGTCGGTCTGGTCGAAGGTGGGATAGCCGGGGTTGGTCGCGGTTGGCGGGGTGGTCGGCTACGGCTTCCGGCCGTTCCCGGCTTCATCGGAACGCCGGGTGGGTCGCCTTGTGCTTGCTGGGCACGGCGTTCCGCCGCACGACTGTGGACAGGGGGCCTGTACAGAGTCGCGGGGCAGCCCTGTCCACAGCCGTGCACCGGAGTCGGTTTCCCTCGGCTTGGCGGAGCCGGTCACTTGGCCATGGCCTGGCGGGTTCCGTTGCCTTGGTTGGCTGGTGGCGATCGTGGGTCGCGCGCCTGTGGACAGGCGCCCCGTCCACACTCGCGGGGCTTGCCCTGCCCACAGGCGCGCTCAGTCTTTTAAAAGACTTTTCAAAATCTTATGAAGAAAGAAATTAGAACGGCGGAGGATCCGGATCCGACTCGCTCGGTACGGTGACAGGCTCCGGCTCCACAATGTGCGCGAACCCCAGTGGGCTCGTCCACTCCAACCGGTCCCGGCCGAGTGTGCGGACCTGCCAGCCGCCTTCGTGTTTGGCGCGGTGGTGCCGCCTACATAGACAATGGCAGTTCTCGTCACAGGTGGCGCCCTGGGGCCACGGGACTCGGTGGTCCACATCGCACTGCCGGGCCCGACGCGTGCACCCCGGATAGCGGCAGGTGCGGTCGCGCACCTGCACGAACGTCTTCAACCACTGCGGCGGCACATAGCTCGGCGAGGTGAGATCGACCACGGCGCCGGTGTGCGGGTCGGTGCGCAGCCACCGCCACGACGTGGCCTCGGCCGCCAACTCCCGGGCCGCTTGCGCGGTCACGGAAAGCCCGTCGACCTCCGCCGGGTGCGGTGCGGCACCCGGACCAGGCATCGTCAGGTGCACCTCCACCACCCGATTGCTGCCGGTGTCGGTGCCGAACACCAAATCCAGGGCGACGTCTGCCTCGATTTGCTGGAGTGTGCGGGGTTCGTTGCCCAGCGCCTTCAATGCTCGGGCTCGGTCGGCGATGACCGCGTGGGCGGTGGCGATCTTTTCGGCGCTGTGGTGGATGGTCAGCGCCGCCATGCCCGGCTCGGTGGGGTAGGAGTCCACCCGCCGCCCCCGCACCCGCTCCTTGCGCCGCTCTTCGGCACCCTCCGGGTCGACCGCCAACACCGCCTTGGCCAGGGTGTTGCGTAGCTGGGTGGGGGTCTGCTGGCCGGCCTTGTCCAGCACCTGCGCCTCGACGGCCAGGGCGTGCTCGTCGGACAGCTCGGCCACGGCGTCGGCGATCAGCTGGGCCTTGTACTCCTCGATCCACCCCTGATCCAACGCCACCAGAGTTTGCGGCAGGCGCTCGACCAGAGTCCTCGCGAACTTCAGGCGGCGTTGGGCGGCGTGGTCGGAGATGTGGAGCTGGGTGGCCACTTCGAGGTAGGCGAACTCATCACCCTCGGTGTCCCGGGCGTAGGCGGCCAACTGCTCCAACTGCACGGCTTGGTAGTGACCGATGAGGACAGTGGCGAACGCGGCGTTGCCCACCCGGTCGGTGGGATCCGCGTACGTCTCCTCGAATCCGATCACGTGAGCGAATCTACCAGTCGCCACCGACAATCCCGTCCGCCACGCCGCGTTGTACTCATGATCTTTTCAATAAATTTGATGAAAGATCTTTTAAGAATTGAGCACGCCTGTGGGCAGGGCACGCACTGCGGATGTGTACGCGCCTCCTGTCCACAGGCGGGCAACCGACCCTCGTCACCAGCCGCGCCAAAGCAACGAACCCTGCCAGGTCATTGCCTAGTGACCGGCTCAACTAGCCGAGGGAAACCGACTCCGGTGCACGGCTGTGGACAGGGCTACCCCGCAATCAGTACACGGGGCGCCTGTCCACAGCCGTGCGGCGGAACGCCGTGCCCAGCAAGCACAAGGCGACCCACCCGGCGTTCCGACCCAGCCGGGAACGGCCGGAAGCCGCAGCCGACCACCCCGCCAACCGCCGGCGAACCCCGGACGACGCAGCTCCGCTAACGACCGAACCACCGGTGCAGCGCCGGACGGGGATCGTCCATTGTGGAGCTTACCCACGCGACGTAGCCATCCGGCCGGACCAGGATCGTGTCGAGGCCTTCGAATCTGGAGAGGGAGGGGGCCACCGTCACTCGGTCGCTCACGGTGGCGCGGAGCCAGGCGTGGCGGGCGAGGCTGGCGGAGAAGTCGAGCAGGATCCCGCGGCCGGAGTGGAGCAGGTTGATGGTGCTGATTTTGCGGCACAGGTCGGCGTAGGGCACGCGGGCGCCGACGAGGGGGTGGGGGTCGTCGCCGTACCGGACGTCGAGGCCGGCGATCGTGGCGGCGAGGTGGTCGCGGACGGATGGGCGGGTGATGAGCTCGGCGAGCAGGGTGCGGACGGGCTCCACCGTGGAGTCGCCGAGCAGAAGGTATGCCTGGGTTTCGATGTTGGCCAGGACGCGGCGGCCGACGGCGTGGCGCTCGGTGTGGTACGTGTCGAGCAGGCCGGGTGGGGCGTGGCCGGACACCTCGGCGGCGAGCTTCCAGCCCAGGTTGACCGCGTCCTGGATGCCAAGGTTGATGGCCTGGCCGCCGGCGGGCAGCTGGAGGTGGGCGGCGTCGCCGGCGAGCAGGACGCGGCCGGCCCGGTAGCGTGCGGCCTGGCGGCTGGCGTTGCCGAAGGCGTTGAGCCACAAGGGGGTGCCGCCGCTGATGTCCTCGCCGGTGACCCGCTTCCAGGTGACGCAGACGTCCTCGAAGGACGGTTCGGTTCGGCGCCGGGGCGCCTCGCGGTCGAACTCGGTGACCATGACCCGGGTGACGCCGTCCCTGGTCGCGGAGATGGCAAGGCCGTTGGGCAGCCGCTGGAAGCGGCGGTTGGGGATGTCGATGCCGGCGACGTCGGCGCGCAGCAGCTCGCGGGTGGCGTCGCGGCCGGGGAAGTCGATGCCGGCCAGCCGCCGGACGGTGCTGTCCTCGCCGTCGCAGCCCACCAGGTAGGCGCAGGTGAGCTCGACCGGACCGGCGTCGGTGGCGAGGCGGACCCGGACGTGGTCGTCGAAGGCGGTCAGGTCGACGAGCTCGTGGGCCCGCCGGATCTCGGCGCCGAGGCCGGTGGCCCACTCCGCGAGGAACTCCTCGACCCTGGTCTGGCCGACCTTCCACTGGCCCGGATACCGGGTCGGCAGGTGACCGAGGTCGAGCGGGATACCGCCGAAGTGGCCCATGCGGTCGTTGGGTGGTGTGCCCACATAGGACAGCAGACCCCGCTGATCGAAGATCTCCATCGTGCGGGCGTGCAGCGTCGAGGCGCGGGACTCGGTGGTGGGCTCGGCGAGCCGGTCCACCACGAGCACCCGCGCCCCGCCGAGGCGCAGCTCGCCGGCGAGCATCAGCCCGACCGGGCCGGCCCCGACGACGATGACCTGCGTGTCCACGGAAGGCACGCTACTCCGCCGTCCCGGCCCGCCGGCCCTCGGCGAACTCCTTGGCGTAGCCAAGGGTCGCGCAGCTGTTGCCGCTCAGGGCCTTGTGCACGAACTCGCGGGCCTGCGCGACGTCGGCGTCCGGGCCGAGGATCTTGCCGATGTTCGCCTCGTTGAGCACGACCGTGTGCTGCGAGGTGACCAGCAGGCCGCCCTCGTTGGCCGGGTCGTCCTCGATCTGCCAGTAGCCGGTGTGCAGGTTCATCAGCGCGGGCAGCGTGATCTGCTTGTAGACGATCCTGCTGTCCGGGAAGCAGACCCGGATCGACTTGGTGGTGTGCGTGGAACCGTCCTTGGTACGCGTGTCCATCTCGAGGATCTGCAGGCCGGGGGACTCCTCGGTAAGCTCGACCCGCGCCACGTGCGGCAGGCGCTCCGTCCACAGCTGCGCCTCGTTGAGGAAGTCGTAGACGTCCTTGGCCGCGCCGTTGATGCTCACCGTGTCGGAGAAGGAGAACGTGAGCTCCTCGGCGCCGGTGGCCAGCTCCACGTTGGCTTTGAGCGCGGCCAGCTCGGACTGGCTGTTGCGGTCGACCGCCTCGTCGATCCAGATCAGGTCGTGCGGGTCGTCGTCGATCGCCCGGTAGTCGTGCAGCAGCCGCACGAGCGACTCGGTCTCGGAGATCGACTCGATCAGCCAGGCGCCGCCCATCGACGCCACCGGCGGGGCCGAGACCTCCTGGCGGAACTCGATCCGCAGCCGGGCCGGGTCGAGCACCCGGCGCGAGGTCCAGTTCTTGACGGTGTTGTTGGCCGTCGCCCAGATCCGGATGCGCTCGGAGTCCCCGGACCGCTCGACGTGATCGACGTACACGGTCGGCGGGAACAGGCGCGGCCAGTTCCGCACCTCGGCGATCAACCGGTACACCTCCGCCGCCGGCGCGTTGATCCTGATCTGGTGCTCCACCTCGCGGTGCCCACGGTCGGTCATGACGCTGCTCTCCTAGAAGTTGCCGAGACCGCCGCAGACGTTGAGCGCCTGCGCGGTGATGGACGCGGCCGTGTCGGTGGCCAGGTAGCAGACCAGCCCGGCGACCTCCTCCGGCGTGGAATAGCGGCCGAGGGGGATCTTCGCCTGGAACTTTTCCAGGATGGCCTCCTCGGTGGTCTGGAACGCCTGCGCGTACCGCTGCCGGATCCCTTGCGCCATCGGGGTTTCCACGTAACCCGGGCACACCGCGTTCACGGTGATGCCGGTGGGTCCGAGCTCGTTGCCCAGCGCCTTGGTGAAGCCCACCACGCCGTGCTTGGAGGCCGAGTACGGCGCGCCGAGCACCACGCCCTGCTTGCCCGCGGTCGAGGCGATGTTGATGATGCGGCCGCGGTTCTTGGCCCGCATGCCGCCCGCGGTGAGCACCTCGCGGGTCATCAGGAAGACGCTGTTGAGGTTGGTGTTGATCACGTCTTCCCAGAGCTCGTCGGGGATCTCCGCGGTGACCCCGCCCCCGGCCCGCCCGGCGTTGTTGACCAGCACGTCGATCGGGCCGAACCGGTCGACCGCGGCCCGGACGACGGCCTTGATGTCCGCTTTGGACGTGACGTCGCACGTGGTCCCGTCGACCTCGAGCTCCTTCGCGGTCAGCGCGGTGACGGTGTCCTTGACCGCCTCGGCGTCCCGCGCGCAGATGAACACCTTGTGCCCCTGGCTGGCGAGGCCCTCCGCGACCGCGAGCCCGATACCCTGCGTCGCGCCGGTGACCAGGGCGACCCGCTTCTCCTGAAACGCCATGACTTCTCCTGTGTCAGTTGTCGTCGGTTGGTCCCGCGCCGAGCACCCGGGCCACCAGGCCGGTGTCGTAGACTCCGGACCGGAACTCGCCGTTGGCCAGGACGCGGCGCAGGAATCCCGCGGTGGTGCGGATTCCGGGACCGGTGGCGCGGAACTCGTCGAGGGCGCGGTCCATGCGCGCCATCGCCTCGTCCCTGGTCGGCGCCCAGGTGATCACCTTGGCGAGCAACGGGTCGTAGATCGCCGGAACGCGGTAGCCCGGGTAGCCGTGCGTGTCGACGCGCACGAACGGGCCGCCGGGCAGCACGAGCGACTCGATCCGGCCGGGGGCCGGGGCGAACGACCGGTCCGGGTCCTCCATGTTGATCCGGCACTCCACCGCCCACCCGCGGTTGACCACGTCGCTCTGCTCGAGCTCCAGCCGGCCGCCCGCGGCGATCCGCAACTGCTCCTGCACCAGGTCGATCCCCGTCACCATCTCGGTCACCGGGTGCTCGACCTGGATGCGGCAGTTGGCCTCCATGAAGTAGAACTCCGACCGTTCGTCCACGAGGAACTCGAAGGTGCCGGCGCCCACGTAGCCGACCGCCTTGGCCCCGGCGACCGAGACCGCGCCCATCTCGTCGATGACCTCCTGCGGCAGGTGCGGCGCCGGGCTCTCCTCGAGCAGCTTCTGGTGCCGGCGCTGCACCGAGCACTCCCGCACGCCGAGGTGGATCGCCTTGCCGTAGGAGTCGGCGAGGATCTGCACCTCGACGTGCCGGGCGGAGGCCACGTACCGCTCGAGGTAGAGCCGCGAGTCGCCGAAGATGGCGCCCGCCTCGCTCGACACGGTCTTGTACGCGTCGACGACCTCGTCGGCCTTGTACAGCACGCGCATCCCGCGCCCCCCGCCACCGGCCGCCGCCTTGAGGATGACGGGGAAGCCGGTGCGCTCGGCGATGGCGAGCGCGTCGTCCGGGCCGGCCACCGGACCGTGGCTGCCGGGCAGGATCGGTAGCCCGGCGTCGGCCATGGTCCTTGTCGCCACGCACTTGTCGCCGAGCGAGGCGATCACGTCGGCCGGTGGTCCGATGAAGACGAGGTCGTTCTGCGCGCACACCTCGGCGAAGTCGGGATCCTCGGACAGGAACCCGTAGCCGGGATGCACGGCCTGGGCGCCGGTCAGCTTCGCGGCCTCCACAATGGACGGAATGTGCAGGTAGCTGCGCTTGGCCGGGCCGGGGCCGATGTGCACCGCCTCATCGGCGTAGGAGACCACCGTCGAGTCGCGGTCCTCGGTCGAGTAGACCGCCACGGTGGCGATGCCCAACTCACGGCAGGCGCGGGCGACCCGCATCGCGATCTCGCCGCGGTTGGCGATCAGCACCTTGTCGAACATCAGGCCGCCTCGGCGATTTCCGCGGCCGCCAGCTCGAACAGCGGCTCGCCGTACTCCACCGGCTCGCCGTTGCCCTTGACCACCGCGGCGATCCGGCCGGCCCGGTCCGCCTCGACCGGAATCATCAGCTTCATCGCCTCGATGATCCCGATCTGCTGGCCCGGCCGGACGACGGCGCCCACCGACACGAACGGCTCGGCGCCTGGTTCGCGCGCGTGGTAGAAGACCCCGACACCCGGCGAGGTGAGGAACTCCTTGGCGCCGCCGTCGTCGGTGTCCGCGACCGGTTGGGTACGCTGCTGCTCACGCTGCTCGCGGTGCACCTCGATCGACCGGACCTCGCCGATCACCGTCGGCTCGGCCCAGTTGATCTCGACCAAGATCTCCCTCGCCTGAATCCGCAGGTTGCTCGGCGGCCGGTCGAGCTGCGCGAGCAGCTCAACGGCGTGCCGCTGCACCTGCGCGAGGTCGATGATGGCCGCGTCCACACCGTCCGTCCGATTGGGATCGGCCGGTGAGATCTCGGGTTCGTTCATGGCGGGTGTGTCCTGCGTCATTGTGTGACTCGCAATTCTTGGTCCAGAGCCGATCCGAATGGCCGGAACCGGTCGCGCCGCGCTTCGATCAGTTCTTTCTTTCCGAGCTTGTCGAGCCGGGCCAGGGTCGCGTGGAGCACGCCGGCGACCCGGCCGGCGGCCTCGATGTGATCCGCCTGGCTGCCGCCCGCCGGCTCGCGGATGACGCCGTCGACCACCTTGAGCCGCAACAGGTTGCGCGCGTCCATTTTGAGCGCGCGGGCCGCCGTAGGCGCCATCGACGCGTCCTTCCACAGGATCGACGCGCAGCCCTCCGGGCTGATCACCGAGTACACGCCGTGCTCGCTGATCAGCACCTCGTTGGCGACGGCCAGCGCCAGCGCCCCGCCGCTGCCGCCCTCGCCGATGATGACGGTCACCATCGGAATGGGCAGGCCGGTCATCAGCCTGATGCACTGCGCGATGGCCATGGCCTGCCCGCGTTCCTCGGCCTCCATGCCCGGGTACGCCCCCGGCGTGTCGACGAAGGTGACCAGCGGCAGGCGCAGCTTGGCGGCCAGCACCATCAGCCGGGCCGCCTTGCGGTAGCCGGCCGGGGTGGGCATGCCGAAGTTGCGGGCGGTGAGCTCGGCCGCGGTCCGGCCGCGCTGGTGCCCGATCACCACGACCGGACGGTCCCCCAGCCGCGCGACCCCACCGACGATCGCCTGGCACTCGCCGCCGATCCGGTCGCCGTGCAGCTCCTCGAAGTCGCTGAACGCCCGCTCGATGTAGTCCAAAGTGGTCGGACGGTCGATGTTGCGCGCCTGCTGGACCGCCTGCCACGGGTCGATCTCGGAGAGCAGGTCGGGATCCCGGACCAGCACGTCTGGGCCGGGCGCCGGACTCCTCCCGGCGGCGCGCGGCACCGTCACCGCCAGCAGCTTGCGCAGCGCCGAGCGCAACGCCGAGCGCGGTTTGATCATGTTGATCAGGCCGCGCTCCCTGAGGAACTCCGCCGTCTGGAAGTCGTCCGGCAGCTCGCTGCGGATCGTCTGCTCGATCACCCTGCGGCCGGCGAAACCCAAGCGGGCGCCGGGCTCGGCGATGATCACGTCGCACTGGGTGGCGAACGAGGCGGCCACCCCGCCGAACGTCGGATCGGTGATCAGGGCGATGGTCAGGATGCCAGCCTCGTCCAGCCTGGTCAGGGCCTGGCTGGTCTTGACCATCTGCATCAGGGAGATCGGCCCCTCCTGCATCCGGGCGCCGCCCGACGCCGTCGAGATCAGCAGCGGGACCCGCCGGCCGAGCGCCTCCTCCGCGGCGCTGGTGATCAGCTCGCCGACCGCGGCGCCGATCGTCCCGCCGAGGAAACCGAAGTCCATCACGGCGGCGATCAGCGGCAGCCCGTCGATCGTCCCGGCCGCGACCAGCACGCCCTCGCCGAGCCCGGTCGCCCGCCGGGCCTGCTCGAGGCGCTGCGGATACGGCTTGGTGTCAAAGAACTCCAGCACGTCCTCGGAGCGGGCGGGGAACTCGAGCACCTCGATCGATCCGGGGTCGAAGAGCTGCTCGACGCGTTCGGCGGCGGTCAGCCGGTGGTGATGGCCGCAGTCCGGGCACACCTTGAGGTTTCGGGCGAACCGCTTGCCGTACAGCATCGCGCGACAGCCGGAGCACATGACCCAGGTGTCGTCGGTCGTCATCGTGTCCTCCAGTGGCCTCACCACGCGGCGCCCTCAGGCGGCGTTGACGAGATCGATGAGCAGGCGCGGGGTCGTGGCTTCGAGCAGGGCGTCCTCGTCGATCGCGACGCCGTACTCCCGAGTGATCATCGACGCGGTCTCCATGACGGCGAGCGAGTCGTAGCCGAGGTCGTCGAACGTGACGTCCAGAATGTCGCCATCGAGGTCGACACCCTGCTCGGCGCCCGCGCAGGCGCGCAGGATCCGCCGCAGATCACCAAGATCAATAATGTTGGCCGACATTGCTTCCTCTCCCTATGTGTTTCCAGCGGCGCGGACGACGATGACGGAGTTGAAGCCGCCGTACCCGCGGGCGATCACCACCGCGGCGCGCACCGGCGCGCGGCGCGGCTCGCCGATCACGATCTCGATCGGGTAGCGGCGCGCGGGCCGCACGTTGACGGTCGGCGGAATCACGCCGTCCCGGATGGCCAGCAGCGCGGCCGCGACGTCGACCGGCCCCGCGCCGGCGAACATCCGCCCCACCATGGTCTTGGGCGCGGTCACCGGGACCGCGTTCGGACCGAACACGGCCGCGATCGCGTCCGCCTCCACCCGGTCCAGGTCCGGGATCGCCGCCCCGTCGGCGAACACGACGTCGATCTCGCCGCTGTCCATGCCCGCGTCCCGCAGCGCGTTGACGATCGCGCGCCGCAGCGTGGGCCCGCGGTCGCTGCCCGGACGCGGGTCGAACGTCGCGGCGTACCCGGCGATCTCGCCGTACACCTTCGCGCCCCGCGCGGTTGCGGCCTCGGCGTCCTCAAGGACCAGGATCGCCCCGCCCTCGGCTGGCACGTGCCCCGCGGCGCGCTCATCGAAGGGCAGGTAGGCAGCCGACGGGTCGCCGGCCGTGCTCATCCGGCCGCCGGCGATGTGCGCGACCCAACCCCACGGGCAGATCGAGCCGTCCACCCCGCCGGAGACGATCACCTTGCTGCCCCTGCGAAGCTGCCGGCGCGCCTGGCCGATCGCGTCGAGCCCACCAGCCTGATCGGACACCACGACGCCGCTCGGCCCGCGGAACCCGTGGCGGATCGAGATCTGCCCGGTGTTCACCGCGTAGAACCAGGCGAACGACTGGTAGGCGCTGACGTGGTCGGGGCCCGACCGCCAGATCTTCTCCAGCTCCCGCTGGCCGAACTCGTAGCCGCCGGCCGTGCTCGCCGTGACCACGCCCATGTCGAGGACGGGGTAGGTGTCCTGGGTGACGCCGGCGTCGGCCAGCGCCTCGTCGGCGGCCACCAGCGCCAGCCGGGTCATGTGGTCGGTCTGCGGCAGCAGCCGGCTCGGCAGGTGCTCCTTGGCGTCGAAGTCGACGACCTCGCCGGTCATCCGGCTCGGGTACTGCGTGGCGTCGAACTTGTGCGCCTCGCGGATTCCGGAGACCCCGGCGCACGTCGCCGACCAGTACTCCGCGGTTCCAAGACCATTCGGGGCGACGACCCCGATGCCCGTGACGACCGGTGGCCGACTCATGCCCGTCCTCCGTCCACTCGCCGCAGCACGATCGCGCTCTGGAAGCCACCGAAACCGCTGCCCGTGCTCAGCACGGCGTCCGTCCGCCACTCCCGGGCGACGCAGGGCACGTGGTCCAGGTCGCACGCGGGATCGGGCTGGGTCAGGTTCGCCGTCGGCGGCACCAGGTTGTGCTGGATCGCCAGCACGGACGCCGCGATCTCCACGGATCCGATCGCGCCGAGGGAATGCCCGACCATCGACTTGATCGAGCTGACCGGGGTGCGCTGCCCGTGCTCGCCGAGGGCGCGCTTGAACGCGCCGGTCTCGTGCAGGTCGTTCTGCTTGGTTCCGGACCCGTGCGCGTTGATGTAGTCGATCTCCTCGGGGTTCATCCGCGCCTGGTCGAGCGCGACGGTGATCGCCTCGGCCATCTCGGCGCCGTCCGGCCGCAGCCCGGTCATGTGGTAGGCGTTGCAGCGCGAGCCGAAGCCGGCGATTTCGGCGTAGATGCGCGCGTTGCGCCTGCGGGCCCGCTCGAGCTCCTCGACGACGAAGATCGCCGACCCCTCGCCGAGCACGAAACCGTTGCGGGTCTTGTCGAACGGCCGGGAGGCGGACTCCGGACGGTCGTTGCTCGGGCTGGTCGCCTTGATCGCGTCGAAGCAGGCCAACGTGATCGGCGAGATCGGCGCTTCGGTCGCCCCCGTGATCATGACGTCGGCCTGCCCCTCGCGGATCAGCTCGGCCGCGTAGCCCACCGAGTCCAGGCCCGACGTGCATCCGGTGGACACCACGGTGACCGGTCCCTCCGCACCGGACAGCCACGCGAGCTCCCTGGCGAAAGAGCTCGGCACGAGGTAGTCGTACAGATGCGGCACCGCGTAGTTGTGGTCGACGTTCCACAGCCGACCGTCGTCGCTGACCACCCGGTACTCCTCCTCGAGTCCCATGGAGGCGCCGACGGCGGAGCCGAGCGCGACCCCGACGCGTCCCGGATCCTCCTCGGAGATCTCGAACTCGCTGTCCGCGATCGCCTCCCGCGCCGCGACGACGGCGATCTGCGAGGCCCGGTCCATGCGGCGAATCTCCTGCGGCGACAGGCCGTTCGCCGCCGGATCGAAGTCGATCTCGGCCGCCATCCTGGACCGGAACCCCGTGGTGTCGAAGAACGTGATCAACCGCGTGGCCGTCCGTCCCTCGGAGAGCAGGCTCCAGAACTCCTTGGTCCCAATGCCGCCGGGAGCGACAACTCCCACGCCGGTGATCGCCACCCGTCGCGACATGTGTTCCCCTCTCTTTGCTCGTGGGTGAACTAGGCGGCGCGCCAGTGGTAGAACCGGTCCGCCATCGCATCCTTCGGCGACTTCCACGCCGGGTCGTAGGCCGTGATGAACTGCTTGAGATCGTCACTGATCTTCACGAACAACGGGTGGGACTTGGTGCCCTCGATCTTCTCGCCGCCGTTCTCGTCGTCGAAGTCCTGCAGGTGGAAATACAGGCCACGGTAATGGAACAGCTGGCGGCGCCGGGTTCCCATGAGGTTGGGCATGTCGGTCCGATCGAACTCGGCGAACAGGTCGGCAACCGCGTCGCGGGACTGCGCTTCCATCCGGGCGACGATCAGTGTGCTGTGCACAGTTTCTCCCATTCGGTTGATTGACGGCTGAAATTACGAGGACACCGCGCTCAGGTGGACGGTTCCTCGGCTTCCCGGGCCGCACCGAACCACCGGTTGAGGGCCTCGGTCAGGTCGCCGCCGCCGGACGAGGTCCACGCCACGTAGCCGTCCGGGCGGATCAGCAGCGCGGACGGGAGCTGTGGACCGTCCGGTGCGACCCCGCGGACCAGCCGCACGTCGACGCGGTCCGACCAGCCCTTGGCGATCTCGGTCAGCTCGCCGGGACCCTCGGTGGACAGCAGCACCCCGCGTCCGGTGTGGAGCGTCTCGTAGAGGTTGATCCGGCTGCCGTCGCAGTGCTCGAGCGTGCAGTTGGGCAACCGCATCCCGAGCAGCGGGTGTCCGGAAACGCCCACGTCGTAACGGATGTCGAACCCGCTGACCATGCCGGCGAGGTGGCGGGCCACCTCCGGGATCGCGATCAGCTCGGTCATGACGCTGCGCAGCGGATCGACCTCCTGGCCGGACAGGTAGAGCATGCCCTGCGCCTGCGTGTTGCGCAGGACCCGCGCGCCAACCGGGTGCCGCTCGGAGTGGTAGGTGTCCAGCAGGCCTTCCGGGGCCCAGCCCTTGATCGTCGCGGCCAGCTTCCAGCCGAGGTTCACCGCGTCCTGCACGCCCATGCTCAGCCCCTGGCCACCGGCGGGCAGGTGGATGTGGGCGGCGTCCCCGGCGATCAGGAACCGGCCGTTGCGGTAGTGCGAGCACTGGCGCGTGTGGTCGGTGAAGTAGCTGACCCAGCGGACCTCCGCGCCGTGCAGCGACTCGCCGGTCAGGCGCTGCCAGGCGTCGGCGACCTCCTCGAACGGCGGTGGCTCGGTGCGCTCGGTGGGGGTCGTGCCGAGCGGGCACACCACGATGCGGTCCACGCCGTCCTCCAGCGGGGCCGCCATGACCATGCCGCCGGCGACCTTCTCGCCGATGGGCCGCGGGCGGATCTTGCGGCCGACCACGTCGGCCAGGTACATCTCGCGGCTGGGGGGCGTGCCGGGGAAGTCGAAGCCGGCCACCAGGCGCATGTTGCTGCGGCCGCCGTCGCACAGCACGAGGTACTCGGCCCGGTACTCGGTCCGGCCGGCCGGGCCCTCGACCACCGCGAGGACCTCGTCGTCGGTCTGGCTGACGTCCGTCACCCGGTACTCGCGCAGCACCTTCGCGCCGAGCTCGATCGTCCAGTCCTCGAGGATCTGCTCGGTCCGGTACTGGGGGATTCCCCGAATCCCGAAATGCGCGCCCTCGAGGATGCTGAAGTCCATCGGCATGCCGCCGAAATGGCCCCTCGGGGTCGCCTGCACATCGCCGAACCGGGCGAGCAGCCCGCGCTGGTCGAACACCTCGGCCGTGCGCGCGGTGAAACCGAGGCCGCGCGACTCCCCGCTACGCACCGCCCGCTGCTCGAGAACAATCACATCGACACCGCCGAGCCGCAGCTCGCCGGCAAGCATGAGGCCGACCGGTCCCGCGCCGACAACGATTACCGACGTATCCATTCATTCACCTCGTTTGGTAAGCAGGATGCCGCGGCTCGACCACGCAAAGGCCTGGGCAACAGCTATTAGGCAGCCGCGGGCTACCCCGACCAACTCTATAGCGACGGCCGAACACCGAACAATGGCCGGTGTAATACCGGCATACCACCGGCCCGACCGACTAGCCAAAATGGGCAACCGCTGAAAGAATGCCCCTGCCGCGGCAACCGCGGAAACACCGCAGTTGCCCACCTGTGCCCATGACCTGCGGCAATCGCCCGCCAAGGATTCATGGCAGTATTCTCCGCCACCTCGTCATCCCCGGCACACCCGTTCGCCAGCGGCGATATCCCCCGTGAACACCGGTGATTTCGCCAGCAGCGAAACCCCACAAATGGCGAAGCCGGCGCCGGATCGTTTTCGTACGATC
>NZ_DASZCQ010000137.1:0-31894 GCF_035942955.1 Actinophytocola sp. | reverse complement strand
GCGCCGCGGCCGTCGTTCCCGCAAGGCGATCTTGGCGACTTTGCCGGAGCCCTAGGGGTGAGGCGCACAGGTTGCGTGTCAGGCTGGTTCGCGTTGGCGGGCGGCGGTTCCAGCATGGGACGGGCTAGTTCCCGACGACATTCGGCTTGGCCATGATCGTCGCTTGGGCACCGAACGGCGATCTTCCGCTGACCACCCCGCCAACCGGAAGCCCGCAACGCGCCCGACCCCAACGAAACCCGGCCGGCCTCCACCCTCCGGCCCCCCACCCCCGGGAACCTCGGACACCTACCGCCTCGGTCCGCGCCCCGCCTGGTCGCTCAACATCCGCAGGGCGCTGACCAGGCCGCCGATCAGGTCGCCTTCCTTGAAGGAGGCCACCATGCTCATGACGGCCAGGTTGCAGGCGCGGTCGGGGAGGCGGCGGGCGGCTTCGGTGCCGGTGACGACCTCGACGCGGCGTTGGCCCGGGGACACGGCGATGAGCACGGATTCGGGGGCGGCGTCGCCGTGGGAGGAGTGCAGTGTTTCGGCGGTCTCACGGGTGTCGGGGCCGAGGTCGCCGAGGTAGACGCTGAAGTTGAGGCCCGTGGCGCGGGCGGACAGCGTGAGTGCCTCGTCGAGCCGGGACAGCTGCACGGGGCTGAACGGCAGCTCGGGGCGGGCCGGCTGGCGTTGCCGGGCGATCGAGATTCTGCCGCTGGCGGTGACGGCGGCGGCGTAGCCGTGCTCGGGATCCTCGACGACCTGCGCCTCGGCGGTGTCGGTCCGACCATGGTCGTCCGACGCCCTGACCAGTTCACCAGCTGCCACGAGCGCCTCCCTTGGCCGTCTTGCGCGCCGGGCCGCCGGTGGGGGCGGCGACGAAACCGGCGTGGTCGGTGCCGACGCCGGCGGGGTTGGCCGTCCACCACACGGGCGGGTAGTCCCAGGGCTGGCCCGGACGGTACCGCGGGGCCTTGGCGAACCGGTCGCGCAAGGTCAGCAGCGCGACCACGGCGTAGATCCCGATGGGGATCGCCGCGTAGACAAGGATTGTCTGCACAACGCTCACGGACGAACCGTATCGGATGGCAGGCATTGGGCCTCACCCGAGCGACGGCAGGGCGCTGGCGCGTCGAGCGCATCGGCCAGATCCGTTCGGCCGCAATCCCCTCCGTAACCGGGTTGACACGCCGCGATGCCTTGTCGGTGATCGGATCCGGCCATACTTTCACCTGTACGGCCGTTACAGATCCGTCAAATCCGGCAGGAGGTTACGCCATGTGCACCATGCGTTCATCCAATCAGGTGACTATGGTTCCTGCCATGACTGAGCAGGCCGCCGTGATCAACCTGGGGACACGGGTAACGCGGGGCACGCGCGTCACCCGAGGCACACGAGTCACCGCCGGGACGCGGGTCACCCGGGGAACGCGGGTCACCCGCGGGACCAGGGTCACCGCGGGAACCCGGGTCACCAGATCGCTGGCCGCCTAGCGCGCTACGCCGCCGGTTCGCCGAGGTAGGGCAGCCACAGCGGGTCGGCCTCCACCACGCCGGCCAGCAGCCGCCAGTGCGGTCCGCGCGGCGCGGTCGGCACCACGCGCAGCCGCCAGCCCAGCTCGGACAGCAGCTTGTCCGCCTTGCGATGGTTGCACTTGGCGCACGACGCCACGCAGTTCTGCCAGGTGTGCTTGCCGCCGCGGCTGCGCGGCACGACGTGGTCGACGGTCTCGGCCCGGCCGCCGCAGTACCCGCAGCGGTAGCGGTCCCGGTGCATGAGGCCGGCCCGGGTGAGCGGCACCTTCGCCCGGTACGGCACCCGGACGTAGTTGCTCAGCCGGATCACCGACGGCACCACGACCGCCGACGAGGCCGAGTGCATCATCAGCCCGGACGGATCACCGTGCACGACCTCGGCCTTGCCGCATACCACCAGCACAACGGCCCGGCGTAGCGGCAGCGCCGTGAGCGGCTCGAACGTGGCGTTGAGCAGGAGCACCCGACGTCGTCCCCAGGACGACAACCCGATCGGCGGCGACCCGGTCCCTGGCTCGGGGTCCGCGGCGGCGGTATCCGGATCCGGAGACGACGACGTCCGCGGCGCCTGCCCACGAGGGGCGCCGATCGGGCTGAGATGTCGGTCGGGCACGCCCACCACCTCCACCGGTGCAGCCAAATTCGACCACAAATCACACCCGGAACGCACGCCCTTGACTAACGTGTCCTGGTTCACGGGGTCGAAGATCCGGTGAACGGGCCGCGAACGGGCACTCGCTATCGTCGGCCGATGACCACGCAGCTCCCGTTCTCCGATGAGCCGCCGGAGTGCGTCAACGAGTCCGGCAGCTGGTGTCAGTACGTCTTCAACGTGACGCACAACGAGTGGCTGGCGGCGTCCGCGCACTGGCTGGTGGCCAAGCCACTGCGGATCCTGATGATCCTGGTGATCGCGTTCCTGATCCGGTACCTGGCCAGGCGGGTCATCGACCGGCTCACCAGGGCCACCGGCGAGCGGACCCCCACCCTGCTGCGCCCGCTCAAGGAACGCGCGCCGCAGGCCCTCGGGGTGCTGGTCTCCGAGCGGCGCGCGCAGCGGGCACGGACCATCGGCTCGGTGCTCAAGTCGATCGTCTCGTTCGTCGTCTTCGGCCTGGCCTTCATCCTGATCCTCGGCGAGCTCGGCCTGAACCTGGGGCCGATCGTCGCCTCGGCCGGAATCGTCGGCATCGCGCTCGGCTTCGGCGCCCAGAACCTGGTCAAGGACTTCCTGTCCGGGATGTTCATGATGCTGGAGGACCAGTACGGCGTCGGCGACGTGGTCGACGTGGGCGAGGCCAGCGGCACCGTGGAGGCCGTCGGGCTGCGGGTGACCACCCTGCGCGACGTGAACGGCACGGTCTGGTACGTGCGCAACGGGGAGATCCTCCGGGTCGGCAACTCCAGCCAGGGCTTCGCGGTGGCCGTGGTGGACCTGCCGGTCGCGCACGGCACCGACGTGGCGGAGGCGACCGAGATCCTGGACCGGGTCGTGCGCGAGGCCACCGACGCCAAGCCCATGTCCGACGACGTGCTCGAGCCGCCCGAGATCCTCGGCGTGGAGAAGGTCGCCGCCGAGGGGATCACCCTGCGCGCCACCGTGAAGGTCCGGCCCGGCCGGCAGTGGGCGACCCAGCGGGCGCTGCGGGCGAAGCTGATGGCCGCGTTCGAGGACGCCGGGATCCAGGCGCCGCTGACCCGGCTGCTGCCACCCCCGCAGGGCGCCTGAGGGAACATGGAACCGTGACGGCAACCGAGTCCTTCTATGAGGCCGTGGGCGGCGAGGCGACGTTTCGGCGCATCGTGGGCCGGTTCTACGAGGAGGTGGCCAAGGACGAGCTGCTGCGGCCGCTGTACCCGGACGAGGATCTCGGGCCCGCCGAGGAGAAGCTGCGGCTGTTCCTCATGCAGTACTGGGGCGGCCCGCACACCTACTCCGAGCGGCGCGGCCATCCCCGGCTGCGGATGCGGCACGCGCCGTTCGTGATCGGGCCGCTGCAGCGCGACGCGTGGCTGCGGTGCATGCGGGTGGCCGTGGACGAGGCCGACCTCGACCAGCAGCATCGCCGGCAGCTGTGGGAGTACCTGGAGATGGCCGCGCACAGCCTGATGAACAGCTGGGTCTAAACGCTCGCGGCGCTCAACTGGCAGGATGACCCCTCGTGCGTCAACCCGATGAAGTTACCGACCGGCCCTGGTGGCACGACGCGGTCTTCTATCAGGTGTACGTGCGCTCCTTCGCCGACTCCGACGGCGACGGCGTCGGCGACCTCGAGGGCATCCGGTCCCGGCTCGGCTACCTGGAGCTGCTCGGCGTCGACGCCCTGTGGTTGACGCCGTTCTACCGCTCCCCCATGGCCGACCACGGCTACGACGTGGCCGACCCGCGCGACGTCGACCCGCTGTTCGGTGACCTCGACGCCTTCGACCGGCTGGTGGCCGACGCCCGCGCGCACGGCATCCGGATCACCATCGACCTGGTGCCCAACCACACCAGCGACGCGCACGAGTGGTTCCAGGCGGCGCTGCTGGCCGGGCCGGGCTCGCCCGAGCGCGAGCGGTACCTGTTCCGCGACGGCCGCGGCGCGGACGGCTCGCTGCCACCGAACAACTGGGTCAGCGTGTTCGGCGGCCCGGCGTGGACCCGGGTCGCCGACGGCCAGTGGTACCTGCACCTGTTCGCCCCGGAGCAGCCGGACCTGAACTGGGCGCACCCCGACGTGCGCGGGGATCTGGTGCGCACGCTGCGGTTCTGGCTCGACCGCGGGGTCGACGGGTTCCGCATCGACGTGGCGCACGGGCTGGCCAAGCCGGAGGGCCTGCCGGACATGGACCCGCAGCTGCTGGCGTCGGTGCACGCGTCGGCGTTCATCGACGCCGTCGACCCGCGGTTCGACGACGACGGCGTGCACGAGATCCACCGGATGATCCGCAAGGTGCTCGACGAGTATCCGGGCACCGTGGCCGTCGGCGAGATCTGGGTGACCGGCGACGAGCGCTTCGCCCGCTACCTGCGGCCGGACGAGCTGCACCTCGGCTTCAACTTTCAGCTCGTCGACGCCCCGTTCGACGCCGACGCGATCCGCAGGGCGATCGAGAGCTCGATGGCCGCCGTCGGCGCCTCGGGCGCCCGGCCGACCTGGACGCTGTCCAACCACGACGTGGTGCGGCACGTCACCCGCTACGGCGGCGGCGACCTCGGCGTGCGCCGGGCTCGGGCGATGGCCCTCGTCGAGCTCGGCCTGCCCGGCGTGGTCTACCTGTACAACGGGGAGGAGCTCGGTCTGTCCAATGTGGACCTTCCGGACTGGGCGCTGCAGGACCCGCAGTGGATCCGCTCCGGCCACGCCCTGCCGGCCCGCGACCGCTGCCGCGTGCCGCTGCCCTGGGAGGGCGCCGAGCCACCGTTCGGGTTCTCCCCCGGCGGCCGCTCCTGGCTGCCCATGCCGCCCGAGTGGGCTTCGCTGACCGTCGAGGCCCAGCTCGAGGACTCGTCGTCGATGCTCTGCCTCTACCGCGAGGCGATCGAGCTCCGCAAAACCCACCCGGCCTTCGCCGGCGGCGCCATCGAGTGGTACGGCGCCCCGGCCGGCTGCTTCGCCTACCGCCGCAAGGGCGGCGGCCTGATCTGCGCCCTCAACACCACCTCCGCCCCCGTCCCCCTCCCACCCGGCGAAGTCCTGCTCACCAGCGGCCCGCTCGCCGACGGCCGCCTCCCCCCGGACACCGCCGCCTGGCTGGTCTAGTGACGGTTTGATGCCCGACCAAGGCGACGCGGACATTCCGTAGGGCAAGGCGAGTGCCGCGCCCCGGCGCGAGCGAGGGAACCCTGCGATTCCGGTCGCCGCGCCGGCAGGCCGCCGGCAACGGAAACGTTGCCGCAACCATCGAGCCGGGGCGGGCCCACCACGCCAGGGCCGGAGCCGATCTCGCGCCCCGGCGGAGGCACCCGGGCGGAGGGCGTCGTCAGCGCGGCCGCCCGATCGACAGCACACACCGAAGTGCTCGCCGCGCCGCGATCACTCGGCTACCGCTTCCGTCGGCCCATGCCCGCGCTAGTTGCCGCGGATGGCGCGTTGGACGTCGGCGGGGAGGTTGGGATCGTCGAGGGCGTAGGTTTCGCCCTCGGTCCAGCCTTCGACGCGTTTGATGGCGGTGGCGAAGATGTCCATCTGGGAGTCGTCGAGCTCGTCGACGTAGGTGTCGATGGAGACGCCCATCTGCTTGGCGACGCTGCGGGCGTAGGCGTCGGGGTCGTTGGCGCCGTCGCCTGCGGGGGCGTACTTGGCCATGGCCTTGGCGACGGTGATGTGGCCGTAGTTGTGCAGGACCTGCTTGATCGCCTCGAAGCCGGTCTGCTCGTCGGGGAAGACGGCGAAGCTGCCGGCGGACTTGGTGTTGGCCTTCTTGCCGGGGTAGGCGCCGTAGCGCTCGCCGTTGCGGATGTTGCCGGGGTTGCGCGCCCGCCAGGAGATCGTGCCGCCGGTGCGCACCTCGTCCTCGTAGATGATGTAGCGCTTGCCGCCGGTGAGGACCTCGAGGCCGGGGTCGGCCGCGGCGGTCGGGGCGGGTTCCTGGTGCTCGGGGTGCTCGGGCTCCTGGTGGTCCTCCGCCGGCTCGGGATCCTGGACGCCGAGCGCCTCCCAGGTGTACGGGCCGACGTAGTTCTCCTCGAAGGTGATCCCGTACGCCTCCTGGAACGCCCGCACGGCGGCGGCGAACTCCGCGTCGTAGGTTCCGGTCGGCTCGGTCTCCAGGTAGCCGAGCTGGCGCAGCAGCTCCCCGGCGTACATCACCCAGTCCGAGCACATCCACTGGTAGCTGTCCTGATCGAGCACCGGCAACGACATGGCGCACCTCCCGTCCATCCGCGACGGTAGGACGGGCGCAACCCCGCGCGCATGATCCGCCGGGGCGGCCATTGGGGCAGCCATCCGGTACAGCTAGACCAGCAGCGGCAGCAGGGCGTGCCGGCGGCGGACCACGGCGCCGTAGCGGGCGTCGATGCGCAGCCACGCGTCGGTGGCGGTGACCCGGACCTGCTCGTCGGCGTCACTGGCGCCGAGGAAACCCATGCCGGCCATGGCGAACAGGCAGCGCAGCGGGACCTTGACCTCCAGGCCGTCGCCGGTGACCGTGAGCACGGTCTGGTCGAGCAGCGCGGCCGGCGGGTTGCCGGTCGGGCCGACGTTCTCGCGGGCGACGGCCAGGCCGCGGTCGGCGAGCTCGGACACCACCCTGGCTGGCAGCTGGTCGACCAGCTGCCAGCTCGCCTCCGGCGGCAGCGCCGAGCGCCACAGCAGGTCCCGGGGCCGACCCGGGTCGACCCGGTCGCCGCGGACCACGGCCAGCGCGGCCAGCAGCTCGTTGCCGGACACCGTGACGTCGCCCGGCTGCACGGTGCCGCGCACGGTCCGGGTGGCCAGCACGTCGAACGGGGTGGCCACCCAGGCGTCGATCAGCCCGGCGTCCCGGCCGCGCAGCCGCACGGCGCACTGCCCGTCGAGCCGGACGGCGCGGGCCACGAACGCGCCGAGGTCGTCGCGCTCGGTCGGGTCGGCGAAGGTCAGCTCAGGCACCGTTGCCTCCGCTTCGCCATGCGGCGAGGAAGTCCCGCTCGGCTTCGGACAGCCGGCGCGGCCGGCCGAGCTTCATGTCGTAGGGCACCAGCATGGTCTCCGCCGTGGCCACCACCGGGTCGCTGGGCGAAAGTCCACTATGGACGGTGTAGTCCAGGGTGAACGCGGCGTTGCGCATCTCCCGCACGGACATCTCCACCCGCACCGTGGTCCCGGTGGCCAGCAGCGGAGCGTGGTAGTCGACCACCAGCCGGGCGACGACCACGCCGTTGGCCATCCCGGCGGCGCCGTGCCGGGACGCCTCGACGAACAGCAGGTCGATCCGCGCCTCCTCGAGCAGCGTCACCGTGTTCGCGTGGTTGACGTGACCGAAGGCGTCCATGTCCGACCAGCGCGGCCGGACCTCGGCGACGAAAACACCCACTAGCGGACCATACTGCGGATCTGTCGAGCGGCGACGGACAGCGTGGCCAGGTCGAGCCGGCCGGAGCTTTGGATCTCCTCGAGCGCGGTGCGTGCCCGGCTGAGCCGCGAGGAGTTCGCCCGCTCCCAGGCCGCGATCTTCTCGTCGGCGGGCGTGCCGGGATCGCTCTGCCGCAACACGTCCAGCGCGATCGCCCGCAGCGACGAGTAGAGGTCGTCGCGCAGCGCCAGCCGGGCCAGCGCATGCCAGCGGTTGCCGCGCTCGAGGTCGCTGACCGAGGTCTGCATGAGGTCGAAGTTCAGATGATCCGACAGCGCGTAGTAGAGCTCGGCGGTCTCGGCCGGGCTGCGCTCGGCGTCCACCGCGGCGTCCACCTCGGCCAGCTCGGCCACCTCGGTCACGTCGAGCAGCCCGTAGGCGTCCAGCAGCGTCGACACCCGCATGGCCAGCCGTGCCGGCACGCCATCGGTGACCAGCTTCTCGGCGTCCTGCACGGCCGCGTCGCGCTGCCGCCCGCGCAGCAGGTCGATCATGTCGGGCATCAGGTCCCGGACCACGCCGCGGAACCGGGTGATCTCGGCGCCGACGGCCAGCGGCTGCGGCCGGTTGGACAGCAGCCAGCGCGCCGCGCGGTCGAGCAGCCGCCTGATCTCCAGCACCATCGCGTCCTGTGTGCCGGTCGGCACCACGTTGTCCAGCGCCTCGATCTCCCGCCACAGCTCCGGCAACCCGAACACGGTGGTGACCACGGCGAACGCGCGGACCGCGTCGGTGCCGGTGGCGTTCATCTCCTCGGCGAGCCGGAACACGTACGACACGCCCGCGCCGTCGACCACCTCGTTGACCAGCAGGGTGGTGGTGATCTGCCGGTTGAGCGGGTGCGCCGGGATCGCGTCGGCGAAGCGCGCACGCAGCTGGCTCGGGAAGTACTCGGGCAGGCGCCGGGCGAACGCGTCCACCTGGGGCAGGCCGCTGGCCAGCACCTCCTCCTTGAGCGCCAGCTTGACGTGCGCCAGCAGCGTGGCCAGCTCCGGCGAGGTGAGGCCCCGCCCGGCCTTCTCCAGCTCGCGGAACTCCTGGTCGGACGGCAGCGCCTCCAGCTGCCGGTCAAGGCCGGTGGTCTGCTCGAGCCGGGCCACCAGCCGGGCGTGCACCGACAGCATGGCCGCGGCATGCGCCCGGCTGATGCCCAGCACGGCGTTCTGCCGGTAGTTGTCGGTCAGCACCAGCTCGGCCACCTCGTCGGTCATCTCGGCGAGCAGCTCGTTGCGCTGGACCTCCGACAGGCGGCCGTCGAGCACCAACTGGTCCAGCAGGATCTTGATGTTGACCTCGTGGTCGGAGCAGTCCACCCCGGCCGAGTTGTCCAGCGCATCGGTGTTGATCTTGCCGCCGGCCCTGGCGAACTCGATCCGGCCGCGCTGGGTCAGCCCCAGGTTGCCGCCCTCGCCGACCACCTTCACCCGCAGCTCGCTGCCGTTGACCCGAACCGCGTCGTTGGCCTTGTCGCCCACATCGGCGTTGGTCTCCGTGGACGCCTTCACGTAGGTGCCGATCCCGCCGTTCCACAGCAGGTCAACCGGGGCCAGCAGGATCGCCTTGATCAGCTCCGGCGGGGACAGCTTGGTGATCCCCTCGCCGATGCCAAGCGCCGCGGCGACCTGCGGGCTGATCGGGATCGACTTGACCGTGCGCGGCCACACTCCGCCGCCCTCGCTGATCAGGCTCCGGTCGTAGTCCTCCCAGGAGGACCGGGGCAGCTCGAACAGCCGGCGCCGCTCGGCGAAGCTCGCCGCCGGGTCCGGGTCCGGGTCGATGAACACGTGCCGGTGGTCGAACGCGGCGATCAGCCTGATGTGCTCGGACAGCAGCATCCCGTTGCCGAACACGTCGCCGGACATGTCGCCGATGCCGACGACGGTGAACTCCTCGGTCTGCGTATCGGTGCCCAGCTCGCGGAAGTGGCGCTTCACGCTCTCCCACGCGCCGCGCGCGGTGATCCCCATGGCCTTGTGGTCGTAGCCGACCGAGCCGCCGCTGGCGAACGCGTCGCCCAGCCAGAACCCGTAGCTCTTGGCCACCTCGTTGGCGATGTCGGAGAACTTCGCCGTGCCCTTGTCCGCCGCCACCACCAGGTAGGTGTCGTCGCCGTCGTAGCGGACGACGTCCGGCGCCGGCACCACGGTGCCTCCGCGCAGGTTGTCGGTCAGGTCGAGCAGGCCCGAGATGAACATGCGGTAGCAGGCGATGCCCTCGGCCAGCCAGGACTCCCGGTCCGCGGCCGCGTCCCCGGTCGGCGCGGGCGGCCGCTTGACCACGAATCCGCCCTTCGCGCCAACCGGGACGATCACCGCGTTCTTCACCGCCTGCGCCTTGACCAAGCCGAGAATCTCGGTGCGGAAGTCCTCCCTGCGGTCCGACCAGCGCAGCCCGCCGCGCGCCACCGGGCCGAACCGCAGGTGCACGCCCTCCACCCGCGGCGAGCACACGAAGATCTCGAAGCGCGGCCGCGGCTCGGGCAGCTCCGGCACCGCCCGCGGCTCCAGCTTGATCGCCAGGTACGGCCGCGGCTCGCCCTCGGCGTCCCGGACGAAGTAGTTGGTCCGCAGCGTGGCCCTGATCAACGTGAGCAGGCTGCGCAGGATCCGGTCGGCGTCGAGGCCGCTCACCTCGTCGATCATCCGGACGATCTCGTCGATCTGCGCCCTGGTCCGCTCGTTCCGGGTCTCCTCGGGCTCGGCCGGGTCGAAGCTGACCTCGAACAAATGCACCAGCGCGGTGGCCACCTCGGGGTGGCCGAGCATGGTGTCCTCGATGTACTCCTGGCTGTAGGTGGTGCCCGCCTGCCGCAGGTAGCGGGAGTACGCCCGCAGCACCGAGGCCTGGCGCCAGCTCAGCCCGCCGCGCAGCACCAGGGCGTTGAACCGGTCGGACTCGGCGTCGCCGTACCAGGCCGCCGCGAACGTGTCCTGGAACCTGGTGCGCAGCTCGTCGATCTCCTCCGGCGTGCGGGTGGCCACGATGTTCGGGTCGACCCGCAGGCCGAAGTCGTAGATCCACCACTTGGTGTCGCCGCCCTCGGGGCGCAGCTCGTACGGGCGCTCGTCGACCACCTCGACGCCCATCTGCTGCAGCACCGGCAACACGTGCGACAGGCTGACGCCGGGGCCGGCCAGATAGAGTTTGAACCGTCGCTCCCCCGGCTCGGCGTCCTCCGGCACGTAGAACGACATGTCCAGGTCGCCCTCGTGGGTCAGCGCCTGCAGCCGCCGCAGGTCGGCCAGCGCCTCGACCGCGCCGAAGTCCTCCTTGTAGGCCTCGGGGAACACGCTGGCGAACCGGTGGCCCTGCTCGGTGGCCGACTCCGCGCCGACGGTGACCGTGCCGGTGCGCGACTCGCCGCGGTCCATCTTGGCGCGCTGCTCCTCGAACACCGCCTCGACCAAACGGTCGTCCCAGGTGCGCACGGCCTCGGCTAGCCGCTCCTGGATGTGCGTGACGTCCGGCTCGAGCCACCGGCCGGGGTCGGTGTGCACGGTGAAATGCACCTGTGCCAACGGGGTCTCGCCGATCCGCGCGCTGTACTCCAGGTGCGTGCCGGACAGCTCCTCGAGCAGCACCTGCTGCATGGCAAGCCGGGAAGTGGTGGTGTACCGGTCGCGGGGCAGGAACACCAGGCAGGAGTAGAACCGGCCATACGGGTCGCGGCGCAGGAACAGCCGCAGCCGGCGCCGGTCGGCCAGCGCGATGACCCCGGTGACCATCTGGTACAGCTGGTCGGTGCTGGTGGAGAACAGCTCGGCGCGCGGCCAGTTCTGGATGACCTCCAGCATCTTCTGGCCGGTGTAGGACTCCAGCGGGAACCCCGCGCGGTGGATGACCTCGCGCACCCTGCGCTCCACGACCGGGATGTCGAGCACGTCCTCGTGCAGCGCGTTGGTGTTGAAGACGCCGAGGAAGCGGTGCTCGCCGGTGACGTTGCCGTCGGCGTCGAAGGTCTTCATCCCGACGTTGTACGGGTAGACGCTGCTGTGCACCGCCGACGGCGCGCTCGCCTCGGTCAGCACCAGCAGGTTGGCCGACAGGGCGTGGGTCGCGGCGTCCGGACCCGCGGTAAGGCTGCGCGCGGCCAGGCTGTCCTGGCGCAGCACGCCCAGACCGCTGGCCAGCACGGCCTTGAGCGCGGGCTGGCCATCCGTGGTGACCAGGTCGTAGTTGCGGTAGCCGAGGAACGTGAAGTGGCCGTCGGCCAGCCAGCGCAGCAGCTCGGCGCCGTCGGCGACCTGGTGCGCGTCCAGCGGCGGCGGATCGGCCTCCACCTGGTCGGCCAGCGCGCGGGCGGTGCCGGCCATCCGGTCGGTGTCCTCGACGACCTCGCGCACGGCGTTGAGCACCGACAGCAGGGCGTGCTGGGTGTCCCGGCTGCGATCGGCGTCGGTGATCAGATCGACCTCGATCGACATCCACGACTCGGCCAGCGCCTCGGCGGGCGGATCGGCCGGGTCGGCGGCGGGCAGCACCTCACGCAGCCGGCCGACGGCGTCGCGGCGCACCACGACGATCGGGTGCACCACCCGGTGCACCTGCAGGCCGCCGCGGGTCAGCTCGGCGGTCACCGACTCGACCAGGTACGGCATGTCGTCGGTGACCAGGTGCACGATCGTGCCCGGCGTCGTCCATCCGTCCGCGGCCGGGCTCGGGTTGAAGATCCGGATGGCCGGGCGGCCGGGCACCCGGTCCATCGCCAGCTCGTGGTGCGAGCGCACCGCGCCGGCGAGATCGACGGGGTTGTCGTCGATGATCTCTTCCGGCGGCAGGTAGCGGAAGTAGAGCCGGATCAGGTCGGCCATCGCGGGCGAGAGCCGGGCCGCTTGCTCGATCCGCTCGTCGCGGATCTGTTCGGGACTGGCTGACTCGGCCGACCCGGAGCCCGCCTTGTGAGCGGCCGTGCCGGATCTGGACTGGATTCCAGTCGAGGTCATCTGTCGGGACTCCACGCGTCGGCGGCACCCCTGCGTGCCACATGCAGTGCCAACCCTAGTGCCGGGTGCCCAACCCCTCAGCGTGGCCGAACCTGCTTGATCGAGACCTGAATCGAGCCATGTCGGACCGGCCGCCGCGGTTAACGCCCGTCACGGTCGAACGTCATGAAGTCGGTCCGGTCCCGCCTGTCGTCGTCCGGGGCCCAGTCCGGCATCCGATGCCGCCCCGGCCGCGTGCGCTGCCCTGGCGGCCGGTGCTCCCGCACCGGCTCCACCCTCGGCTGCGTCGGCTCCTCCTCCGCTGCCGTCGACTGGTACGCGGCCAGCGCCTCCGCCAGCAGATCCGCGATGCTCGTGGTGTCCGCCCGCTCACGCCGCCGGGCCACCCCGGGCTCCCGCGGCTCGGGCGCCGGCAGGTCGTCGGGCGGTCGCGGCTGCGGCCCCTGCACGGGTCCAAGGATGACGTCCAGCGGATGCTCCGCCCCCAGCGGCGGCAACCCCGGCTCCCGCTCCGGCTGCCGGGCGGGTGGCTCGGTCCGGGTCGCCGGCCTGGGCTCGTCCACCGGCTCCGGCGGCTGCTCCGCCCCGCTCGGCTCCGGCACCGGCTCAGGGTCCGCGGGCTCCGGCCACCGCAACTCCGCCGCCGCGGCCGCGGCCCGCTCCCGCTCGGCCGACTCCGCCCACCGGGCAAGGGCCGACAGCGGCTCCGGCTCCGCGACCGCCCGCTCACGCCGTGGCGACTCCGGCTCCTCAGGCTCCGGCCAGCGCGTCGACGGCGACTCGGACCCGATCTCCGCGATCGGCTCTCGCTCCTCCGGCTCCGGCTCGGGCCAGTGCCCCAGCTCGGGCTCCCGGAGCTCCGGCTGGCGGCGCCAGCTCGACTCCGGCTCCGGTTCCGGCCCCCGGGACTCCGGCACGAGGCGCCAGCTCGACGACGGTTCGGGCTCGGGCTGAGGGCGCCAGGTCGACTCCGGCTTGGGCTGCGGCTCGGGCGTCGGCTCCGGGTCCGGCTCGGACGGGATCCGGCTGGGCGGGGGAACTTCCGGCGTCGGCCCGGGTCCGGACGGCGTGGGCGGAGTCTCGTCGGGCTCACTCGGCTCGCCCGGTGGCGTCGGAACCTCCTCCGGCTCGGGCACCCGCGGAATCGTGAACCGCAACGGGTTCGCCAGCGAGGGATGATCGTGCAGCGGCGCCAGAAGCTCACGGATCGCCTGGCTGCCGATATCCGAGCCGGTCTCCGCGGGCCGATCGAGCCCGGCGAGAGACGATCCGTCAGCATCGGCGACAGCATCCGCAGCGGGCTCTGCCGGCAAGGACTCCGCGGGCACGGCCTCCGCGGAGGCGGACACCAAGGAATCACGGTCACCGGTACCCGACCTGCCCCAATCAGGATCACCGGCACCCAACGTCCCGCGATCCCCGCCACCGGCACCCGACCTGCCCCAATCAGGACCAGCGGCACCCAACGTCCCGCGATCCCCGCCACCGGCGTCGAACGCTTCCCCGACATGCGCACCGGCATCCCGCGTTTCGCGATCACGGTCACCGGCACGCGGCGTGCTGATGGCGCCGGCATCGGCATCGGGCGTCCAGTGATCATGGTCGCCGGCAACCGGGTGCCTGGGATCACCGTCGTCCACGTCCGGCGTTTCCCGGTCACGGTCGGCGGTGGTCAGGGTTTCGCGGGCCGCGGTGAGGAGGGAGTCGGCGTCCTGGTCTGTTGCCGGGTCGGGGTCGGACTGGGCGACTCCGGTGCTGATGCTGACCTCGCGGCCGCTTGCCTCGGTGGCCCATTCGATCGCCGACTCCCGGATGGTGGCGGCGAACTCCTCGGCCTGGTCCCGGGTCGTGTGTGGCAGCAGCACCGCGAGCTCGCTGCCGTCCGACCGCGCCAGCTCGGCGTCCTCCGGCGCGATGTCGCGCACCCGGCCGGCGAGCGTGGTCAGCGCCTGCTGGGCCGGTCCGTCCGGTTCGGCGTCGGGCGGCGCCTGCTCGCCGGCACCCACCTGGTCCGCATCGGCCCCGCCGGCCGGATCCACCCGGACCAGGGTGAGCGCGACCGGGCGGTCGTCGTCGCTGCGCGTCTCCCGCAGCCGGCGGGACAGGCCCTCGCGGGTCAACAGGCCGGTCGCCTCGTCGGTCTCCGGCGGGCTCGCCGCGCCCTGCCCCTCCCGCTCGGGTGCCACCGGGATCGGGGTGCGGGCCGGCAACGCCGCGCGCGGAGCGGGCGGTGCCGGCTTGACCGGTGGCGCCACCGTCACCGGTGCCCGTATCACGTTGCGCAGCAACGAGTTGACCGAATCGCGGGATTGCTCGCCCACGCCGAACTCGATCACGAGCTGGCGTCTGGCCGAGTCCGCGCTGCGCCGGTGCCGGCACTCCGCGGCGTGCGCGGCGCGCAGCGCGCGCAGGGCGTCGACCGGCTTGGCGGCCCGCTCTTCGAGGTCGGCGGTGGCGGTCAGCGCGTCGGCGAGCAGCCAGTCCAGCGCGTGCCGCTCGGCAATCCGCGTGGCGTGGTCGAGCAGGCCGCGACCGGGCCCGATCCGCCCGCCCGGCACCAGCACGCGGGTGGCCATCGCGAGCATCATCCGGCCGACCGTGGGCGCGGCCGCGGCGCGCACCGGCTGGTCGAGCACCGTGGCGGCCTCCTGCTCGGCGTCGGCCAGCTCACCGTCGTCCAGCAGCGCGCAGACCAGCTCCCAGGTCAGCCTGGCCAAGGCGCGGCCACCCTCGAGCCGCGGATCGCGCAGCCGGGCGAGCAGGCCCAGCCCCTCGCGGGCGCACTCGGCCGCGTCCTCGGTCTCGCCGAACCGCCGGTGGTAGGCCGCCGTGCGCACGGCCAGCAACGCCCGCTCGAGCCGCCGAGCGTCGGGGCCGAGCGCGTCGTCGGCCGAGAACAGCCGATCCGCCTCGGCCAGCAGGTCCTCGAGGTCGTCGCGCCGCCCGACGTGGGCGGTGCACCCGACGAGCTGCGCGATGGCGCCGGCCCTGGTGGCCGGCCGGGACCCGACGGCCTCGAGCACCGGACGCAGGATCGCGCAGCCCAGCATCGGCTCGCCCAGCCCGCGCGAGCAGGCGGCCAGGTCCAGCCGGACCGCCGAGGCGGACTCGGGCACCCCGGACTGGTCGGCCCCGCGCAGCGCGGCCAGCGCCGGCTCGACCGCCTCGGCGTGCCGGCCCAGCCGCACGAGCGCGGCCGCGAGCAATGCCTGGGCGCGGACCACCAGCGGACCACCCGACCTCGCGCCGATCGTGACGGCCCGACGGGCGTAGTGCAGGACCAGCTCGGGCGCGCTCCATTGCAGCCGCTCGGCGAGCTCCACGAGTGCCGCGCACTCGGGCATCCCGCCGGTCGGGTGGACGTCATTCCACGCCGCCACCACTGGCTGCTCCGCTAGTCCCTGGTCAGCTTGCGGTAGGTGACCCGATGCGGACGGGCCGCCTCCTCACCCAGTCGTTCGACCTTGTTCCGCTCGTATCCCTCGAAGTTGCCCTCGAACCAGAACCACTTCGCGGGATTCTCCTCGTCTCCTTCCCACGCCAGAATGTGGGTCGCCACTCGGTCGAGGAACCACCGGTCGTGCGAGATCACCACCGCGCACCCGGGGAACTTCTCGAGTGCATTCTCCAGCGAGCCAAGCGTTTCCACATCCAGGTCGTTGGTCGGCTCGTCGAGCAGGATCAGGTTGCCGCCCTGCTTGAGCGTCATGGCCAGGTTGAGCCGGTTGCGCTCGCCGCCGGACAGCACGCCGGCCGGCTTCTGCTGATCGGGACCCTTGAAGCCGAACGCGCTGACGTAGGCCCTCGACGGCATCTCGATCTGACCCACGTGGATGTGGTCCAGCCCGTCGGAGACCACCTGCCACACGGTCTTGTTCGGGTCGATACCGGCCCGCTCCTGGTCGACGTAGGACAGCCGGACCGTCTCGCCGATCTTGACCTCGCCGGAGTCCGGCTTCTCCAGCCCGACGATGGTCTTGAACAACGTGGTCTTGCCGACCCCGTTCGGACCGATCACGCCGATGATGCCGTTGCGGGGCAGGTCGAACGACAGGTCGTCGATCAGCAGTCGGTCACCGAAGCCCTTGCGCAGGTGGTTCACCTCGACCACGACGCTGCCCAGGCGCGGGCCGGGCGGGATCTGGATCTCCTCGAAGTCCAGCTTCTTGGTCCGCTCCGCCTCGGCGGCCATCTCCTCGTAGCGCTCGAGCCTGGCTCGCGACTTGGTCTGCCGCGCCTTGGCGTTGGAACGAACCCAGGCCAGTTCCTCCTTCAGTCGTTTCTGCAGCTTCTGGTCCTTCTTGCCCTGCACGGCGAGGCGCTCGGCCTTCTTCTCCAGGTAGGTGGAGTAGTTCCCCTCGTAGGGGTAGGCCCGGCCGCGGTCGAGCTCGAGGATCCACTGCGCCAGGTTGTCCAGGAAGTACCGGTCGTGGGTCACGGCGAGCACGGCGCCCTGGTACTGCGCCAGGTGCTGCTCCAGCCACTGCACGCTCTCCGCGTCGAGGTGGTTGGTCGGCTCGTCCAGCAGCAGCAGGTCGGGCTTGGACAGCAGCAGCTTGCACAGCGCCACCCGGCGGCGCTCGCCCCCGGAGAGCACGCTGACGTCCGCGTCCGGCGGCGGGCAGCGCAATGCGTCCATTGCCTGCTCGAGCTGCGAGTCCAGATCCCAGGCGTCGGCGTGGTCCAGGTCCTCCTGGAGCTTGCCCATCTCCTCCATCAGCTTGTCGGAGTAGTCCGTGGCCAGCTGCTCGGCGATCTCGTTGTAGCGGTCCAACTTCTTCTTGATCTCGCCGACGCCCTCTTCGACGTTGCCGAGCACCGTCTTGTCCTCGGTGAGCGGCGGCTCCTGCTGGAGGATGCCGACGGAGTACCCGGGAGACAGGAACGCCTCGCCATTGTTCGGCTGGTCCAACCCCGCCATGATGCGCAGCACGCTGGACTTTCCGGCGCCGTTGGGACCGACTACCCCGATCTTGGCCCCGGGGTAGAACATGATGGTCACGTCGTCGAGGATGACCTTGTCCCCGTGCGCCTTGCGCACTTTCTTCATGGTGTAGATGAACTCCGCCATGGCCGCGATCGTAGAGCGCTGCCGGTGCGGTCCCGAGCGCGGACCGCGACACGGACCGGTATCGATCACCTCCTAGCGTGGATGGGTGCCGGCATGCTTCCGTTCGACCCACGTCAGGCGGCTGTGGCACCGACTGTCATCGGGGTGTCACTTGCCGCAATATCTCGGTTCGACCTTTGGATCATGGCCGTGCACATGGACAGATCGGGCCCGATCGCCCGCGCCTCCAGCTCGACCGCCGACCTCGTCTCGCCGTTGATCTCGTACTCGTTGAGGTAGACCCGGCCGAACACCACCACCGGATCACCTTTGAACAGCGACGCGGACACTCCCTCGGCGAGCCTGCGCCAGCACTTGACCTGGATGAACAGCTTGTCCCCGTCGACCCACTCCTGGGACTCCTTGTGGAACCGGCGCTCCCTGGCCACCATCCGGAAGTTGCACACCTTGTCTCCGCTCGACGTCGTGCGCTGGGTGACGTCGGTGATCACCCGGCCGACGACGGTTATCCAGGTCTCGAACATCGCGATCAGTCCTTCCTCGCGTCATCTCGGTTGGGCGGGCGGTGCCCGCGGGTCCAACGATGCCGCGGGGAGCGGACGTCGGGGGCCGCGAAGGGCTGCGCTGTGGACAGCGGGGTTGGCTGTGCACAACCGGCGGCTAGCTGATCTTCAGGGCGCGGAAATGTCGGTGGGCGGTGCTACCGGCGGTCGCGCTCGGCGAGCTTGCGCAGCATGGCGTTGTAGGCCTCGAGCTCGGCGTCTCCGTCGGCGTCGGCCCGCCGGTCGCGGCGGCGGGCCTCCCGCTCATCGGCCTTGGACCACTGCAGCAGCAACGCGATCAGCACGACCAGCAGCGGCAGCTCCCCGGTGGCCCAGGCGATGCCGCCGCCGAGCCGTTGCTCGGCCAGCAGGTCGACGGTCCAGGGCAGCCCGAGCCCCGCGTAGAACCGCTCCCCGATCACGGTCTGCATGCTCATCAGGATCACGCCGAAGAACGCGTGGAACGGCAGCGAGGCGAACACCATGCCCAGCCTGGCCAGGTGCGGCAGCCGCCGCGGCGACGGGTCCACGCCGATCACCGGCCAGTAGAACAGGTAGCCCACCACCAGGAAGTGCACGTTCATCGCCATGTGCGCCCAGTGCTCCTCGAGCGCGGCGTCGAACAGCCCGGACATGTACAGCACGTAGAACGACCCGACGAACAGCCCGAGCGCCACGACCGGATGCGTCAACACCCGGGTCACCGGCGAATGCACCGCGGCCAGCAGCCACTCCCGAGGCCCGGGCGGCGCGTCCTTGCCGGCCGGCGGAAGCGCCCGCAGCGCGAGCGTGACCGGACCGCCGAGCACCAGCAGCACCGGCGCCAGCATGGACAGCATCATGTGGGTTTCCATGTGGATGCTGAACATCGCCGGCGCGTAGCGGCCGAACCCGGAACTGGTCGCCACCAGCACGGTCAGGCAGCCGCCCAGCCACGCCGCGGTCCGGCCGATCGGCCAGGCGTCACCCCTTGCCCGCAGCCGCCGCACGCCCAGCACGTACAGCACCGCCAGCGTTCCGGCCACGCCGGCGAAGATCAGGTCGAGCCGCCAGTCGAAGAGCAGCCGGTCGAGCGTCGGCGGACCGGCCAGCGGGTAGCCGATCCGCAGCTCCACCGGGTCCGGCTCGGTGAGCACCGGCGGAGGGGGCGTCCGTGCCAGGGCGGCCGCGATCCCGATCGTCCCGAACATGATCAGCACTTCGACCGCGGCGAGGCGGAACAGGACGTTGCCGGTCCCGGCGGTCGTCGCCTCCCGCACGCCCCGCTCGCGCTGCAGGAACCCGATGGCGCCGAGGGTGGCCAGCGCGCTGATCTTGGCGACCACCAGCAGGCCGTATGAGGTCGTGAACAGGTCGCCGAGTGGAACGCGGATCAGGGCGTTGATCACTCCGGACAGCGCCATCACGATCCAGCAGACCAATGCGACCTTGGAGAAGCGCGCCGCGGCCAGCCCGACGTGCCCGCGCGCGCGGCGACCGTGCACCAGCAACGCGGCCAACCCGCCGACCCACAGCGAGACCGCGAGCAGGTGCAGCAGCAGGCTGTTGCTGGCCAGGTCGTGCTCCCGGCTACCCGCCGAGTGGCCGGTCACCGCGACCGGAATGACCCCGCCGAGGGAGATCAGGAACAGCGTGGCCGTCCATCCCCAGGACAGCACGATCCGGGCACCGGCCGCGATGACGACCGCGATGGCCGCGGTCACCAGCCACGCCTTGGTCTCCGGTAGCAGGCTGACGAGGTCGAGCAGGGTCCGGGCGCCAAGCACGTCCGACACCGGTTTGCCGATCGCCGTCGCCGCGGTGAACGGGACCGAGACCAGAGCGCTGACGAACCACAGCGCGGCCGACCAGCTCGCCATGCGCAGGGCCGAGTATCCGGCGACGTCGAGGGTGCCGGATTTCTGTGGCGGCACAAGGAAAGCCGCGAACAGCAGCGAGCCGACCGTCAGCACGGCGCCGATCTGGGCGGCCACCCGGACCACGGTCGGTCCGTACGCGTTGACCAGGCCCGGATCGAGCTGCTGGCCGGTCAGCGCGAGCAGCGCGCTGGCCAGGACCGCGGCCAGCAGGCCGCCGACGACGAGCAGGGGTACCACACTGACGCGGGCCGCCCGGGGGGAGTCAGCCGCCTTCTCTGGTGGGCTGTCGACGGACACCCCTCGAGCCTATGCGGACCGTGCTTGCATGTGGATCGAGCACCCTCCCTAGTAGCTGCCGACGGGCGCGATCTTCTCCTCGGCGGATTCCGCCGCCCGCCGTTCCTCACGCCGCCGCGCGGACGTCGCCAGCAGCGCCGCCGGGGCGATCATCGCGGCGATCACGCCGGCCACGCCGAGCGCCACGGCCAGGTTGGTCAGCTGGGCGATGCCGCCGATCATCGGCGGGCCGAGCAGGAACCCGCCGTAGGCGATCGTGGTCACGAAGCCGATCTCGCGCTCCCCGCCGGAGCCGTCGGCGCGCCGGCCGACCGCGCCGGCAAGGCCGAGGCCCAGCGGGAAGGCGTAGGCGAGCCCGGCGCCGGCGAGCGCGAAGCCGGCGAAGCTGGCCCATGCCGCCGGGATCGAGACCGCGATCAGCAGCCCGCCGCCGGCCGCGACGGCCCCACCGACCAGGAGCCGCTCCGGTCCCCACCGGCGTTCGGCCCGCTCGCCGAGCAGTCGGGTGAACGCCATGGCGACGGAGAACGCGGCGTAGACGATGGCGGCCGACGCCTCGCCGAACCCGCGCTCACGCACCGCGAACAGCGCCGACCAGTCGGCACTCGCGCCCTCGGCGACCGCCGAGCAGAGCACCACCACGGACAGCAGCCACAGCACCGGACGGCGCAACAGGCCGCGGTCCGTCGCGGGTTGGCGGGCTCGCTTCGGGGTCAGCACCGGTTCATTGGGCACGTGCCGGACGACGGCCAGGATGACGATCACGGCCAGCACCGCGACCACGCTGAAGTGCCCGGTCGTGCTCCACGCGACCCAGCCGGCCAGCGCGGCGCCGGCGGCGCCGAACAGCCCGCCGAAGCTGAAGCCCGCGTGGAACACCGGCATCAGTGGCCGACCGGTCTGCCGCACGACCGTCACCGCGGCGATGTTCATGGCCACGTCGAGCATACCCACCGACGCCCCGAGCGCCACCAAGGTGAGGCCGAGCAGCGGCGTGGTCGGCGCAAGGGCGAGCATCGGCAGGACGGCGGCCGAGGCGAGCGCGGAGATGAGGACCAGCAGCCGGGCGCCGAACCGCGCGCACAGCTGACCGGTCACCGGCGCCGCCATGATCAGCCCCACGCTTCCGCCCAGCAGGGCCAGCCCGAGCGCGCCGGCCTCGGCGTGCACGTGCTCGGCGAGGGCGGGCACCCGAGGCACCCAGGACCCGAAGACGGCGCCCTGCAGCGTGAACACCACGAGAACTGCGGTTTTGCCGGATCGCATGGGTCCAGGCTACTGAAGCGCTTCAGTAACCGCCACGCGTTTTCGGCGGCGCCGGACCTTAGGCTTGTCACCGTGAGTCAAGACCGGGGTCGGCGGCCGACCCTGGACACGATCGCCCTCGAGCTGGGGGTGTCCAGGGCAACGGTGTCCAACGCGTACAACCGGCCCGACCAGCTGTCCGCCGAGCTGCGCGAGCGGATCATCGCCACGGCGCGGCGGCTGGGTTACCCCGGCCCGGATCCGACCGCGCGCAGCCTGGCCACCCGGCGATCCGGCTCCGTGGCCGTGATGCTCTGCGACGGCCTGTCCTCCGCGTTCTCCGACCCGGCACTGTCGATCATGCTCGACGCCTTGGCGTCCACAGTGGACAGCGGAGACCGGGCGCTGCTCCTGCTGCCCGGCGTGGACGGCGCCGGGCCCCGGGCGCAGAGCGTGATGCGCGCGCAGACCGACGTCGTGGTGGCCTACTCGCTGGTCGACGACGCTCCGTCGCTCGAGGCGGTCCGGGCGCGGAAGCTTCCGCTCGTGGTCGTGGACGAGCCGGTGGTGCCCGGGTCGGCCAGGGTGGAGGTGGCCGATGAGACCGGCGCCGCGCTGGCCGCCCGCCACGTCGTGTCGCTCGGCCACCGGCGGATCGGCGTCCTCGCCTTCGAGCTCAGCGCCGACGGCCACCACGGTCCGGCCGGCCTCGATCGGATCAAAACCGCACGCTTCCGGGTGACCCGGGACCGGATCGCCGGCTACTGGAAGGGCCTCGCCGAGCACGGGATTCCCACCGACGAGGTACCCCTCTGGGAGGCGCCGGGCAGCGGCCGGGAGATCGGCACCATCGGCGCCCGGTGGCTGCTGGAACGCCACCCCCGCCCCACGGCGCTGCTGTGCATGTCCGACGAGCTGGCCATCGGCGCCGTCCGCGCGGCCCACGACCTCGGGCTCGCCGTGCCCGCCGACGTGTCGGTCGTAGGCTTCGACGACACCCCGGCCGCAAGCTGGTCCAGCCCACCGCTCACCACCGTCCGCCAAGATCTCTTGCTCAAGGGCCGCACCGCCGGTGACCTGGCCTTGCGCATGCTCAACGGCGAAAGACCGGGCCCCCCGATCACCCTCGGCGTCACCCTGGTGGCCCGCGCGTCCACCGCTCCCCCGGCCGCACCGATGTAACCCCGACATCACTCGTCCGAGCCGATTCAGAAACGAGCGGCCCGCCCGGAGCGATCAGACACTCGGGATGGCTAACCTGCCGCTCCGGCATCCGACGCCGTCCACGCCCTCGTAGCTCAGCGGAAAGAGCAAAGGACTTCTAATCCTTGGGTCGCAGGTTCGAGTCCTGCCGGGGGCACTACCAGGCAAAACGCGGGACCACGACCCGCGCAGCGCTACAACACCCCCACGGACTGTTCGGTGCAGGCGCCACAGATTCGAGTCCTACCGCCGCAAGGGCAGCATGCCCAGGCGCTGCGCGTCGTGGTCTATGCCGGCATCGACCCCGTGACCGGCCGCCGCGTGTACGAGCGCGAGACGGTCAGCGGCACCGATGAGGCCGCCTGGCGCAAGGCCGAGAACAAGCTGACCGAGCTGCGCGCCAAGGTGCTCAGGCAGCAGCGGGCATCCTCCTCGGTGAGCCTCGGCCACGCGATCGACGAGTGGTTCCGCAAGGCTGAGCTGGAGGACAGCACCCGCAACAGCTACGCCGGCTACATCAGGCGCGTCATCAAGCCCATCCTCGGCGACACCCCCATCAAGAAGCTCGGCGCCCACGAACTTGAGACCCTCTACGCGGAGCTACTCCGCTGCGACGGCAAGCCGTCCCTGGAGCACAAGCAGACTGGCCCCACCAGTGCGACCCCAAGGCCGCGTCCACGGTCCGCCAGATCCACTCCATCATCAGCAGCACCCCTGAACGCCGCGGTCCGCTGGGGCTGGATCGACACCACCCCGCCAAGCGCCCCAAGCAGAAACCACCCGAGCCCGATCCCCCGTCCCGGCCGACGCCGCCCGCCTCGTCGACAAGGCATTCGGACTCGGCAACGACTGGGCCCCCCTGGTCTGGCTCGTCATGACCACCGGCATGCGCCGCGCCGAGGTCGCCGGCCTCCGCTGGCACCATATCGACCTCGACACCGAGATCATCGAAATTCGCGCAGCTACGGCAAGGGGAGGAAAGGACACCAAACCCACAAATGCGTCGCCTCGCCCTCGACACCGAAACCGTCGCCCTCCACCGCACCCACAACAGTGGTGCCGCACCGAACTAGCCCCAGGTCGGCATCACCCTCACCAACGACATGTTCGTCTTCATGAACGGCCGCGCCGTCGACCCCACCACCGGCAAACCCACCACCCGCGACGCCACCCAGCCCTACTCCCCCGACGCCATCTCCCGCCGCTACAAACGCATGGCCACCAACCTCGGCATCAACACCCACATCCACGGCCCCACGCCACTTCTCCGCCACTGAGCTACTGACCGCCGGCGTAGACCTCCGCACCGGCGCCGGCCGCCTAGGCCACGGCGGAGGAGGCGCAACCACCCTCCGCGTTTACGCCGCCTGGGTAGCCGCCGCCGACCGCAAAGCCGCCGAAATCCTCGGCTCCCGCATGCCAAAGCGCTTGCCAAATAGTCGAAAGTATCCTTCCGAAAGGCCTCATTGGCGATGAGCGGCCGCGAACGATGTGTCAATGATCGCATTCCCTGAACGTCGACAAGTGATACGTATCACGACGTCGTCGTCCACGTACGTCAGGATATCAATCCGGTCAGTCCCGGCGGCATGCCTCGCAGCTATTGACCATTCGAACCTCGGCCAGATGTTCGTATTATTGCATCGGCGCTCATCGCCATCGAGGCTAACGGCATCGGACTTCCGCGCCTCGAAGGTCAGTCGAATTCGACATTCGGACCGCGCCATGCTACCGCGTAGCTTCACTTCGCCCTCTATTCGCGGCGGCTCGTTTACGGGCCAGAACACATCACCCTCAACTGTAGTATCTCTGTACGAAGCCGAGTAGTGCGAGCGCCGTTCCGATATCCGCGAGGAAGTCGTCGAAGCGGATGCACTGGGAGCCGCTGCTGACATCGAGGGCGGCACCGGCGCATCGGACGTTGATTTCGACTTATTGGAGGAGCTAATTATAAGAGCACCCACTATTGTCGCCACAGCCATGATTACCGCAGCAACGATCACTTCCCGGCCACGCGGCGATCGCCGCGAACTTGCCTTCCTGGTTTTATTCAGTCCAACGGACTGGCTTTCCATGCGCACCAACACTCAAGTCGGATCCTAATCGGTCAGTCAGCTACATCATGTTCCAAATAATCCGGTCCGCGGCGGCTCCTGAAGTCTTTTGGCATACACCAGTGAGCCCTGTATATAACCCCAAGCACGCTGCCGTTTAGGCGTATCGAACGGTCGGGGTTGGAGGTAGTTATACGCAAGCTCCCAGTGAGCACCAAACTGCTTGCGGTACTCTTCGCCGGAAATGAGGGCAAATCTACCAGCATCACCCCCATGCACGTTGTATCGGGCAAGCTCTTCCCCTGTCGCCCCGAATCTCAGCTGTACCTGCGTGAGTCGCGGAGGAGGCACGGGCCGCGGATGTGGGTAGAAAGCTAGCTGTAGGCCGTCGTCAAAATCAACAAAGAATACCGAGTAAGGATCGTTGAAGTCTTCGTAGTGTGGATCTTCATCTATCGGCACGCCGCACCGCCTCTGCGTAGGGCCTCATCGACGCCCGAGCCTACCGCGTACACGACGCGTCATTGTGCACGATCGCGTATAGAGATACCACCTGGATGCACCCTGAGCTTCAGGCTGCGCTCCTCCAAATGGCCTAAGGGTCGCCGATCATCTCTCATCGAGCCAGGGGTGTTGTAGGAGTGCGTTCCACGCCGCGCGCCAGGGGAAGAGGTCGACATACTTGCCGCCAGTGCCAGGCTTGTGAGGTGTGTAAATCTCTGCTCCGAGTATGCCAACCCCCAATCGGCAAGGTGCCGCATAGCGGCCTGGATCGCGGGGAAGCTGAGCTGGGCGCGATTGGAGAAGGGCATGCACACGATTGGCAGTCGTTTGCCGACGGCCTCGACCAGGAGTCCTAAAGGCAAGGTGTCGGAGATGCCGGCCGCCCACTTAGCCATCGTGTTGCAGGTCGCCGGGGCGACAATCATGGCGTCTGCTGGCGGGAGCACGTCGGGGTTCCGGGCTCTTTGTAATCCGAGCGCACTGTGTGCCCGGTCTTTGCAGAGATCGCATCGGCGTCGATGAATCGGCGTCCGGCGGGGCTTGTGATAACGCAGACATCCCAGCCATCGTTCTGGGCGATATCGACTAGCTTGGCGACTTCACGAGTAGGTGGTGCCCCACAGGCGACTATGTAGACGACTGGTTGACCTGCGTCATTCACAGCTTGACCCCGAGCCATCCGACGAAGACATCGGAGGGGTCGAAGTTTCACCCAGAACACTGGGAACAAGCCTGAATTGACTACCTGCATGTGCCGGCGCGGGTGACGGTACCTGTCCGGAGTATCCAGGCGGTCGCGGCTTTTATTACCAATCCAAGGCACCGGTCCTGCGAGCGTTCAACAGTTTGTCGACCCTTCGGGCCGACGCGCTCTATGGCTTTGTCACGATCTTGGCCGTGGTTCGAGTGAACACATTTTGTCGGTCGCCTTCGACCTCTGCTGGTTCCCGGGGTGTGGCGCCGCCGGTCGACCCGAGCGACTGGCGGCTGGTGCTGTTGGGCGCCCGCCGTGGTAGTGCTCGCCCGGCGTTGTCGATGGCCACGAGCTCGCGCGAGTGGACGTTCAGGTGCCAAGGATTCTTGTGGTGGTTTCCGGTTGCTTACCGGCGGCTCACCGGGAGGTGTGGCCGCGGTTCGATCATGAGCTGGTGAGCGCAACTGAGCTTGTGGCCTCCGCCAGGAGGGTGCGTGTGCTGGCGGTCCTTGGCGACTCGGTCGGGGTGGGGATCGGTGATCCGGCGCATGGCGGCGGCTGGCGCGGGTTCGCGCCGTTGCTGGCCGAGGCGCTGGGTGCGGTGGAACTGGTCAACGTGTCGGCCAGCGGACTGCGCGTTGGCGGGGCTCGCGAGCGGCTGGCTCGGGTGTTGCGGGCGGGTCCGGATGTGGGTGTGTTGCTGGTGGGCATGAACGACACGATGCGTTCGGATTTCGACCCGGTCCGGTTGGGGGCGGAGCTTGACGAGGTGCTGTCCGCACTGGTCGCCGCTGGCGTCCTGGTCATCACCGTGCGATATCACGATCACCATCAGGTGTTCCGGCTGCCCGGGCCGCTGCGCCGGGCGTTGGCCGCCCGGATCGCCGCGCTCAATGACGTGCTTGACGCTGCGGCCCGTCGGCACAGGATCGCGCTGCTGGATCTCGCGCGGATGCCCGGTATCTACGAGACCGCCGCGTGGTCGGTCGATCGGTTGCACCCGTCCCCGATGGGTCATCGTATGCTCGCGCAGGCATTCGCGACGCGACTGGCCGAGATCGGTGCCGAGGTTCCCGGTCGGGTCTCGCTCGAGTGCACCGGTGGCCGGGAGCTGAGCCCACTCGCGCATTGGATATGGTTGGTCTGCAAGGGAATTCCGTGGTTGTGCCGGCGCGGCCGGGATCTGCTTCCCTATGCCATGGTGGCGGTGCTCCGCGACATCGGGCGGCGCGCGCGGCGCCCGATCGCCGGTTCAGCCGCGCAGCGCACCGTGTAGGTCGAGCATCTTCGCGATCGTCGCCGACCAGGGAAACTGCTCGGCACGGCGGCGGGCCGCTCGACGGCGAGTGGCCACCGGCCAGGACAACACCGTGGCCGCGCCGCGGGCCAGGCCGTCCGCGTTCGCGGGCACCGCGATCCCGGCGCCCGGGGCGATGAGTTCGGGCGCCCCTCCGGACGCGGCCACGACCACGGGTGTCCCGCACGCCATGGCCTCCAAAATGGACAGTCCGAACGTCTCCGCGGCGCTCGGGGCGAACGCCAGGTCCGCGTCGGCCAGGGCCCGAGCCAGGGTGGCGCGGTCGGCCAGGTGACCGTGGAAGGCGACGGGCAGCCCGGCGGCCTGGCGAACCAGTGCCCGGCGGGCGCTGCCGTCGCCGTACATGTCGAGGTGCACCGGAATCCCGGCGCCGAGCAGCCGGGGCACCGCGTCGATCACAGCGGACACGTTCTTTTCCGGCGAGAGCCGTCCGGCGTACACGAGCCGGGCGACCCGCCGGTCCGGCCGCGGCCAGCGAGGCCGGAACGTGGTCAGGTCGACGCCGAGCGGTATCCGCCGCAGCTTGCGCACGGCGAGCCGGGCGAACTCCGCCTCCGCGTACGCCGAGGTGACCACGACCGTGTCGAACAGGTCGGCGATGCGCCGATTCCAGGACCGCACCGCGGCATCCAGCACCGCGCCGGCACGGCGCCACAACCGGGGCAGCCGCGCCGACAGCCACCGGTCCAGGCGCTCGTGGGAGAACAGCACCGCGCTCGCCCCCCGGGCCCGGGCCCAACCAGCGGCAGCGACCAGGGTCAGCTTGTCCGACACTTCCACCGAGTCCGCGGCCACCTCGTCGAGCACGCGCAGCACGGCCGAACACCGCGGTATCACCCGGTATCCTCCGCTAACCGGCATACCCGGCACGGTCACCACCAGCCCGGTCTCGGTCCGCGTGCGTCCCGGCGCGCGGCCAGGCACGACCAACACTCGCTGGTGTCCATGCGCGACATACCCGCGGCCGAGCGTGTCCACGACTGTGCGCAGCCCACCGGAGGTCACACTGTAGAAGTTGGCCAGCTGGACGATTTTCATCGGTCATGCCGTCGCGCGGCGGCCAGCGGGTCGGTTGCCGCGTATCAGGTCCGCGTAGTACTCGATGACCTGGTCGCCGATCGCCGACCAGGTGCGCCACCGAACCGCATCCCGAGCTCGGTTGCCGAAGGTCTCGCGTAGCCCCGGATCGTTCACCAGCTGGCGCACGGCGCCGCGGAGTGCGGTCACCGACTCGGGTGGATACAACAGCCCGGTGCGCTCGTGCTCGACGAGATCGAGTGGGCCGCCGGATGCCGGTGCCACGACCGGCACTCCGGACGCCATGGCCTCCTGCACGGCCTGGCAGAAGGTCTCGTCCGCGCCGCTATGTACGAACACGTCCAGGCTGGCGTAGAGCTGGGACAGCTCAGTGCCATGCAGGAGCCCGAGAAACCTTGCGTGCGGCAGGTGGGCCCGCAGGCGTCGCGCGGCCGGTCCGTCGCCAGCGATCACGAGCCGGACGCCCGGCAGATCGGCGATCTCGGCGAGCAGGTGCACCCGCTTGTCACCGGAGAGCCGGCCGACGTAGCCGACCAGCACCTCGCCGCGGCCGGCCAGCCGCGCGCGCAGGCGCGGATCCCGGTGCCGCGGATGGAACCGTTCGGCGTCCACCCCGCGCCGCCACATGGCCAGCCGTGGTATCCCCCGCTCGCGGAGTTGCCGCAACGTCGCGGTCGACGGGACCAGCGTGAGATCGGCCTGCCGGTGTACCCGGCGTATCCAAGCCCAGATCGCCCGGTCGGTGCCGCGAAAACCGTACTGCCGGGCGAATCCCGCGACATCGGTCTGGAACACCGCGACGATGGGCAGCCCCAGGCGGCGCGCGGCGGCCGCACCGGCGGCGCCGAGCGCGAACGGCGAGGCCAGGTGCACCACGTCGGGCTGGAAGTCGTGCAACAACCCGTCCAGGCGAGCAATCGGCAGACCGAGGACGAATGAGCGGTAGCCGGGCAACGCGATGCCGCCGACCGGGACCACGCTGTGCCCGGCATACTCCCGCGGTGCCGGCCCCGGCGCGATCACCATCGCCCGGTGCGCCCGATCCGAGAAGTGTCGCAGGATCTGGCACACCGAGTTGGTCACACCGTTGACGGTCGGCAGGAACGACTCGGTCACCACCGCGATCCGCACGCTGCCCATCGTGCGGATCGCCGGTATGGGAAACGTGCCATGCGAAAACCGCCCGGGTGAATTGAGGATGAAGATCCCGCACGGCTCTTGGCCAGAGAATACCGGCGGTGATTCCATCACCTCGAGCCGGCCGTCCGAGACACTCCGCCCCACCTTTGCGCGGCCCACCGACGTGGAGCCGAGGAGGTGTTGCCATGTTCACTCGCCGCGTCGCGGTGATCGGAGCCGGCTATGTCGGCGCCTCGACCGCCGCCTGCCTCGCCTCTCTCGGCCACCTGGTGACCTGTGCCGACATCAACGAGGACAAGGTGGCGCGGCTGAACCGGGCCGAGGTCTCGATCAACGAGCCAGGGCTTTCCGGTCTGATTGCCGAGGGGCTGGCCGCCGGCCGGTTGCGGTTCGTCGTGGACGCAGGCGTTGCGGTCCACTCGGCCGATGTCGTCTACCTTTGCCTGCCCACCCCGATGGGGACCGGTGGGGTAGCCGACCTCACCGTGCTCGAGTCGGTGCTGCTGGGCCTTCGTGAGGTGCTCCCGGCCAACTGCATCGTGGCGATCAAGTCGACGGTGCCGGTCGGCACCGCGGCGCGCAGCCGCGACCTGCTCGGGCGAGCGGACGTGGCGGTGGTGAGCAACCCGGAGTTCCTCCGCGAGGGAAGCGCGGTCCACGACGTCCTCAATCCCGATCGGATCGTGGTCGGTAGCGATCAGCAGGACGCCGCCGAGCGGGTCGGCGCCCTCTACACCCGGCTCGGCGCGCCGACCGTGCTCACCGACGCGGCCAGCGCGGAGCTGATCAAGTACGCCGCCAACTGTTTCCTGGCCACCAAACTGTCCTATGTGAACGCGATCGCCGAGCTGTGCGAGCGGCTGGGCGCCGACGTCCGGGACGTCACCGAGGGCATGGGGTACGACCGGCGGATCGGGCAGGCCTTCCTGTCCCCCGGCCCCGGTTGGGGCGGCTCCTGCCTGCCCAAGGACAGCCACGCCCTGCTGCAGATCGCCGACGGTGTGGACTTCGAGTTCCGCCTGCTGCGCGCCGCGATCGACACCAACACCCGGCAATTCCGCCGCATCACCAACAAGATCCGGCTCGCGCTGACCGGATGCCGCCAGGGATCGCTGCGGGATGTCCGGCTCTGCCTGTTCGGCCTGACCTTCAAGGCCGGCACGGACGATCTGCGCGACTCGCCCGCACTGGCCGTCGCCACGCAATTGCGCCAGGCCGGCGCCGTGCTGGTCGCCCACGATCCCGCGATCCGCAGCGACGCCACGCACCCCGCTCTCGCCGATCTCACCACTGTGGACGATCCCATGATCGCGGCGAAGGGAGCGGAGGCCGTGGTTGTGCTCACCGATTGGCCCCAATTCCGCGGGCTGGACTGGACGTCCCTGGCCGACGCGCTGCACCGGCCGATCATGGTGGACACCAGAAACCTCCTCGATCCGGACACCATCACCCGCGCCGGGTTGCACTACCACGGATTGGGCACCCGTCCAGTCCCGCCCGGGACGGGAGTCTCGGAACATTCCGCGGTTTCGACCGGGCCACACCATGGCTTGGGGACCGTCACCCCGTGCTGCTGACAACCGGTTCGGGTCACCGATGAATGGCCTTCGTCGAGGCGGACAAGTGGCTGCCGCTCCGAGGTCCGCCAGGCGTGGTGAAGAAGAATCTGCAGGTAGCCGGGTGGTGCCGGCGTCACCGGGTGCGGGTGGCGGGGCGTCCTCGGCGAGGTGGAGCACGCGGTCGGCGTCGGGCAGTGCGTCGCAGGTCGCGGGTTTCGGTGGGCGTGATGCCGGACAGCTCGATGCGCAGGTGACCCAGGGGCCGCAAGCGGACAAGGGCGGCGACCGGCGCCGCCGAGCAGCAGCACCCGGCGGACCGCGGCGACGGCGTGCGCCCCGTCGATCCCCGCACCGGTGAGCTCGGCCTCGGAATCGGTGCGCTGCCGGCGGGCGATCGAGGGCACCGAGTAGAAGTCGGTGAACGCGTGGCGGACCGGCGCGCGGCCCACCCCGACCTGGAATAAGCTCGAACGTCGCGTGCTCCGCGGCCACGCGGAAGGCGTACCGGTGCTCGAAGGAGTCCCGCTCGTGGCGCTCCCCCAGCTCGGGCTGCTCGGCGACGCGCTCGACGCGGTCGAGCACCTTGTCCACCGTGCTCGCGGTGCCGGGGTGCATGGCGGGCATCACCCCGTCGATCTCCCCGGCCCGCACGGCGATGGGGCGGCAGGTCTGGTCCAGCAGCCGCCGGTACGCCGCGCGCCCGCCGTCGCTCAACGCCGCCCCGGCGAGCGCCGGACCGCCGGCGGCCCGCACCGCGTCGCGCAGCCGGTCCGGATCGGTCAAGATGGCCGGGTCGGTACGCGCCAGCAGGTCGACCCGCGCGGCCCGCAACGACTCGGCCACCGCGTCCCGCGCCCCCCCCCC
>NZ_DASZCQ010000136.1:0-4018 GCF_035942955.1 Actinophytocola sp. | reverse complement strand
CGCGCTGACCCTGTCCCGGATCCCGCTCACCGACGCCAGCAGGGAGGAGGTGCTGCTCACCCAGGCACACGCCCAGTTCGGCAACCACAACGGCGGCCAGCTTGCGTTCGGTCCGGACGGATTCCTGTACTGGAGCCTCGGGGACGGCGGCGGGGCCGGGGATCCGTTGGCCAGCGGGCAGAATCTCGGCACGCTGCTCGGCAAGATCCTGCGGCTCGACGTCAGCCGCGCGTGTGCCGGTCTCCCGTACTGCGTCCCGCCGGACAACCCGTTCGTCGGCGTCGCCGGGGCCCGCGCCGAGATCTGGGCGTACGGCCTGCGCAACCCGTGGCGGTTCTCCTTCGACGCGGCCGACGGATCACTCTGGATCGCCGACGTCGGCCAGGGCACCTTCGAGGAGGTCAACCACCAACCCGCCGGCCAGGGCGGCGCGAGCTACGGTTGGTCCTGTATGGAGGGACCGCAGGTGTTCAACCCGGACCGCTGCACCGGCGCCGTCCACACCGGACCCGTCTTCCACTACCAGACCTCCGTCGACGGCTGCGCGGTGATCGGCGGCCACGTCTACCGCGGCCAGCGGTTCGCCGACCTCGCCGCCGGCACCTACATCGCCTCCGACTACTGCTCCGCCACCGCCTGGGCCGTCCGCGAGAACCCCGACGGCACCCACACCAACGCCCGCGTCGGCGAGTTCCCCACCCAACCCACCTCGTTCGGCGTGGACACCGCCGGCGAGCTCTACCTGGTCAACGACCTACCGGGCCAGCTCCACCTGGTCGGCTTCGAGCGGGTGCCGCCGGCGGCCTGAGGCTCGAGCTGGGCTTTTTCTGGGCATTGTGGTTGAATCAATTCATGCCCAGAAAAAGCCCAGTCATGGATGAGGTGGCCGCCGCGGTCGGACGGCTGCTGCGGCGGGGCCTCCCTGTGGCACCTACCAGGGTGGATGCGGTGCTTCTCGACCTGCGCGGGATCGTGGCTCGGGCGGTCGACCCGGCGGACGTGGCCAGCCGCACCGCGGCGCTGGACGGGACGCTGCGCGGACTGCTGGCACGATTCTCGGATGCGCGCTATGCCTCGGCGGCGCGGGCTTTGTTCGGGCTGCCGCCGGCCGAGCCGGGGCAGAATCTGACGGTTCGTCGGGAGCTGGCCGCGGCCGAGGCCGGGCACGAGGTGCATCACTTCCGCAAGCGGGTCGAGCCCAAGCTGGTCGAGAAGATCGCCTGGGAGTTGTTGGCCGACGCCGACCGGTTCACGCGGTCGCCGATGATCGCGCCACGGCTGGCCCCGGCCACCGGACGGCAGCCGATCCCAGCCGACCCCTTCGCCTGGGAGGTCGCCGAGCACGAGGAGCAGCTTTCCCGGTTGTGGTCGGCGATCTATGCTGCCCGCGCCGAGTTGCTCGCGGTCGAGCGGTTGATCAGCCTCGACGCGGATCGGACGGAAATAGTGCATACGGCCACGACCGCGGCTTGGCGCTGGGCCGCCGCCCGCGCGGAGGCGATCAGCTACAGCACGTCCTTCGCTCCCGAGCTCGAGTCCTCAGTAGACGAACTGGTGTCACTCGCAGGTTGGGCGCCGCGGTTGACCTCCGCGCAGGCGTCCCGGCTCACCGAGGCCGCCGCCGGCGAAGCCAGCCGGGAGCAGCTCGTGGCCGCCTTACACGGCGATTCCGAGCTGGGCAACATCTGGATCGAGAGCTTCCTGGCTCAGCAACCCCTCCTCGAGGAGAACGGACCGCTGTCGTGACCACGAACTCCGCCCTGGCCGCCGCCATCGAGGCGGCGGCGACCGGTGATCCGCGCCGCTACGTGATCACCGGTGGCCCGTCCTCGGGCAAGGACGACCTCATCGCGGCGATCCACGCCGCCGGGATCCCGTGCATGACCGAGGAGCCCGGCCGGGAGATCTACCGCAAGCACCGCGAGCGGCTCGGCCGGCATCTCCGGCGCGAGGATCGCCGCGAATACTCGCTGGAGGTGCTTGAGGCGTTCATCGCCGAGTACGCCTCGCACAAGCATGGGATTCGCTTCTACAACAGGGGAATCCCGGATGGCTTCGGCTGGGAGGCGTTCTTCGGCTTGCGCCCGGCTCCGCAGTTGGAGGAGGCGACGCGGCTGTACCGGTACGACGCGATCTTCGTGCTCGATCCGCTCGACACCTTCGAGGATCCGGATGACATCGTCTGGGCCAAGGACCGCGAGATTCGCCGCGTGCACGAACTGATCGTGCAGGGGTACTACGACGCCGGCTACGAGCCGCTGTTCGTCGCCCCCGACTCGGCCACCGCCCGGCTGGACTTCATCTGCGCCAACCTGCGCCTGCCCAGACCCAGCCGCGGACGGTGATCTCCTTGCCTCACAACGAGAAGCTATCGTTGCTGATCTCGCCGAACAGCGTGCTGGCCAACGCACTGCTCCGATCGATCGACCTCCTACGGCCTCGCGTTCTCGCGGTCCGCCCGCGGCGGATCGACTTCGTGGTCGGCACCCAGGTCAACGGCGCGCCGCATCTCGGGACGAACCTGGTCCAGACGGCGGCGTTCCTGCTGGCGAAGATCGCCCGGCGGGAGTTCTCCATCGACACCGTTGTGCGGTTCGCCGCATTGGACAACGCGCCCTACGAGGTGGTGCTCGACCCCGAGACGCACACCGCGTACCAACTGACCTACTTCCACGCCTTGGGCAAGGACAGGATCAAGGAGCTGATCGAGGGCTACTATCGCGCGTTCTTCCAGTCACTGTCGGAGGCCACCGACACCGACTACGCGGTGGAGACCTACACCGAGCAGCAGGCGACGCCGGCCTTTCGGGCCGAGTTCTTGCGGACTCTGGAACGTTTGGAGGACATCCGCTGGTGGTTGGCACCGTCACACGGTGTGGTCCACATCCGGATTCCCTGTCCCGAGTGCGGTTGGGCGGAGAAACGCGCCGATCGCACCAAGCTCGCCCACCTCGACGAGGATGGCGCCACTTTCACCGCGGTTTGCTTCGACCACGGCCCATATGAGGCCCACACCGATCCCGAGGACGATCAGCCCTACCTCGACCTGGCCACGCTATACCGCAACGTCGTCAAGGAACGCGCCCTAGGTCGCGACACGAACGTCCTGCACGTGATGATGAAGGGCGGGGACTGGACCTTTGGCTGCCAACTCGTCGACGGCGCCCTCGGTGCGCTGGGCACCCCACCCGCACGCATGCCGATCCGGGTGTTCACGCCGCAGGTGCTCGCCCCGACCGGGGCGAAGCTATCCAAATCATTGCTGCGCGAGCAGGGCGCGGGCGCACTCCCGGCCGACGTCGAAACCTGGATGCTCGACACCACCGCTTGGCCCGGCCACACCGACGACTACGTCGACGCGCTGGTCTGGCTGGTCGGCGAACTGCTGACCGACCCGAAGCATTTCTTCCGCTCGTTCACCGTCAAGGAACTGGGCCGCCTGATGACCGCACGCCCCGCGGAAGCTGTCATCCGGGCCCACGAGATGGGCATCTACAAGCGCTACTTCGACCTCATCGCCACCGGACGCAAGACCACGGAGATCCGGGTCAACGACTCCGGCCGTCGCAAGATCAGGGAAGGGTCGCTCATCCGATTCCGCTGCCAGGGCAAGCAGATACTCACCCGCGTGACCCGCATCGCCCGATACAACACGTTCGACGAGATGTTCGACCACGAGTCGGTCGCCTCGGTCAACCCCTGCGCCACACGCGAGGAGCAACTCGCGAACATCCGCCAGATCTACCCCCCGGAACGCGAAGCCCTCGGCGTCGTCGCCATCGGCATCGAGCTGGTCGACCCGCCACGGCCCGATTGACGACTTCCCCTTTGCCCGCCGTACCTCGCCCTTCTCCTGGCACCGGCGCCGCCGCCGTCTCCGAGGCTCCAGTACAGGAATCCGTCCGGACCGAACGCAAGCTGGCCGCCGTTGTGGTTGCCGAACTGGGCGTGTGCCTGGGTGAGCAGCACCTCCTCCCTGCTGGCGTCGGTGAGCGGGATCCGGGACAGGGTCAGCGCG
>NZ_DASZCQ010000135.1:0-17919 GCF_035942955.1 Actinophytocola sp. | reverse complement strand
CTCGTGTGTCGGGTCGCTCCGGGCGAGACCGATCCCACTCGCCCACCGTGAGCTCGCCCTACTGCCGTGTCAGTGGCATGCCGCACGGTTGCGGGCATAGTCGGATGGTTGTCGCCCGGCCGAGTGGGTAATCCCCTACACGAGCCGGATCCAACGGAAGGTGAGCAAGCAATGAACTCGCTGGGGCAGGCGCGCGGTACCGCGCGACAGCTCGTCCGCCTTGCCAGGGACGGGCACTTCGACACGGTCTCCGGGATCGTGCACCTGCTCACGGATCCGGCCATGCAACAACACGAGCTGCTTCGGCAGGTGCTCGCCGAGCTCGTGCACGCCGCGGCATCGATGATGGTGCGGCAGATCGGGGGCGTCGGTCCGAACACGGCCGTCGTCCTAGACCTCCGGAAGACCGATGGATCCGTTGTGGACATCGATCAGTTGGAGCCGGAGGTTCGAGCCGTCGTGCGGGCGCTGCTCGCGGAGGTCAACGGTCATCCGGAGGACGCCGCCGAGCAGATCTCGCTCGCCCTCGCCGGAGATCCCTGCCCGATGGTGGACGGGATCGTGCTCGTTCTCGTGTGGACGATCTGCGCGATGGCGTGGTGCGAGGACCACGATGAGCCAGCACCCCGCTGGCTCACGGCGACGGCAGCGTGAGAGGAGAACCAATGGTCAGGCGGGATTTGGACCGAACCCGGCTGGATCCATACCCGGCGGAGGCATACCCGCCCGAGGGCCCGAACGTGGTCGGGCCGGGGCCGGAGCCGCTGGTTGAGGAGGAGTTCGTCGATCCTCAGTCACGGCGGGCACGTGTGGTGCGTGTCGTTTGCACGATCATCAACATCGTGTGCGGTCTGTTCGCGGTCGTGCTTGGGCTGCACATCATCATGGTCCTCTTCGGGGCGAATCCGTCCAACGGCTTCGCCTCCCTTGTGGACAGTTGGTCGTCGGCGGTGTCGTTGGGGCTGCGTGGCTTGTTCACGCCTGACAACGAAAAGCTCGCAACGCTGCTGAACGACGGCTTGGCCGCGCTCGGCTGGCTGCTGATCGCGGGTGTGCTCACCTACGCGATCCGCCAGTTCGCCCTCCCCGGGCCGGGACGCGCCGCACACTACCGCCGCCGCGTGGTGCGGTGAGCGGATAGGTAAGAGAAACAAGGAGGATCCGTGACAGTCACCGGCATCTTGACCGCCATCGTCATCGGGCTCATCGTTGGCGCGCTGGCGCGGCTGATCCTGCCCGGGAGGCAGAACATTCCGATCTGGCTGACTATCGTCGTCGGAATCGTGGCCGCGTTGCTTGGTACGGCTCTCGCGCGAGCGATCGGCATCCCGACCGCGACGGAGGGTGTCGACTGGACGGAGCTACTCGTCCAGCTGATCCTCGCCGTGATCGGTGTGGCGCTGGTCTCCGGCGCCTACGGCCGACGAGGTATCACTCGCTGAGCCTTTGAACTCCTGTCCCAGGGAGAAGAGACCACGGTAGGGACGCTTTCGCGGCGTCCCTACCGTGGTGTTGTCATCCGGTAGGCGGTTGGCTCGAGTAGACCGTCGGATCGCCCTGCTTGATCCACACCTGCGGGGTGTCGATCGGCAGGAAGGACCGGTCGCCGCCGGGCTCGCGGGAGACCGGCACGGTGTCCCCGCTCGGCAGGTGCATGATGAAGTTGACCGGCTTGGTGTCGTCCACCAGCGGAATGTCGTACTCGGCCCAACCGCCCTCGATCCGGGTCAGCGGCCACGGGCGGTCCCAGGCGATCTGGGCCAGCACGGCCGGATCCACCGCGTCGCCCCACATGTGCAGGCCCCAATCGGTGTAGTCGCCGGCCGGCCGGAAGTAGTGCAACGTGGCCAGGGTCGCCGGCGGGCCGGCGGCGCGCACGGTGCGCACCGCGCTGGTCGCCGTGACCCCGTTGGGCTCGGTCAGCTTCGCCCGGTACGACACCGGGGTGCCGGCGGCCAGCCCCAGTGGGCCGAGGTCGTCGAACACGGTATACGCGGGCGAGCTGGAGTCCGTGCCGATCGGCGTCCACGCACCGCCGTCGACGCTGCGCTCGAAACCGACCACGTGGGTGGCGCGCTCCGGGTCGGCCACGGCCCGCACCTCGACGGTGCCGCGCACGCCGCTGCCCTCGCGCGGCGTCTCGATGGTGACCGCCGGTGCCGGCACGACGGCGCCGCGCACGCCGCTGGTGGCGGTATGGCCGCGGTTGTCCAGCACCACCGCCCGGTACTGCAGGCCGGTGCCCGGCGGGAGCGAGCTGACGTCGTGGAACACCCGGTACGGCGCGGTGTCGTCGGTGCCGATCGGCTCCCAGCGACCGCCGACCTTGGCGTAGAACGTGACCTCGTAGAACGAGGAGCCGTTCACCGTGGCCGACACCTGCATGCGCCCGCGGGACTCGGCGGCCGGCGCCGGGTTGCCGAGCGAGATGGCCGGCGCCGCCTTCGATCCCGGGATCCGACCGGCCATCGCGTAGACCACAGTGGACAGTGGCGGCACGGTCAGGGTGAGCGAGCCGTCGGCCGCCGAGCGGGCGTGCCCCGGCCCGTCGCCGTACACCCGCTGGAAGTTCCGGTTGCCGGCATACGTCGGGATGGCCGCGGTCTTGGCCTGCTCGCTGTTGTTGAGCGCCACCACGTACTCGCGCTGCTGCTCGCGGTCGATCCGGGAGAAGGCGTAGATCCCGGCCTCGGGGCCGGACAGCCGGTGCTGGTGCGTGCCGTCGCGCAGCGCGGGGTGCGCCCGGGTGACCGCGGCGAGCCGGCTGATCGACTGGTACAGCGGGTGGCCCGGGTTGAAGTTGGACCGGGCGTGGGTGGCGTCGGTGCCCAGCAGGTCGTCGTCCAGGTAGTCCGGCACGCGGCTGGCGAACAGGGTCTGGCGGGCCAGCTGGTCTCCGCCGCTGCCGGTGAAGCCCTGCTCGTCGCCGTAGTAGATCACCGGGTTGCCGCGGGAGAAGTACATCAGCTCGTGCGCCAGCCGGTCCCGGCCGACCCACTCGGCGTCGCCCGCGCCCGGGTTGTCCTGCTGGACGAACCCGCCGAACCGGCCCATGTCGTGGTTTCCGAGGAACGTGGGCAGCTGGTAGGCGTTGGAGTCGGCGTCGGTGTACCAGTCGTCGTCGGCGAAGAACGTCTCAAGTCGGGTCGTCGGGGCGCCGCGTGAGGCGAAGTCCCTTGCCGCTGCCTGGAACGGGAAGTCGAGCACCGACTGCATCCGGTCCTTCGTGGTGAACTGCGAGGTGAAGCTCTTCGTGGTGTCGAAGACCTCGCCGAACATGAAGAACTCGCGCTTGCCGTGCTCGCGGGCGAAGCGCAGGACGCGCGGCCCGAACTGCTGCCACAGCTCGTCGTTGACGTGCTTCATCGTGTCGATGCGGAAGCCGTCGACGCCGAAGTCCGCGATCCACCGCTGGTAGATGTCGATCATGCCCTCGACCACCCGCGGGTTCTCGGTGAACAGGTCGTCGAGGCCGAAGAAGTCGCCGTAGAGCGAGTCCTCGCCGACGAACGTGGTGTCGCCGCGGTTGTGGTACAGCGTGACGTCGTTGAGCCAGGCGGGAACCTTGAGGTTGCGCTCGGCCTCGTCGAGCACCGGGGTGTACGGAAACGACGTGGCCGGGTCCAGCGCCGGGAAGCCGTTGCCGCCGGCGAAGTCGCGGTCGTCGAACGGCTGGCCGGACGCCGTCCGGTACGGCGCCGCGTCCTTGGACACGTACGGCCGCCGCGCGCCCTGCTGGTAGCCGATCACGTCCGCGGTGTGGTTGGTGATGATGTCGAAGTAGACCTTCATCCCGCGCGCGTGCGCGGCGTCGACCAGCGCGCGCAGCTCGGCGTTGGTGCCGAGATGCGGGTCGATCTGGGTGAAGTCGGTGATCCAGTACCCGTGGTAGCCGGCCGACGGGCCGTCCTCGAGCTGCACCGGCTTGTTCTTGAAGCTCGGGGTCAGCCAGATCGACGTGGTGCCGAGGCCGCGGATGTAGTCGATCCGGTTGAGCAGCCCGCGAAGGTCGCCGCCGTTGTAGAACCCCTTGCTGGTCGGGTCGAAGCCGGACACCAGCCGGTCGTCCGGCAGGCCGCCGCGGTCGTTGGCCGGGTCGCCGTTGTCGAACCGGTCGGCCATGACGAAGTAGAAGTTCTCGTCGGTGACCGGGCCGCGCAGCGAATGCAGTCCCCGCAACCGATCGCCGTGGTCCGGCTCGGCCGCGGCCGGCGTCACCGCGAGCGACGACGCGACCAGGGCGGACAGCAGGGCGGTGACGACACGACGCGCGGACATGACTGCCTCCTCGCAGGACCGGGACCGGACTATACGTGGCCGAAGGGGTAACCGGAACTGCCCTTTGGGCAGCCTGCCGCGCGCTGCCGTGACCGGTTCCGCGCCGCGAAGGTGTTGGTCATGAGCGATGTGCTGCAGCGGGGCGCCAGCGGCCCCGAGGTCGTCGAGCTGCAGAAGAACCTGCGGCAGCTGAACTTCTACTCCGGTGCGCTCGACGGCGACTTCGGCCCCGGCACCGAGGCGGCGCTGGTCGCCTACCGGGAGTGGCGCGGCTTCGACTCCGGGGTCGACGCCGACGAGAACCTGGTCGCCACGCTCGCCGCGGACGCGCAGACCTACGGCTCGGGCGCCGGCGAGATCAGCGAGAACGGCGAGGCGCCCGAGGTCGAGGTGGACGACCCGAACGCCGCCGTCCGGCAGGCCGCGATCTCGGCGGCGTGGGGAGAGATCGGCCAGGTGCGAGCGAAGAACTCGGGCGGGACCGACGAGACCGGCCAGGAGACCCGCGACGGCTGGGAGCGCCTGATGGAGTACTTCCACGTGGCCGCGCCGGGCATCTGGAGCGACGACGTGATCAAGTACCTCAAGCCGGGCCTGCCCTCCTGGTGCGGGATCTTCACGCTGTGGGCGCTCAAGACCGGCGGCGCCGGCGTCGGCGACTGGGGCATGGGCACCGGAATCCCGGGCATCAGGCAGGTTCGCGACCCCAAGCCCGGCGACATCGGCTACATCGAGCAGAACCAGCACTACTGCCTGATCGTCAGCGTCGAGGGCGACACCGTGTACAGCATCGACGGCAACACGGTGGGTGACGACACCGGTGGCGGGGAGGTCAATGACCGCACCCGGTCACGCGGCGACTACGCCGGGTTCTTCACGGTGTTCAACTAGGAACGGACACCAGGCCGTGGGCGGGTGGGACGGCCTCGCGGGAGCGACCCGTGGGAACCAGCGCGCGTGGAACCGAGCTCGGCTGGGTACTCCTCCGGCGGACGCCCTGCGTCGGAAGGAGACGGCATGTTCGCCATCGTCGCCGCAATCCTGTTCGCCATCGCCCTGATCATGGACCTGGCCGAGGCGGACATCGGAATCTCCGCCGGTGTGTTCGTCACCGCCGGGTTGCTGTGCCTGGCCTTGCACATGGCCGGCATCGGCGCCGCGTGGCGCTCGCGCTCCGGCCGCTGGAGCATGCGCCGGTAAGGTCCACCTGATCGAGACGCCTCGCTAGGCCAATCCCGTGCATTTGCCGGGAGTTGGCCGGCGAGCGCGCACGCCGAGTGACGGATTTCCATACCTTCCGGGGGAAAGACAGTCCGCCACGGCCAGGAGGACACTTCAGACCGGCGGCCGCTGAGCAAGTTCTGCTACCACCCCGGAGGTCAGGATGATTCTCGGTCTGTGCCTTGGTCTGTCCCTCGGATGCTGCTGGTGGACCTGCTGCCACTGGTGATCGTCAGGACGGATGCCCCGCCCCCGGCGGGGCATCCGTCCATTGTGTACACCTCGAGGGGCTCTCGACCCCGGTGCCGGTTGCCGGCTAGGTTCGGCGGTGTGCTGGGCTTCAACCTGGACCGGGCCACGATTCCCGCGCTGCACCGCCGGATGTCGCGCGGCGCGCTGACCGCCGTCGCGTTGACCGAGGCGTACCTGGAGCGCATCCGGACGCTGGACGGCTCGCTGCACAGCGTGCTGACCGTCAACCGGTCTGCGCGGGCGCAGGCGGCGGCCAGCGACCGGCGCCGCCGGGACGGCCGGTCCCGCGGGCCGCTCGACGGGATTCCCGTGCTGCTCAAGGACAATATGGACACCACGAGCATGCCCACCACCGCCGGCTCGCGCGCGCTGCTGGCCGAGCCGCCGGCCCGCGACGCCACCCTGGTGCGCCGGCTGCGCGCGGCCGGCGCGGTCATCCTCGGCAAGGCCAACCTCAGCGAGTGGGCCAACTTCCGCTCGGCCGGCTCCACCTCGGGCTGGTCCGGCGTCGGCGGGCAGACCGCCAACCCGCACGTGCTGGACCGCAACCCGTGCGGCTCCTCGTCCGGCTCGGCGGTGGCCGTGGCCGCGTCGCTGACCCAGGTGGCGATCGGCAGCGAGACCGACGGCTCGATCGTGTGTCCCGCCGGGGTGTGCGGCGTCGTCGGGCACAAACCCAGCCTCGGATTGGTCAGCCGCGCCGGGATGATCCCGGTCACCGCCGAGCAGGACACCGCCGGCCCGATGGCCCGCCACGTCGTCGACGCCGCGATCACCCTGTCCGTGCTGCAGGGGCGGGACCGCCTGGACCCCGCCACGTCCGCGTACCCCGCGGACCAGCCGACCGACTACGCCGCCCTGCTGCGCCCGGATGCCTTGCGTGGAGCCAGAATCGGCCGGTGGCGGCTGGACCTCGGCCCGGCGGTCGGGAAGGTCGTGAGCGAGGTCGTCCGGGCGCTGCGCGGTCGGGGCGCCACCGTCGTCGAGGTCGACCTGCCGTACCAGGATGAGCTCGACGAGCTGGAATACCCCACCCTGTTCACCGAGTTCCACCGCGACATCGACGCCTACCTGGCCACCCGCACCGGCGTCCCGAGGACCTTGGCCGAGCTGATCGGCTACAACCGCTCGGATCCGTTGGAGCAGACCTGTTTCCCCGGCCAGGACCTGTTCGACAGGTCCATGGCGTCCGCCGCACCCGACGACCCCACGTATCTCCGGCAGCGCGCCCGGCTCACCACCCTGGCCCGCCGCTCGATCGACGAGGTGCTCACCGCCCACCGGCTCGACGCGATCGTCGCGCCGTCCTGCCAGCCCGCCTGGGTCAGCAACTGCGCCACCGGCGACGGCGACATCGTGGCGTCCTCCACACCGGCCGCGGCCGCCGGCTACCCCGCGGTCAGCGTCCCCGCCGGCTTCACCGGACCCCTCCCCGTCGGCATCACCTTCATGTCCACCCGCTGGGCCGACGCCCGCGTCCTCGCCCTCGCCGCCGACTTCGAACGCGCCACCACCGCCCGCCGCCCACCACGGTTCCTCCCCACCCTCCCCGCCTGAGCCGCGCACACATCACCCGGCACAGGCACCCGAGCCACGCCCCGGAGACGCCGGAGCTTCCGCGCCGCGGTCAGTGGGCGGCGGCCAGGTTCCACTCGGGACGGTGGCGGGTGAGCCAGTCGAGGTAGACCGGGGAGCGGGCGGCGTGGGACCAGTAGCTGGTGCGGGCCGCCTCGGCGAGCTCGGCGCCGTAGCGGGCCACGGGGCTGCCGGCGCGCAGGGCGATCACGTGCCGCAGCTCCGCGGGGGATCCCTTGAGGGGCCGGAAAACCAGGCCCTCGCTGGGTGGGGAGGTCGGCTGCCACAGGCCGATCGCCAGGCCGCGGGAGATCAGGTCCCTTGCAACCTGGGAGGTCACCCGGTAGGCGATCTTGGGCAGCACGCCCACCTGGTCGCAGATCTGGCGCAGGTACTCCGCGCACCGGACGTCGGCGTCCTCGGGCAGCGTCCAGCTCTCGCCGGCCAGCTCGGACAGGCAGATCTCGTCCCGGTCGGCCAGGTGGTGGTCGGCCGCCAGCGCGACGAACAGCGGCTCGGTGGCGACCTCGTGCGCCACGACCTCGGCCGGCCGCGACTGTGGCAGCGCAGGATGCTCGGCCACCAGCGCGACCTCCAGCGCGCCCGCGGCGAGCAGCTCGATCTGGCGCTGACCGGACGGCTCGGTGCGCATGCTGATCTGGCTGAGCGGCATGACCTCGCGCAGCGCGGCGACGACCGCGACGGGCAGCGGGGACGGGTGGGTGGCGACCCGGATCTGCGGAGCGTTGGCGTCCTGGCCGCCCGCGAGGATGCGCGCCTCGCGCACCAGGGCGTCCATCGAGGGAAGGACGAACCGGGCGCGCTCGATCACGTGCAGGCCCAGCGGCGTCGGGCGGGCGCCGCGGCGGTCGCGGACGAACAGCGCGCCGCCGAAGAGTCGCTCCATGCGGTGCAGTTGGTGGGTCAGCGCCGGCTGGGTCAGCCCGAGCTCGATGGCCGCCTTGGTCAGGCTCCCGGTATCGCTGATCGCACGCACGATCCGCAGGTGCCGTGCCTCCAGCATGCACCGATGTTATGGCCCGATCGGGCCAGGCCGCACCGGCCGTCCAGTGGCGGAAATTGCCAGTTGCCACCGCGCCGTTACCGACCGTTCGGTCCCTGTTCCTACTCTTGGCGCATGGAACTGGAGTTCCGACACCTGCGCATCGTATGCGCGATCGCCGACGCCGGGAGCGTGACCAGGGCCTCCACCCTGCTTGGCCTGTCCCAGCCGGCGCTGACCCATCAGCTGCAGCGCATCGAGAACCTGCTCGGTGGCCGGCTGTTCGTGCGCGATCGCCAGGGCGCCCACCCCACCGCCCTCGGCGAGTTCGTGCTCAACCGGGGCCGCGCGCTGCTCAGCGCGGTCGACAACCTCGTCGGCGACCGGGCGCAGACCGAGGCCCCGCGCCGGTCGACGACCACATTGGTCCGGTTCGCCACCACCGCCGCCCCGGCCTGCACGGCGGTGCTGGAAGCCTTGCAGGCCAAGCTGCCGGACGCGCTGGTCACCATGCGCACCGAGACGAAGCCGCGGCGGATGCTGGAGCTGCTCGCCGCCCGCCGCCGGCTGGATCTGGCCATGCTCGGCGAGTATCCGGCGCTGCCGCTGCCCCGGCCGGACGGGATCGCGGTCGCCACGATCACCGAGGTGCCGGTGTTCGTGATGATGAGCTCGGCGCATCCGCTCGCCGGGCGCGAGGAGGTGGAGCTCGCCGAGCTGGCCGACGAGAAGTGGATCCTGCGCCCGGAGCGCGAGCAGCGCTGCGCGGAGAACCTGCGCCTGGCCTGCGCGGGCGCGGGGTTCGAGCCGCACGTGGCGCACTGGCTCGAGCTCGAGGCGCACGCGGAGGCCATCCACCGCGGGCACGGCGTCACGATCGCGCGGCCGGGCACCCCGGACACCGACAAGGTGGCCGTCCGCCCGCTGCGCGGCTCGCCGATCATGTTCCGCGACCTGCTCGCCTGGCCGGTCGACGGGCCCGTCGCCCCGTTCGGCGCGGACCTGGTCACGGTGGCGGCGCGCACCACCTGGCAGAAGATGACCAGCGTCGCGGCGCACGCCGCCTGGCTGACCGGACGGGCCGGGCTGACCGGGTGGGCGTGAGCCGGACACTCACGCCCACCCTTCTTTCGTCAGGCCTTGCTACCCAGCATCCACGATCATCACGGCCTGACCGGGAGCCTGCTGGGCGGCGAGGCCCGAGGCGTAGTTGCGCTGAACCGCGGCCCGCTCGGTGGCGTTGGGTTGCGCGTTGGCGCAGCTCACCGGTGCCGAGGAGCCGGACATCAGGTCCGCGCACAGTCCCGTGCGCCGGTCCGGAAGGCCGAGGCTGTGGCCCAGCTCGTGCGCGGCGATCCGGACGACGTTGTAGCCCTGCTGGACGGCGAGGCGTCCCATCCACACGGTGACGGCGCCGCCGGGCCGAACCGGGCCAAGGTTGGCGCGCGGCCAGCCGTTGTCGGCGATCACCGTGATGTTGGCCCGGGTTCCGGGCGTGGCGCGGACGATTCGCACGTTGGGAGCGGCGTTGTTCCAGATCGAGACGCCCTGCCTGACGGCGTCGACGAACTCCGCGGCCCGGCTGTCGTCATAGGTGAGCGTGACGACCAGCGCGCCGACGTCGTCGGCGGCGGCCGCCTGGGGCGCCGTGAGGCCGACCAGCGGCAGGACCATGGCGGCGCCGGCGACGAGGCCGAGGAACGCTCGTCTGAGCATGCTGTCTCCTTGGGTGTTAGTGCAGGGTCCTAACGAGTTCGAAGATGCACGAGGCGGCACCGGCTGTGTACTGCCAGTGATCCGTGCCATTCGCTTATGGCTCAGGTGACCGCGACGATGCGTGCCTCGGTCAGCTCGCCGTTCTCGATGCGCAGCAGGCCGATCGTGCCGTGCGGCTGGCGGCGGCGGTCGGTCGGCGAGCCGGGGTTGAAGATCCGCAGGCCGTCGCCGGCGCGGTCCATCGGGATGTGCGAGTGTCCGAACACGACCAGGTCCGCGTCCGGGAACCGGCGGCGCATCCGGGCGAGGCGCCCGTCGGCCTTGCCGCTGTCGTGGATCATGCCGACGCGCAACCCGCACAGGTCCAGCTCCAGCGTCTCGGGGGCGCCCCACGCCGCGACGTCCGGCCCGTCGTTGTTGCCGAGCACGGCATGCACCGGCGCGTACTCGGCCATCTCGTCGAGCACACCGGCCGTGCACACGTCGCCCGCGTGCAGGATGACGTCGGCCTCCCGCAGGTGCTCGGCGACCCGCGGCGGGCACGACTTCCACCGCCGCGGCGCGTGCGTGTCGGCCAAAACCGCTACGAGCATGTGGCCATCCTCGCCTACCGTCGGGCCGTGCACACGGCGGTGCTGCGAGAGGTGACGCGACGCTGGGGACTCACGGTCGGTCCGCCGTTCGAGCACGACGGCGAGTGGGCCTGGGTGGCGCCCGCGCGCGACGGCGCCGGCCGGGAGCTGGTGCTCAAGATCGTCAAGTGGTTCGCCGACACCGAGCACGAGGCCGACGGGTTGCGACTGTGGGACGGCGACGGCGCGGTGCGGCTGTACGCGGCGCGCGAGTACGGCGAGGCGAAGGCGTTGCTGTTGGAGCGGTGCGTGCCGGGCACCCAGCTCAAGCAGGCGTTGCCCGAGCCCGAGCAGGACCTGGTGGTCGCCGGGCTGCTGCGCCGGCTGTGGCGGCCGGCGGGCGCGCCTTTCCGGCCGTTGAGCCAGATGTGCGACGAGTGGGCGGCCGAGTTCGAGCAGAAGTACGCCGCCGCACCGGATGCGGTAGACCGTGGCATCGCCCGCGCCGGCATCGGGCTGTTCCGCTCGCTGCCCCGCACCGCCAGCACCGACGTGCTGCTGTGCACCGACCTGCACGGCGGCAACATCCTGGCCGCCGAGCGCGAGCCGTGGCTGGTCATCGACCCGACCCCGTACGTCGGGGATCCGGCCTACGACGTCGTGCAGCACATGCTCAACTGCGACGAGCGGCTGGCGGCCGACCCGGCCGGGCTGGCCACGCGGATGGCCGACCTGCTCGACCTCGACCCGGAGCGGGTGACGCTGTGGCTGTTCGCCCGGTGCGTTCAGGAGTCGCCCGAATGGATCGAGCTGCGCCAGGTCGCGGCCCGGCTCGCGCCCTGAGGCCGACGTTCGGGGCTTGACTTTCCGATCCGCGCTGGCGTTGGTTGAGGATGCAGGCCCGGGGATGGGAGGCAGCACCATGCCGGTCGCTCGGAAGCTCTCGTCGATCCTGCTGGCGACCGTCCTCGTGGTTGTCCTGCCCGTCCCGCCGGCCATCGCCGAGCTGCCGCCCGACTCGGCTCAACCAAGCCACTATCTCGGGGCCGTCACGCTGATCACCGGCGATCACGTGAGCGTGCGGCGGGTCGGCGCGCGGCTGGTGCCCAACGTGCTGCCGGCACCGGGTCGGGAGCACGTCCAGTTCGCCACCGTGGGGACCGGCGGCGAGCTGTCGATCGTGCCGAGCGACGCGTGGGCGCCGCTGAACGCCGGACGGCTCGACCGCCGGCTGTTCGACGTCGCCGCGCTGCTGCGGGACGGGTACGGCGACGCCGGCCGGGCCGACCTGCCGCTGATCGTCCAGCCGGGCGGGGCGGCGGCGCTGACCGACGCCGGCGCGACGGTCACCCAGACGCTGTCCTCTGTGGACGCCGCGGTCGTGCGCCAGCCCAAGGAGAGCGTGGCCGACTTCTGGACCGCGCACCGCGACGCCGGCCGGATCTGGCTGGACGGCATGCGCAAGCCGAGCCTGGACGCCAGCGTGCCGCAGATCGGTGCGCCGACCGCCTGGCGCGCCGGCTACACCGGCCGCGACGTCACGATTGCCGTGCTGGACACCGGGATCGACGACACCCATCCCGACCTCCGCAACCGGATCGCCGGCATGAAGAGCTTCATCCCTGGCACGGACGTCAGGGACACCGCAGGGCACGGCACGCATGTCGCGTCCACGATCGCCGGCACCGGCCGGGCCTCCAGCGGCCGCTACACCGGGGTCGCGCCCGACGCCCGGCTGCTGATCGGCAAGGTGTGCGAGGGCGGCTGCCCTGAGTCGGCGATCCTGGCCGGGATGGAGTGGGCCGCCGCGGCCGGGGCGAAGGTGGTCAACCTGAGCCTCGGCGGGCCGGACACCGCCGACGACGACCCGCTCGAGCTGGCGGTGAACCGGCTGACCGCCCGGTACGGCACGCTGTTCGTCATCGCCGCGGGCAACGACGGCGGGTACGGCGCCGAGACGGTCTCATCCCCGGCCAGCGCCGACGCCGCGCTCGCCGTGGGCGCGGTGGACAAGCAGGACGCCATCGCCGGCTTCTCCGGCCGCGGTCCGCGGGTCCGCGACGCCGCGCTCAAGCCGGAGATCGTGGCGCCCGGAGTGGAGATCACCGCCGCGCGTTCGCGATTCTCCGGTCTGGGCAAGAAGGGCGACCGCTACGTGGCGCTCGGCGGCACCTCGATGGCGACGCCGCATGTGGCCGGCGCCGCGGCGATCCTGGCCCAGCAGCACCCGGACTGGACCGGCCCGCGGCTCAAGGCCGCGCTGATGTCCTCGGCGAAAACGTTGGCCGACACCGGAACCTACGCGCAGGGCGCCGGCCGGGTGGACGTCGCGACCGCGATCACGCAGAGCCTGCAGGCCGAGCCACCGAGTGTCTCGTTTGGACGGATGGCCTGGCCGCACGAGGACGACCGGCCGGTGACGCGGACCGTGACCTACCGCAACCCCGGCCCGGCACCGGTCACCTTGCGGCTGTCGGTCACCGCCACCGGGCCGGACGGCGAATCCGTGCCGGACGGCATGTTCCGGCTGTCCGTCACGGAGATCACGGTCCCGGCGGGCGGTCACGCCGGCGTCGACATCACGGCGAACACGGCGATCCCGGCCGCCGAGGGGACGTTCGGCGCGCACATCCTGGCCACCGGCGGCGCCGGGCACCGTGTCACCACGCCGGTCGCGGTGGACCGCGAGCCGGAAAGCTACGACCTGACCCTGCGCCCGCTCGACGGCGCCGGCCGGGCCACGGATCTGCACTTCTCGTTCCTGTTCGGCATCGACCGCGCGCGGTACCGCCCGATCCCCGGCATCGGCGGGTCCGGCACCCTGCGCGTGCGCCGCGGCACATACCACGTCGACGCGACGATCGCCACGCCGCGCGCGGACGGCACCGGGGTCGACTCCAGCAAGGTCGCCCACCCGACGGTGACGGTCGGCGCCGACACCTCACTCGTCGTGGACGCCAGTGCGGCACGGCCGATCGCGGTGACCTTCGACCGGCCGAACGTCCGGGACCGGGTGGTGGCCGCCGGGTACAGCCGGTTCACCGAACACAGCACGCTGATCACCGGCGTGCTCGGCGACACGTTCGACCGGATCCTCATCGGACAGGTCGGGGATCCATTGCCCCGCACCGAAATGGTCGCCGACATCGGTGGCATGTGGGCGGTGCCGGACGCGCAGGGCGACGTCACGCGCAGCACCGTGACGTACAACCTGCAGTGGTTCGACTACGGCCGCCTGCCCGACGGCCTCGCCCGGCACATCGTGGACGCCGACCTCGCCGAGGTGCGCACGCGGTACCGGGAGCAGGCGGATCGCAAGCGCGCCACCAAGGTATGGGTCGTCCGGGAGCCCGAGCTGGGCATCGGCGTCGGGTTCGGGTTCGGGTTCCGGCTGCCGCTGGACCGCACCGAGTTCCACAACCTCGACGGGCTGCGGTGGTCGGCCGAGTTCCAGCAGTGGGACTTCGTCAAGAAGCAGGTCCACTTCGAGACCGTGCTGACCGGCGGCGTGGTCGACCACGAGCCCGGACAGTCCTATGTGGAGGAATGGAACACCGCGGTGTTCGGTCCCGGCTTCACCCGCGACGACGAGTGGGCGTCCCGGTCCGGCGACCAGTTCCTGCTGAACATCCCGATGTACTCCGACGCCGGGCCGGACCGGGCCGGCCAGTCCGAGTTGGACTCCGGCTCCACCGTGCTGTACCTGGGCGACACCAGGCTCGGGGAGACCAACCGGCCGGGCAGCGGGCAGTTCGACGTGCCGGCCGAGCCGAACCGCTACCGGCTCGAGACGACCGCGCAGCGCGGCCGGGGCACGGACGTGTCCGACCTGTCCACGCGGATCTCGTGCGTGTGGACGTTCACCTCGGTGCGCCCGCCGGACCCCGACCCCGGCCCGAAGACCGCGGACAAGGGCAAGGAGGGCACCGCGCTGCCCCTGATGGTGGTGCGGTTCGCGCCGCCGGATCTGAACCCGCACAACGAGTCCCGGGCCGCCACCGCCCTCGTGCCGGTCACCGTGCAGCGGCAGGCCGGCGCGCCGGAGGCCACGGTCACCGAGCTGGCCGTGGAAGCGTCCTTCGACGACGGCCGCACCTGGCGCACGGTCGAGGTGACCCGCGGCCCGGACCCGACCGCCGTGGCCCGGATCGACCACCCGCGCGGAGCCCGCCACGTCTCGCTGCGCGCCATGGCCGCCGACTCGGCCGGCAACACCGTTGAGCAGACCGTCATCCGCGCCTACGGGCTCCGGTAGGAAGCACACTGACGTTGCGCCTGCCGTGATCACGAACTACCGTCGCCAAATGCTCGCATTCCAGCCGGTTCAGATCCGGCTGCTGCCCGCGGCGGCGAGCTCCGACCTGGGGCTCATGGCCGACCTCACCGATCTGATCAACAAGGTCTACGCCGAGTCGGAGCACGGCCTGTGGGTCGACGGTGCCGCGCGCACCTCCGTCGAGGAGCTGGCCGAGCTGACCGAGGCCGGGCAGCTCGCGGTGGCCCGGATGGACGGGCTGCTCGCCGGGTGTGTCCGCATCCAGCGGCTCGACGACGGCGCGGGTGAGTTCGGGATGCTGGCCGCCGATCCGCGCCACCGCGGCATCGGCATCGGCCGCGGGCTGATCGACTTCGCCGAGCGGACCTGCCGCGCGGCCGGCGCCGACGAAATGCAGCTCGAGCTGCTGGTCCCGCGGAACTGGACGCATCCGCACAAGGAGTTCCTGGCGACCTGGTACACCCGCATCGGCTACCGGCCGACCCGGACCCGCTCGATCGAGGAGGCGTACCCCGCGCTGGCCCCGCTGCTGGCGACCCCGTGCGACATCGTCGTCTACCGCAAGAGCCTGGTTGCTTGACGCCCTTTCCTCGGCGGGCCAAGGTAATTGGCGATGGGGATTCCGGGATTGGGGGCAATCGCCATGCTGCGACTGCGCGCACTCGTAGTGATCGTCGCCGTTGTCGGTTCGCTGCTGGCCGCCGCCGGCGCCGCCGAGGCGCACCGGGTAGGCCGGCCGACACCGGTGATCTACGACAGCGACATGGACTTCGACGACGCCACGACGCTGGCCTACCTGTGCGAGGAGCACAAGCAGCGGCGGATCGAGCTGCGCGCGGTCACCGTCGCCAACAACGGGATGGGCCTGCCGGGCCGGGCGCTGCGGCACGCGCGCAGCGTGCTTGAGCAGTGCGGCCTGCCCCGCGTCCCGCTGGCCGACGGATCCACCGGCGCGGGCGTCCATCCGGCGCCCGCCGAGGCCGCGGCACAGGTCGAGACCGTGCTGACCGACGCGCTCGGCGACGGCGGCCGGCCGGCCGCGCCGGCCGGGAGCACCGCGCCCGAGCTGATCCGGCGCACCATCGCGCTGTCGCCGGTGAAGATCACCATGCTGACTACCGGCCCGCTGACCAACGTCGCCGCCGCGCTCGACGGGCGCCCGTGGCTGGTCCCGCGGATCCAGCAGATCTACGTGATGGGCGGCGCGATCCACGTGCCCGGCAACCTGTTCGGCTCCGCCCTGCCCGGGTTCGACAACTCCCAGGAGTTCAACATCTGGCTCGACCCGGCCTCGGCCCGCTCGGTGCTCCGCACCGCCCCGGTGCGCCTGATCCCGCTGGACGCCACCCAGTTCGTGCCGATCACCCCCGACATCGTCGACCGCATCGCCGCCGATCAGCACACCCCGAGCGCCCGCATCGTCCACCGGATCATCAGCCACCCCGAGCTGACCACCCTGATCGGCCTCGGCGTCATGTTCTGGTGGGACGCCCTCGCCGGCCTCGCCGCATTCCGCAACGACGGCGACGCCATCACCACCTTCCGCCCGGTCCGCGTCGACGTCGTCCAAACCGGCGCCCAGTCCGGCCGCACCGCCCCCACCCCGACCGGATCCCGCCTGCACGCCGCCTTCACCGCCGACCGCACCCGGTTCGAAAGAACCTTCCTCGACGCCCTCAACGGCCGCGCCCGCTGATCTCGTCGCCGCGTTCCAGGCATTGCGAGTCCTCCGGGTCGGCTGATCGTCGACCCGGGGTTGGCCGTGGAACGGCCGTGGGGCTACCATCCGCGTGGCGGTCGCGGCTGCCGATGAGGCTCCTCCTACCCCGGATGGAGTGGGTGCCTTCAAAGCGTGCCTGGCGCACGTACCGCATCTCGACCGTTGGCCACTATCCGCCGTGGACCGTGTGTCTCAGCAGCGTTGGCCGGGCAATGCCTGCGGAGGATGCTCGTGTCTACCCGCCTTCGGTTGAGCCGCCTGTCTCGTCGCACCCTCTGCACCGGCGAGACCGTGAACACCGTCCACCGGTTCAGGGTGCCGCTGTCGACCCCGCTGATCCCGGCCGCCGCCGGCGCCGCCCAGCGCGATTTCGAGGCGAGCCTGCTGCTGGCCTGGGCCGACGCCACGACACAACTGCGCCGCACCACGGGCGTCCGGTTGCCGTCGTTCATCGCCGCCACCCATCCCACCGGCGACGGCCTGGCGATCAGCGTGTCCGATCCCGCGCACCTCAAGCCGCTCCTGCGCCATATCCGGCCGATCCGGTCGGACGCCGTGCCGGGCATACCCGGGCTGCGCCTTCACCCGGACCGGGATTTCCTGGAGTTGCGGCTGCTCGCTGCCGGCAACAATGTCCGGGCACGCATCAGGCTGCTGGGTGTCAACCGCCGGCAAGCGCACGACCTCCTCGACGATCTCACCGACCCCCGCGAGGTGCCACGTTCCCCCCACTGGGACACGATGCCGCCGGCCGGGCGGTTGCTCAGCGCCGTTCTGCGCCGCTTTCCACTCTGGCGAGCCGCGGATCGGATCCAGCTCGGTGTCGCGGGTGAGACCGTCGTCGTCGATTGGCTCGGCATGCCCGACCGCTTCGCGGTGGCGGCCGTACTCGAGCAATCCGACTGTGCGATCCAGGACGCCGGTGTCCGCGTGTCGCTCACCGGAATTGCGAACCATATCGTCCTGATCCCACGTGAAAATCCGGAACGCGCCACCGTAACCGAACCGTGGGCGGCGTGGCACGTGTTGCGAGTCACGCGAACGAGAGTATGGGACGGAATGGGACCCGCGCCCTGTCTCGACGACGCCATTCCTCCGGAGGAGTGGGAGAAGCCGGAGATGCGCAGCGCGCTCGCCGCGCGGGAGGTCAGCACCGTTTATCGGTTGTTGCGGCGCACTGGTGTCTCACAGCGCCAGATCGCGGCCCTGACCGGTCAATCGCAGTCCGAGGTGTCGGAGATTCTCAAGGGTCGTCAGGTCATGGCCTACGACGTGCTGGCGAGGATCGCCGACGGTCTGGGTGTCC
>NZ_DASZCQ010000134.1:0-33459 GCF_035942955.1 Actinophytocola sp. | reverse complement strand
CGGCGGGGGTGGTGCGGGATGGGGGGTGTGCGCCGGTGGTCGTCGTGGTGGGGGCGGGGGCGGACGAGGTCAGGGCGACGGCGAACCTCGGCGGAGTGTCTGTTGTGGACAATCCGGAGTGGGAGTCGGGGATGGGGTCGTCGCTGCGGGTGGGGTTGGCTGCACTGTCCGGAGTGGACGTTGTGGCGGCGTTGGTCGTTCCGGTGGATACGCCGGGGATGACGGTGGAGGCGGTGCGGCGGGTGCGGGGGTTGGCGGGGCCGGGGGTGTTGGCGCGGGCGACGTATGACGGCGTGCCGGGGCACCCGGTGTTGATCGGGCGGGAGCACTGGGCGGGAGTGTGCGAGCTGGCGACCGGGGATGCGGGGGCGCGGCCGTACTTGAAGGTCCATCCGGCGATCGAGGTGCCGTGCGGGGATGTGGCGTCGGGGTTGGATGTGGATCGGCCGGAGGATCTGCCTTAGGCCGCGGCCGGGGACTTGGCGAACTGGGTGGTGTAGAGGTCGGCGTAGCGGCCGCCGGCGGCGAGCAGGGTGTCGTGCGTGCCGGACTCGACGATGCGGCCGTCCTCGATGACCAGGATCTGGTCGGCGGCGCGGACCGTGGACAGGCGGTGGGCGATCACGATGGCGGTGCGTCCGGCCAGCGCGTCGGTGAGCGCCTCCTGGACGGCGACCTCGGACTCGGAGTCGAGGTGGGCGGTGGCCTCGTCGAGGATCACCACGCGCGGCTGGGCGAGCAGCAGGCGGGCGATGGTGAGGCGTTGACGTTCGCCGCCGGAGAGGCGGTAACCGCGCTCCCCCACGACGGTGTCGAGTCCGTCGGGGAGGGAGGCGACGAGATCGGCCAGGCGGGCGCGGCGCAGCGCGTCCCAGATCTGCTCGTCGTCGGCGTCCGGCGCGGCGTAGGCGAGGTTGGCGCGGATCGTGTCGTGGAACAGGTGGCCGTCCTGGGTGACGACGCCGACGGTGTCGCGGAGCGAGTCGAACGTCAGGTCTCGAACGTCTATATTGGACAGTCGGACCGCACCGGAGTCCACGTCGTACAGTCGGGGGATGAGCGTGGCGATCGTGGACTTGCCGGCGCCGGACGGGCCGACCAGGGCCACCATCTGGCCGGGCTCGGCACGGAACGTGATGCCGTGCAACACTTCCTGGCCGCCACGCTGGTCGAGGACGGCAACTTCCTCCAGTGACGCAAGGGAAACCTGGCTGGCGGCCGGGTAGCCGAAGCGCACGTCGTCGAACTCGACGGAGACGCCGCCGGGTGGCACGGAACCGGCCCCGGGCCGCTCCTTGATCATCGGGGGAAGGTCGAGCACCTCGAAGACCCGCTCGAAGGAGACCATCGCGGTCATCACGTCGACCCGGACGTTGGCCAGCGCGGTCAGCGGGGTGTAGAGCCGGGTGAGCAGCAGGGCAAGGGCCACAACGGTTCCAGGGGCCAGCTCGCCGCGCAGCGCCAGGTAGCCGCCGAGGCCGTAGACCAGCGCCTGGGCCAGCGCCGAGACCAGGGTGAGGCTGGTCATGAACCACCGGGTGAGCATGGCGGTGCGCACGCCGATGTCGCGCACCCGGCCGGCCCGTGCGCCGAACTCGTCGGCCTCGACGCGCGGCCGGCCGAAGAGCTTGACCAGCGTCGCGCCGGGGGCGGAGAAGCGCTCGGTCATCTGGGTGGTCATCGAGGCGTTGAGGGTGGCGGCCTCGCGTTGCAGGTCGGCCATCCTGCGGCCCATCCGGCGCGCGGGCAGCACGAACACCGGCAGCAGGAGCAGCGCCAGGCCGGTGACCTGCCAGGACAGCGTCATCATGACGCCGAGCGACAGCGCCAGCTGGATCACGTTGGTGACCAGGCCGGACAGCGTCGAGGTGAACGCGCGCTGGGCGCCCATCACGTCGTTGTTGAGCCGGCTGACGAGCGCGCCGGTGCGGGTGCGGGTGAAGAACGCCACCGGCATGCGCTGCACGTGCTCGAACACCGCGCGGCGCAGGTCGTAGATCAATCCCTCGCCGATGCGCGCGGACTGCCAGCGCTCGGCGAGCCCCAGCCCGGCATCCATGATCGCGACGCCGGCGATGGCCAGGGCCAGCCACACGACCAGCCACGCCTCCCGGCCGCCGACGATCGCGTCGACCACCCGGCCGGCCAGCAGGGGCGTGCTCACCGCGAGCACCGCCGAGATGACGGTCAGCAACAGGAAGACGACCAGCTTCGCGCGGTGCGGCCGGGAGAACGCGAACACGCGGCGCACGGTGCCCTTGCGCAGCGACCGCGGCGTGGTCGGCGCCTTCATCGCGCCCCGCATGAACATCCAGGTCCCGTCCATGCCGGCCCTCCTCATCGGTTCATCGCACGCAACAACACCCGCGGGTCGCTGGAGCTTCCCTCGATCATTACTCTGCGGGCATGCCGCAGCCGATCAGCCGTGTCCCGCCGGTGCGGCTCGATCTCCTGTTCTACCTGGTAGGTCTGACATTCGCGGGCGCGAGCGCGCTCTGGTCGGAGTTCTACGGCTACCGGGTCTGGGGGAACCTCGCCACGATCGGTTACCTGCTTGCCGTGGCGCACACGGCGTTGCTTGCCGGCCGGGGGCCCGGCCGGCTGCGGTCGCGGTGGATTCCGATCGGCCTCGTGGCGATCTTCGCGATCCTGGTTCCCACGGCCGTGCTGGTGATCGTGCGGTCGCCGGCGTTCGTGTGGGGACCGTGGCCGTGGTCGTTCCCGGCGCAGCCCGAGGTCTGGGTGGTGGAGCGGTCCGCCCGGCTGCTGCTGGACGACGGCACGCCCTACCCCGCCCTCGGCCCGACCCCGCATCCCGACGACTACACGCCGTACGGCCCGGCGATGACGATCTACGGGCTGCCCCGCGCGATCCTCGGTGACGGCCCGGCGACCGACGCGCGGCTGATGTTCCTGGCGATCAGCGTGCTCTGCGTCGTGCTGACGTTGCGGCTGCTCGGCTGGCCACGGGTTCCGGTCCTGGCGGCGCAGCTGGCCGTGGTCAACCCGATCACCGCGCTCACCGCGAGCGTGGCCGGCGACGACCTGCCGGTGATCGCGCTGATCGTGCTGGCCGCCGCGCTGGTCTACCGGGCCGGCCCGGTCCCGGCCGGGATGGTGGGCGCACTCGTGGTCAACACCAAGCTGACCGCCCTGCCCGCGATGGCCGTGCTGACGGTCGCGATGTTCGCGCACCGGGGTGGTCGCGCGGGGGCGATCTTCCTCGGTACGATCTGCGCGGCCACGGTGATCATCGTTGGGCCGGTCCTCGCGGCCGATCCGGCGATGTTCATCGAACACTTGATCAAGTTTCCGGCGGGGCTCGGGCAGGCGCGCTCACCGGCGGCAAGCCCGCTGCCGGGCCACCTGATCGCCCAAGCCGGCCCGATCGGACATGCGGTAGCCATCGGGCTGCTCGGCGTCGCGGCCTGCGCGATCACCGCATGGCTGGTGCTGCGCCCGCCGCGCACGCCGGCGGACACGCTGACGCGGATCGCCGTCGGACTCGGTGCGGCGATCGTGCTCGCTCCGGCTACCCGCTGGGGCTACCTGATCTACCCGTTGGCCATGCTCGGCGCGGCGGCCGGTTTCGCCGCCACCACACCGAATCCCGGTTCCGCCGCCGACACCCACGCGCACGGCGGCACCCCAGTAGGACCGACCGAATCGGTCGCGGACCCCGACCCCTACTGAAAGAACATCCGCGCAGAAGAGGCTTCGGGCCTACTTCTTCTTGGTGCGCGTCGCGCCGCCCCGGCCGCGCAGCGTGACGCCGGACTCGGAGAGCACTCGATGGACGAAGCCGTAGGAGCGCCCGGTCGACTCGGCCAGCGCGCGAATGCTGGCGCCTTTCTCGTACTTCTTCTTGAGGTCAGCGGCCAGCTTGTCGCGCGTGTTGCCGGTGATCCGCGCGCCTTTCTTCAGGTCAGCCACGTCATCCGCCTTCCGTAACGTGTAACTGAGGTCAGTGCAACCCCTGCCGAGCAATGATCGAACAGGTCGGCCCGGAACGCCAGGCGAGATCCAAAAATCCCGACGGAAGTCCCCCAGACGCACCAAAGCAGGACCCGTCTGCGCCCGCTTCATGGCTCTACTACCGGCATCCGTAACGGGGTTCTCAAGCCAGCTGAACGAGTTCGAGATAGTCGGCGGACCAATGATCCTCGGTGCCGTCCGGCAGGAGGATCACCCGCTCCGGCTCGAGGGCCTCCACGGCACCGGGGTCGTGGGTGACGAGCACCACGGCGCCGGTGTAGCGGCGCAGGGCGTCCAGGACGCGCTCGCGGCTGGCCGGGTCGAGGTTGTTGGTCGGCTCGTCGAGCAGCAACACGTTGGCCGCGCTGGACACCAGGCCGGCAAGGGCCAGCCGGGTCTTCTCCCCGCCGGACAGCGTTCCGGCCGGCTGGTCGAGTTGCTCGCCGCTGAACAGGAACGCGCCGAGCAGGGTGCGCAGCTGTTGCTCGGGGCGGTCCGGGGCCGCGTGGCGCACGTTGGACCAGACGCTCGCGTCATGGTCGAGCGTCTCGTGCTCCTGCGCGTAGTAGCCGATCCGTAGGCCGTGGCCGGGAATCACGGCGCCGGAGTCCGGCCGCTCCATGCCGCAGAGCAGGCGCAGCAACGTGGTCTTGCCGGCGCCGTTGAGACCGAGCACGACGACCCGGGATCCCTTGTCGATAGCCAGATCCACTCCTGTGAAGACTTCGAGCGAGCCGTAGCTTTTGCTGAGTCCTTCCGCGGTGAGCGGGGTTTTGCCGCACGGCGCCGGCTCCGGGAAGCGGATCTTGGCCACCTTGTCGGACTGGCGGACCTCCTCCAGCCCGGACAGCATCCGCTCGGCCCGGCGGATCATGTTCTGCGCGGCGACCGCCTTGGTGGCCTTGGCACGCATCTTGTCCGCCTGGGCCATGAGCGCCGAGGCCTTCTTCTCCGCGTTGGCCCGCTCGCGCCGGCGCCGCTTCTCGTCGGCCGCGCGCGCGTCGAGGTAGCGCCGCCAGCCCATGTTGTACACGTCGAGCTCGCCGCGCATGGCGTCGAGGAACCAGACCTTGTTGACCACCTCGGCGAGCAGGTCGACGTCGTGGCTGATCACCACGAGGCCGCCGTTGTGCCCCTTGAGGAAGCCACGCAGCCAGGTGACCGAGTCGGCGTCGAGATGGTTGGTGGGCTCGTCGAGCAGCAGCGCGGTGCCGGCGCCGCCACCGATCTCCGAGGCGCCGAACAGGATCCTGGCCAGCTCCACCCGCCGGCGCTGCCCTCCGGACAGCGTGCGCAGCGGTTGGGTCAGCACCCGGTCGGGCAGGCCGAGGTTGGCGCAGATCCGGGCCGCCTCGCTCTCGGCGGCGTAGCCACCGAGGGCGGCGAAGCGCTCCTCGAGCCGGCCGTAGCGGCGCACGGCGCTGTCCCGCGTTCCGTCGTCGACGTGCTCGGCCATCGCGGTCTGCGCCTTCTCCAGCTCGCGCAGCAGATCGTCGAGGCCGCGCGCGGACAGCACCCGGTCCTTGGCGGTGACGTCGAGGTTGCCCTCGCGCGGGTCCTGCGGCAGGTAGCCGAGCGGGCCGGACCGGTGCAGCTTGCCGCCGTAGGGCTCGCCCTCGCCGGCCAGCACCCGAAGCGTGGTGGTCTTGCCGGCGCCGTTTCGGCCGACGAGGCCGATCCGGTCGCCGGGCTGGACGCGCAGCGTCGCGTCGGACAGCAGGATGCGCGAGCCGGCGCGCAGCTCGAGATCCGTGGCTGTGATCACTGAGATGACTCCCCGAGAAGATGTGGTCGGTGGGCAGGGGTCAGCGGCTCGCCTGTCGTGACCGGCGAGCTGGACGCCCTAGTCCTCCGTCCGAACCACCACGAGGCCAGTGTACGGGTGACCCGCAACGCGGTTATCGAGGCTCGCGGCTAAGCGCCCGCCTGGAGAGACATTCAGAACCCGACCCAGCGAGCGTGGGCCGCCGGGCGGTGTCGCTTCCGACTAGCGAGGGCAGGCCGGAGGCCTGTCCGAGCGGTCGGACACACAACCACAAGCACGAGTCTCCACAGACCAGCGACGCCGCCCGGCGAGCTGGCCCGCCCGAGTGGTCGGGCAGCAACCACGCAGCCAAGCCGAGACAGACAAGCTGTGGTGACCACCTCTGTTCTGAATGCCGCTCGCTTCGGAAAGGCACAGTTAGAGTGCTCGCCATGACTTGGGACTTCAGCGGCAAGGCCGCGCTCGTGACCGGGGCCAGCCGGGGCATCGGCCTCGCCATCGCGACCGAGCTGGTGCGCGGCGGCGCCGCGGTGACCATCATGTCGCGCAAGGCCGACGACATCACCGCGGCCGGCGAGCGGCTGGCCAAGGAGATCTCCGGCGCGCGGGTGCTCGCGCTGGCCGGCAACGCCGGGCGGCACGAGGACCGCGAACGGGTGGTCCGGCAGACCGTGGAGGAGCTCGGCAGCCTGGACATCCTGATCAACAACACCGGGATCAACCCGACCTACGGCCCGCTCGCCGACGCCGACCTCGGCGCCGTGCTGAAGACCTTCGACACCAACGTGGTGGGCGCGCTCGGCTTCGTGCAGCTGGCCCTGCGCGCGTGGATGGCCGAGCACGGCGGCAACATCGTCAACGTCTCGTCGGTCGGCGGGCTGCGGTCGACCGGCGTGCTCGGGGCGTACGGCGCGAGCAAGGCCGCGCTCAACCACCTGACCATGGAGCTGGCCTGGCAGCTCGGCCCTTCTGTGCGCGTGAACGGTGTGGCCCCGGCCACCGTGAAGACCCGGTTCGCCGAGGCGCTCTACGTCGGCCGCGAGGACGAGGCCGCCCACGCCTACCCGATGAAGCGCCTCGGCACCCCCGAGGACGTCGCCTCGCTGGTCGCCTTCCTGGTCTCGGACGAGGCGTCGTGGATCACCGGCGAGACCGTCCGGGTGGACGGCGGCCTGCTCGCCACGGGATCGCTGGGCTAACGCTCCTGCCGGAAGCGCGGTCCGTCCCGGAACTGCCCGGGCCCGTGGTCGCCGTGGCGCGAGATCCCGGGCCGGTCCCGATCATGGTCGCTGGCCGCCCCGATGAAGTAGCCACCCAGCCCGCCGCCGAGCAGCAACACGCCCGCGACCACGGCCGCCACCCACGTCCGTACCGTCGACGGCACCCGTCTCGGCGCGGGCGGTGGCGGAGGCGACGGGGCCGGCTGCGCGGGCGGCACCTCCTGCTGCGTCGGAGGCGCCTGCGCGGCCTGCTCAGCCTGCTGAGATTGCGCCGGTTGCGTGGGCGCATCCGCCCCTGACTCCTGCTCCCGGTCCGGGTCTGGCTGTGTCTTGTCTGTCTCACTCACACCGCCAGCCTCTACCACACACCTGTGCTGAAGCTGAGACCTAGCTGTGGATTGTGGACAACTCGATCGTGTCGGTTTTCCCTGTGGACAAGCATTTTGACGGCCCTCGACCGCGGTCTACGCTCGGCGCCATGACTTCTCCACGGGAACTGGACCGCCAGGTTCGTCAGAACCGCAACGACATGGAAGCGCTCTATGACAAGTTCGATCAGACCAACGCGAAAGTGGATGCAGTCGGCAGCAGAGTAGATGCCGTCAGCGAGCGAGTAACGACGATCGCCTCCGTCCAGCAGGAGCACGGCAACCGCTTGGAAGAGATGCAGCACACGCTCGAATACCATGCCGCCAAGCAGGACTCCACGACTAGCAGGCTGAACCACATGAGCCACCAGTTGGGGCGCCTAGAAGACAACCAGCGCAAGCACACTAAGCGGCTCGATAGCCACGACGGGAAGCTGGACGAGATCCTGGGGCTACTGCGGCAGCGTGAGTAGGAAGGAGTGCCAGGCGGCGGCGGGGAGGGTGAGCTCGCCGCCACTGGTGTTCTTGGAGTCGCGGATCGAGACCGCGCCTGCAGTGGGCGCGATCTCCACGCAGTTGCCGTCTCCGCTGCCGCCGCTGAAGCTGCTCTTATACCAGCGGCGGTCCCTCGGCTCGGGTGACGTCATCGTGGGTCCCTCGCGGTCGGTCGTGAGCGCTTGCCGCGGTGGCAAGCCACGTCCGCGATTGTTCCTCATCCAGGGCGACCGTGGACAGCCGGGCGAGAACTTCTCGGTAGATTCGCACATCCTCGTCGCCGTCCAGGAACATGCTGGTGGTGTCGTGCTCCAGGCAGACGATCGGCCGGCCCTGGGAGTAGGTCATGAGGGCGAACGGGCCGGCCATGCCGGGCACCGGGCCCGCCTTGACCCGAACGACGCGGATGGTGAGGTGCGGGCGGGAAGACGCGAACACCAGGTGCAGAAGCTGATCGTTCATGATGGCGTTGGTGCCGACCGGTAGGCGCAATGCGTTCTCGTGCAGGAAGAAGATGCATTTCGGCGGGCGGTGGCGACGCAGCAGCGCCTGCCGGTCCTTGCGGGCACGCACCTTGGACTCGATGGCACGTGCCGGGGTCAGGCCGTACTGGGTGATCAGCGCGCGGGCGTAGTCCTCGGTCTGGAGCAGGCCGGGAACCACGACCAGTTCGAAGCTCTGGATCGCGTTGGCGGTGGTTTCGATGGTGATCAGGCTGAGCAGCTCGTCGGCGAGGCGGTTGCCGTGGGGTTCGACGAAGTACTCGTGCCTGTCGTGGAAGAACTCGAGGATCTGGTGGATGTCGTCACCTGGGGCGCGGCAGCAGGCGAGGTACATGGCGGCGTCTACTTCGGAGACGCCGCGGCGGCCGCACTCCATGTTGGACACTTTGGCGCCGGACCAGCTCAGCATGCGGGCGAGCTCCTGGCCGTCGATGCCGGCGCGTTCGCGCCAGGCGCGCAGCTCGGCGCCGACGGCTCGGGCACGGGCGGTGAAGTTTCCTCTCGTCATGGTGACGACGCTAACGATTGTCAGGGTGGAAAACGGTTCGACACGGCGTGATTAGAGGACGAAGGCGTCGGACCAGGGTTGGGAGGTGCGGCCGGAGAGGGCGTCGAGGAGGGTGGCGGCCTGGGTGTCGGTCAACGAGGCGACGAAGTCGATGACGGCGCGGCCCTGGGCCAACGAGCGAAGGGCGTCGATGCCCTGGGGAATCTCGCCGGCGGGGCCCTTCAACGCCAGCGGGGCGGTTGCGGACAGGGTGGTGTACTCGGACTCGGCGAGGGCGGCCAGGTCGTGTAGGCGGCGGGGCAGACGGTCGGCCTCGTGGCGGTCGCCGAGCCACTGGTCGAGCGCCTCCACCAGAGACGTGAGCAGGCGGGCTTGGCCTCGTTGGTGCAGCGCCAGATCCGGGCGGCGCAGCACGAAGCGGCGGTGCACGAACTTGAGGACCTGCACCTCGTGCCACTGGGCGGGGGCCAGCACGACGTGGCCGGATCGGGTGGGTGGGTCGAGGTCGACGCCGATGCCGGCGACCAGGCGGGCGGTCCACCGGGCGGAGAACCGGCCGATCGACTGCTCGGCCTCGACGGAGCCGTCGAACGGGGTGGCGAGCAGGTCGTCGACCAGCTCGGCGCGGACCCGGGACACCGCGGCGATGAACGCCTCGTCGTCGACGATCCACGAGTCGCGGCGGTGCAGGCGGCGGCGCAGCTGCTCCAGCGAGCGTCCGGGGCGGCGGGACTGGGCGGCCAGCGCGGCGTCGTCGAGCCCGGCGAGGTCGATGGCGCCGGCCAGCCACTGGCCCAGCTCGGCCGCGACCGGCGCGTGCTGCAGGACGCCGATGCGGTGGAAGTCCTCAAGGTCGTGGATGGCGTAGGTGATGTCGTCCGCAGTGTCCATCACGGACGCTTCGACGGTCTGCTGCCAGTCGGCGATCCGGGCGGCGAACGGCTCGCGGCAGCGGGTCAGGTCGTCGAGCTCGGTGACGTAGGCGGAGAACTTGCTCGATCCGGTGTGCGGCTCGGCGGGCGGCGCCGAGGCGCCGCGCGGCGGGACCGGCAGGGTGCTTGGGTGCGGCGACGGGTACGACAGCCGGGTCCACGGGTACTTGAGCAGGGCGGCGCGCACCGCGGCGGTCAGATCGAGGCCGACGCCGCTCGGGCCGCGGGTGTCGGTGGTGGTCACGATGCGGAAGCTCTGCGCGTTGCCCTCGAAACCATCCGGTAGCTGAAACCTGTTGCGCGCCAGGCGATCCAGCACCTGCTCGCCGAGGTGGCCGAACGGCGGGTGGCCGAGGTCGTGGGCCAGCGACGCGGCCTCGACCACGTCCGGGTCGCAGCCGCCGAGCTTGTCGAGCATCGGCACGACCTCCGCGTTGGCCGTCAGCCGCTCGGCGATCGCGCGCGCGACGTGGGCGACCTTGAGGCTGTGGGTCAGCCGGTTGTGCAGCAGTCCGGACCCGCTGGCACTGACCACCTGGGTGACCCCGCCCAGCCGGGCGAAGAACGGTGACGAGGCGATCCGGTCGCGGTCGGCCCGGAACGGGCTCGCCGCGAGGTCGGCGGGCACACCGTCGACGCGCGCGGACCGCCGCGCCTCCCGCCGGTCGATCAAATCACCGTTCACGTTCCGGGACCCTAATCGTCCGCGGCCGGGATTGCCCGATCAAGAAGGAATGTGCCATGGCTTTCTTCTTCGAAAGGAATGTCACGTTGCTTCCACGCCGGTTGTGCTGAGATCGTCGGGTGGACGTTCTTGTCGCCGGAGCAGGGCCGGCGGGATGGGCGGCCGCCGCGGCGTGCGCCGCCGCCGGGCTGGACACCGTGCTCGTCGACCCCGCTCCGCACGCCCGCTGGCGCGCCACCTACGGGCTGTGGACCGAGGACTGCACCGTGCTGCCCGCGGGCAGCCGGTGGGTCCAGGCGGGCGCAAGGGCGGTCGCGATGACCGAGCACCGGCTGGACCGCACCTATGCCGTGCTGGACAACGAATCGGTGCGCACCGCGCTGACCCGGCCGGAGATCGCCACCGTGGCCGACGGGGTGACCGCGGCGTACACCGGTCCGCACGGCTCCAGCGTGGCGCTCACCTCCGGGCGGGTGCTGGCCGCGGCGGTCGTGATCGACGCGACCGGGACCCGGCGGGTGCTGTCCGGCGGGCCGGTCCGGGCGCCCCGCGTCGAGCAGAGCGCGTTCGGCGTCGTGCTGCCGGCGGGCGCCGCGACGCCGCTGGTCGAGCCGGGGGCCGCGCTGTTCATGGACTGGCGGCCGGTGCCCGGGTTCGACCCGTCGACGTTCCTCTACGGGGTGCCGCTGCCGGACGGGCGGGTGCTGCTCGAGGAGACCTCGCTGGCCCGGCGGCCCGGGATGGGCCTTGCGGAGTTGCGGTCCCGGCTGCTCGCGCGGCTGGGCGCGTTCGGCGTGCCGGTCAGCGGCGGGGCGACCGAGCGGGTCCGGTTCCCGCTCGACCTGCCGGTGCCGCGCCGCCGGGCCGGGGTGGTCACGTTCGGCGCGGCCGCCGCGCTGGTGCACCCGGCGACCGGGTACGGCGTGGCGGACTCGTTCCGGCTCGCGCCGCGGCTCGCCGAGGCCATCTCCGGCGGGCTGGGCCGCGACCCGGGAATGGCGATCCGGGCGGCGCGGCAGGCGCTGTGGCCGCCGTCGGCCAGGGCGGTGCGGGTGCTGCGGCGGCGGGGGCTTTCGGTGCTGCTCGCCCTGCCACCGGCCCGGCTCCCGCAATTCTTCGAGCTGTTCTTCCGGCTGCCGCCAGATCTGCAACGAACATATCTTGCCGGCCGCGACGACATCGCCGGAACCGCCAGGGCAATGACCGCGATCTTCCGTGCCGCCGAAGGACCGCTGCGCGCCTCGATTGCCCGCCACTGGGCCAAACCGGTGAACCTTGGACCATTCTCCGTGAACAATCGGTGACATCCATGCCGCCGTACCAGCGGAATCGGCATGATTGGTCGATGTGGCCGAGGTGCCTCAGCTGACGTTCGCCTTTCAACCGCTGGTCAATACCCGCACGGGGCAACCGGTCGCCGTCGAGGCGCTGGCCAGGCCACAGTCCGGCACGGTCTACGACCTGCTGTGCGACGCCGGCCATGCCGGCCAACTCACCGCCACCGACGTCGCCCTGGCCAGCAGCGCGGTGCTCGCCGCGGCCGAGGCGCACACCGTAGGGCCGCTGCATCTCAACGTGCTGGCGAGCACCGCGGCCCGGGCCGAGACGCTGCTGAGCTACCTCGACGTTGCGCTGCGCCAGGCGGGCAGGGCGCCGGGCGACATCACGCTGGAGATCTCCCCGCCGTTCTGCCGGGTCCCGCGGACCGAGCTGGTCGGCGGGCTGCGGGCGTTGCGGCGGCACGGCTTCCATCTGGCGTTCGACGCCGTGGGCAACGGCGACCTGCCGCTGTCGATCCTGGTGGACGTCCCGCCGGACATGCTCAAGCTCGACCCGCGGCTGCTGCACGGGCTGCCCAGGGATGCCGCCGCGGTGGCGCTGGTCGAGGCGTTCGCTCAGCTGTCCGCCCGTACCGGCGTACGGCTCGCGGCGGTCGGCGTGGAGTCGGGGGAGCAGCTCGTGCTATTGCGGCGCCTGGGAGTCCGGCTGGCGCAGGGCAACCTGCTGGCGGCGCCGGACCACCGCGCCGGGGCCGCGGTCGCGGTGTCGCAGGCCGCCGCCGAGCTGATCGAGCTGTCGCCGGCGGCCGCGCCGGTGGATCAGACACCGCTGATCGCCGATCTGCTCCACGATGCGGCCACGCTGGCGGAGGACGCCACCGCGGACGAGGTCCGGGAGGTGTTCGCGCACCAGCCCGACATCAACGGCGTGGTCCTGGTCGACCGGCAGCACCGGCCGTGCGCGTCGTTGGACCGCAGCCGGTTCCTGCTGGCCGTCACCGGGCCGTACGGCCACGCCCTGCACGCCAAGCGGGCCGCGTTCCGGCACGCCGACCCGCCGCGGCTGATCCGGTGGGACGCGACCGCGCTGCAGCTGCTGGAGATGGTCGGCGGGTCCGACGGGCAGCGCACCGGCGACGACGTCGTGGTCGTCGACGGCGACGGGCGCTGCGCGGGGATCGTGCGGCTGACCGAGGTGGTGCGGTGCGTGGCCGAGGCCAAGGTGGAGCAGGCGGCCGCGCTCAACCCGCTCACCCGGCTGCCCGGCACCGACGCGGTGGCCAGGGAGATCGAGCGGCGGATCGCCCGGGCGGAGATGTTCGTGGTGGCCTGGCTGGACGTGGACTCGTTCAAGTCGGTCAATGACACCGTCGGGTTCGCGGCCGGCGACGATCTGATCCGCGCGCTCGGGCAGGCGTTGTCCGACGCCGAGTCCGACCTGCCCGGCACCCGGGTCGGGCATGTCGGCGGCGACGACTTCCTCGTGGTCGCCGACCTGGATGAGATCGCTCCGCTGGCCGAGCGCCTGGTCGATCCGCTGTGGACGATCGAGGGCATGACCGTGAGCGTGTCGCTCGCGACGCTGGTCTGCGGCATCGACTCGGTCGGCTCCTACCGCGAGGCGTCGAAGCTGCTCGCCCCACTGAAGAAGCAGGCAAAGGCGGTGCCCGGGTCAAGCTGGGTACTCGGCCGGCCGAACTCCCAGCGGGTGGACATCCTCCGCGGCCGGGCCCGACACTCCCAGCTAGTGTCGTGAGCGCTTGAGCGCAGGCTGGGAGGGTTCGTGTCTGAGGTCCTGAGGATGCGGCTGGACGATGGCAGCAGTGTGCTGGTGGAGAACACGGAGCCAGCCAGGTCGGGCATCGACCGGGTTGGTCGGGTGCGCGACGCGGTCGCAGAGGCCGGTGACACGCTGCAGGAGGCGGTGTTGCGCCTGCGGCCAGCGGTGGACGCGATCGTGACCGGGATGCGGGGCCTGGCCAGCAGCCCGGACAAGGTCAAGGTGGAGTTCGGCATCAAGTTGACCGCCGAGGCGGGTGTGGTGGTGGCCCGGGCGTCCACCGAGGCGAACTTCAAGGTCTGTGTCGAGTGGAGAGCCGACTGAGCCTCAGGGACACGGCCGCTCCTGCGGTGCGCCCAACTGGGCCAGCACGGCGCGCTCGTCATCGGTGAAGTCCCAGTTGCTGAGCTGGCACAGCGCGCCGAGCCACAGGTTCGGGTCCAGCTCGATCGACCGGGTCTCGTCCTTGCCGAACACGGTCAGCCGGTCGTCTTCGAGTGTCCATCTGGCGGCGTAGCTGGTCGGCCCGGTGAGCGTGGCCAGACGTTTGCCGGTGTCCTGGTCCCAGATGTGGGCCACCTTGTTCGTGGCAAGGTCGATGGTGATCAGCTTGTTGTCCGGGGTGAAGCCGAGGACACCGGTTCCCCCGGTCGGAATCGGCCTGCCTCGCTTGCGCGTCGGTTCGATGTCCCAGAGCTGGACGTCCCGGTCGGGCGTGTGCACCGCGGCGATCGAACCCTTGGGGTTGAACCGAACCGAGCCCTGGGACACGTTGGACCGGTCGAGCGTCGCGATGGTTCGGTGCTGGTCGAGGTTCCACAGTTCGGCGTCGCCGTTGGGTTCGATCACGACCGCCTCCGCCGGGTGCTGGGGACGCGGTTCCAGCACCGCCAGATGGGCGGAGCGGCGTAGGGCGTCGCGGTCGGTGCGCACCTGTATCGGTGTGCCGATCTGCCGACCATCGTTCGGGTTCCACCGGGTGATCATGCCGGCGTGCAGGACCGTGACCTGGTCGTTGTTCAGGATGCCGACCGAGCTGCTCCACTGATCGGCCTCGTAGCCGTCCTCGTTGGGCGGTCCGCCGAGCGTTGGTGGCAGCGGGAGGCTGATCCGGGCCTCGATGGTGAGCGCCGGCACCGCGTAGATCACCAGCGTGTCGTCGCGGACCACAAGCAGGCGTTTGCCGTCCGGGCTGAAGTCGAGCGGCTTGCCCCGTCCACACGTGCCCCAGCAGGGAATGCTGCCGGGGGCGGTGGCGACGGTGGCGTTGGTCTCGAGGTTGATCAGGTTGATCGCCCCGGACGGGTCGAAGGTGACCCCGAGGTCTCCTTGCCGGTTGGTGACCTCACTCGTGGCCGCCGCCGCAGCGCTCTGGTCGAGTCTGGATGGGCGCTGCCGGTACAGCAGATTCTTGTTCCCGATCAACACGACGGGATGGCCGTCCGCGCCGGCGAACATCGCGATCTTGTCCTGGAACTGGTCCGGGCCGATGCCGGTGGTGTTCAAGTCCATGGTGGGGGTGGCCAACCGGTAGGTGCGACCCGTCCGCAGGTCGGTGACGGTGAACTGGCGGTTGGCGTCGGCCTCGTCCGAATACTCGCGGACAATTGCATAGTTGGTACTGGTGTCGAGCTCGAAGCCGTAGCACGAGGGCACCGGGATGCTGCGTTGCCGCGTTCCGGTGGCCAGGTCAAGGACGTCGAGGCTCTCTCTGTAGCCTGAGCCTGGCGAGGGGTCACCGCCGGTTGCGCAGTGGACGAGAGCGGCGCCGTTCTGTGCGATCTTGTCGGAATTGGGGTTTGGCTTGGGGACCGCCCGCATCAGCTGTCCGGTGGTGAGGTCGTAGATGTTCGCGCCGCTGCCGGGCGTGTCCAGCACCACCGTGTTCGGCGTCGGGCCGAAGAACATGATCTCCGTGGCGCGATCGGGACCCAGGCGCTGGGCGATGGGGACGGTCCGGTGCTGCTCCAGGTCCCACAGTTCGAATTCCGGGTTCGCGGATTCGTATTGGCTGCGCTGGATGAGCAGTTTGGTCTCGTCCGATGAGAACGCCATCGACCGCACGATGCGGCTGGGCTGTGTGGTGTCGCGCAGCATGACCGCCGGGCTGTGCCGTTGGAGGTCCCACAGCACGACGTGGCCGATGGCGCTGGTGTAGCCGAGGAGCTTTCCCGATGGGCTGAGTTGGAACGTTCCACCGGGTACTCGGTGGGGAAGCGGCGCCATCACATCCCGATGAGGGTCGTCCCCATTGAGTCCCGTCCACACGCTGGGCAGCCCGTCCTTGTTGACGAATGCCGCGACCGAGCCGTCCGGGCTGGTCATGATCCGGTCGAGACCGTTGTGCCACGGGTCCTGGACCACCTTCTCGACCGATTGCAGGCCGGCGTACTGGGTGAACAGGGCACCGTACGCCTCCGAGGTGGGCGCGGTGTTCCAAGCGGCTAGGGCCAGTTGCAGCGCCATACGTGGATTGATGGTCCGGAACCGCAACGAGTCCTCGGCCAGTGCCCTGGAGTGCGCGAGGCGCAGCTGGTCCTGCGCCCTGTTGTTGGCCCGCTGAGCCAGCACCGCGAGGCCGCCCGCCACCAGCGCCAGGATTGTGATCACCGCGATCACCCCGAGCAGGACACGGTGCCGGCGCCGCTCCCGGGCCTGGCTCGCCCGGATATACTCCCGTTCCTCAGTGGACAGATCGGCGTCACCGGCGAGCCATTCCTCGGCCCGGGCCAGTGCCGCGCCGCGCAGCAGGCCGCCCGGGTCCCGGTTGTCGGCCAGCCACCGGGACATGCCGCCGCGCAGCTGTTCGCGCCAGGACAGGAAGTCCCGCTCCTCGGCCAGCCACTCGCCCAGCCGGGGCCACCGGTCCAGCAGCGCCTGGTGTGCCAGCTCGACGATCTCGGTGCCCGTGGCGGTCCTGCCGACGACGACAAGCCGGCCGGTGGACAGCTTGCCCAGCACCGGAAACAGCTCATCGTCCACATCGGACAGTAAGAGCGGCCGGCGGAGGAACCCGCCGTCGTCATCGGGCCGGGCCAGTCCCACCAGCAGCCGGCGCGCGGACTCCTGCTCGGCGGGGGTCAGCCGCCCGTACAGCCCTTCGGCGTAACCGGCCAGCGCTCCGGCGACACCGTCCAGCTCGTCGTAGGCGCCGTGGGTCAGCGTACCCGCGCTGCGGTTGTCCCACAGCCGGGCCAGCGCGAACTCCACCAGCGGCAGCGTCCCCGGCTCGGTGCCCGCGTCGTCGAGTATCCGCGCGACGAGCCCCGGCTCGAACGCGACACCGCCCGGGCTGATCGCCTCCGCCAGCTGCGCGCGGGTCATCGGCGGCACGAACACCACGCCACCCGCCACGGCATCGGCGGTCCGGTCGGTGACCAGCTCGTCCAGCGCGCCCGAACGCAGGGTCAGCACGACGGCCAGGGCAGGCGATCCGTCCCGGTGCCGCCGCGCCGCGCCGGCCAGGTCCAGCACGAGCTCGAACAGCTCCCGCGTCTCGGACGACCGATCGGCGCTGCCCTCCTCGAACTGGTCCATGACGATGAGCAGGCCACCCGGCTTGGCATTCGACAGCAACCGGTCGGTCAGCCACGGCAGGGTCTGGGCACGCGCCGTGGACAACCGCGCCGCCAATGACTCCGCCTCTACCAGCCGAGCCTGCTCGGTCAACTCCGGCTCCAGTACCGGCAGCAGCGCTCGCGCGAACGAGGTCAGCGCGGGTTCTCCGGGCAGCAGGCGGAACACGGCGACGTCCATCCGGCGTCGCCGCACGGCGGGGACCAGGCCAGCGCGCACCAACGAGGACTTGCCACTGCCCGACGGCCCGGCCACGACCACAATCGGCCGCGTGCCAACGAGATCCAGCAACCGCTCGGCGAGCGACTCGCGGCCGCGGAACCATTCCGCGTGCTCTTCGTAGAACGGTTCCAGGCCCCGGTACGGGCAGATCTCGCCGGGGTCGGGGGCCGCGATCTCGGGATGGGCCGCCAGCAGCGCGCCGACCGGAAGCACGTAACTGGTGGTGGTGTGCGCGCCGCGCTCGGCCGCGACGACCATGCCCACCACCCCACCGCTCGACGGCGCGAATACCGGAGAGCCGCTGAACCCGGGACCGACCGGTCGGCGCCCCGGCGCCGATTCGATCTGCAGCCAGCCAGCGCCGTTGGCGGCCCGCAGCTCGGCTTCCACCCACACCCCGTAGTCCGAGCCCAGGTCGGGCGGGAAACCGAAGACCCGCACCTGCTCGCCCCACCGCGTCGTGGTGTCCGACAATCTCGACGGGACCGCCACGGACGGCGTCGCGGCCAGCCGCAGCACGGCGATATCGCCGCGGCCATCCGGCTCGATGCCGTGCCACGCAACCACGTGCGCGGTCGCGCGGGTATCGCCGGCCAGCAACGGAAAATCGACCATGACGGGCCCGTCGGGCCCCTCGGTGCCCAGCACGTGCGCACAGGTCAGGACCAGCTCGCCGGTTGCCAGGAACCCCGTGCCTACCACTTCACCAGCGCCGTTGTGGATTCGCGCGATCGCCTCGGCAGGTACCTGATCACCACGCACCCTGACTCCCTATCTGGTTGGCGGCGCCAGAGTAACTGCCCGTGACCGTCCTCGTACAGAAATGCTCAAAGCGACGGACGATCTGAATGATTCGGCGGCACGGTTACCGGAGCGCGTAACACGCCTACCGGAAGGCGGGACACGCCCGGGTCACGACAGGGTTTCGCCGAGGGTGGCGATGGCGGCTTCGAGTTGGTCGTCGGACAGGTAGGGGGCGGGGCCGAGGCGGAGGTGGTCGCCGCGGCTGTCGGTGGAGACGCCGCGGTGGGCGAGGGCCTGCCGCAGCCGGCCGGCGTGCGGGGAGCGGAGGGCCAGGAAGCCGGCGAAGGCCGTGCGCGGGGTGGTGCGGTCCCGGGTGATCAGGTCGTCGGGGGCGTTGAGCGCGTCGAAGGCGTCGGCCAGCAGGCCGGTTTGGTGCTGGGAGATCTCGCGGAGCAGGTCGGGGGTGAGCTTCTGCTCGTCGAAGAAGTCGAAGACCCGGGCGGCGCGGTAGTGGCTGGTGGGGTCGTAGGTGGATCCGGCGAACCGGTCGCCGCCGGGGGCGTACACGACTCTGTCCGGTGTGGACTCGTCGGCGAGCGCGGCGAACTCGGCGAACCAGCCGGTGATCACCGGGCGCAGCCCGGCCGCGTGCGCGGGCAGGCGCAGGAAGCAGTTGCCCTCGCCCAGTTGCAGGTACTTGTAGCCGCCGCCGGTGACCCACGCCGAGCGCGGGGCGGAGAACGGCAGCACCCCGAGGGCGTGGTAGGCGTCGATGAGCAGCTCCACTCCCGCGGCCGCGCACGACTCGGCCAGCCCGGCCAGACCGGGCACGATGCGGGACGTCTCGAACAGCACGGCCGAGACCAGCACCGCGCTGGTGCGCGCGTCGGTCGCGGCGGCGAGGCGCTCGGCGAGCGTGTCCGCCGGCTCGGCGGGAACGCGGACCACCTCGACGCCCTCCTCGGCGAGCCGGGCGAGCTGCCGGCGCACCGAGTGGAACTCGCCGTCCGTCGTCACCAGGCGGGGCCGGGCGCGCAGGTCGAGGGCGGACAGGAACCGGACCACGAGGGCGTGGGTGTTGGCATCCAGCGCGAGGTCGGCGGTGGGATCGTCGAGCAGGCGGCGGAACCCGCCGCGCACCCGTTCGGCCTTGGCGAAGGCCCGCTCCCACTTGGCGTCCACGGCCTCGGCCGCGTCGGTGAACGCCTCGACCTGCCCGTCCAGCGCGACGTCCGGCCAGGCCTGGTGCGAGTGCCCGGTCAGCAGCAGCCGCTCCGCCACCCGGAACCGGGAGTAGTGCGGCGCCAAGGCGTTCGGGCTGCGGCGAAGATCGTCGATCACAGCTCGCTCCGTACCGCCCACAGATCGGGAAACACCGGGTGGAACAGCGTGGTGCGAAGGTACGCCGCGCCGGCGGACCCGCCGGTGCCCGGCTTGGCGCCGATCGTGCGCTCGACCATCTTCACGTGCCGGTACCGCCATTCCTGCATGCCCTCGTCGAGATCGACGAGCAGTTCGGCCACTGTGGACGGTCCGGAGTCGTCCCGGTACACCTCGAGCAGCACCCGCTGCACCTCCTCGGACGGCTCGATCGGCTTGGTGTGGTCACGCTCGGCGGGAACGGCGTACCCGTGCACCGAAAGGTACCGCAGGAAAGAGTCGAAAATGGACGGTCGGCGCATGGCCTCGGCGATCCGGTCCCGCCCCGGGTTGCCCTCCGGGTAGTTGTCCAGCACGCGGAGGTCGCGCCGGCCGAGCACCGCCTCCAGCTCGCGGAACTGCGCGGACTGGAAGCCGCTCGACGCCTCGAGCCGGGCCCGGAAGCTGGTGAACTGGCGCGGGGTCATGGTCTCCAGCACGTCGATCTGCGCCACCACCACCTTCAGGATCGTCAGCGCCCGCCGCAGCGTGCGCACCGAGTGCGCCGTGTCGCCTTTCTCCAGCCGCTGCTGCAGGTGGGCCAGCTCGTGCAGGAGCTGCTTGAACCACAGCTCGTACACCTGGTGGATCACGATGAACAGCATCTCGTCGTGATCGTCGGACCGCGGGCGCTGCGCCCCCAGCACCTCGTCGAGCGCCAGGTACGACGTGTAGGTCAACGCCGCGGAATGCCGGTCGGAGTTCATGGCGCGGTCACCTCATCGAAGTAGCGCTGCGCGGCGGGCGCCAGCGCCGGATACAGGTTGTGGAACAGCCGCACGGCCTCGGCCCGGTGGCGCGGCGCCGGCACGAGATCCTCCGGCAGCTCCGGGTCGAGGAACGGGAACTCGCGGAACGTGTGCACCAGCCGGGTGCGCAGCAGCAGCGCCTCCCGGTCGCCGGCGGCCCCGTGCTCGTGCGCCCGGAACTGGTCGACGAACGCCCGGTACCGCTCGGCCAGCTCGCCGAGGTTCCAGATCCGCGGCACGAACGCGGCGAAGTCCACCGCGATCGACGGCCGGCCGACCATCATCCCGACGTGCTCGGTGATGCCCAGCTCGATCACCAGCGCGGCCACCTCCCGCTCGCGGTCGTGCGGGGCGATCCAGGTGCCGTCCTGCACGGACCCGAAGCCGAGAAACCGCAGGCGGCGCACGAGCCGGGTGCGCGCGGTCCGCCGGTCCTCGGGAATCGCGTGCCACAGCACGGTCCACGTGGTCGTGCGGCGGTGCGCGACGCCGAGCGTGAAGATCCGCCCGTCGCCCTCGGCCAGCACGGTCAGCGTGCGCCGGGTGAGCTGGTAGTGCACCAGGCGCCCGGACTTGCTGCGGGTCAGCAGATCGCGCGCCACCAACCGGTTGAGCGCGACGCGGGCGGCGCCGGCGGAGAAGCCGAACTCCTCGAGCAGCCGCACCAGGCCGCCCGACCAGACCTCGCGCCGCCCGCACGGGGTGACGTAGGCGCCGAGCAGCGTCAGCACCAGATCCTGCGGGGCCGGCTCGAACCCCCGCAGCAGGTCAGCCATGCAGTGCAGTTTAGTTGACGCTTCAGCGCGGTCAACCGTAAAGTGTTCCCCGTGAAGGTGGGCATCGGGCTACCCAACACCGTTCCCGGCACCGACGGCGCCCTCCTCGTCGAGTGGGCGCGCCGGGCCGACGCCGGTCCCTTCTCCACCGTGGCAGTGCTCGACCGTCTTGTCTACGACAGCCTCGAACCGTTCGCCGCGCTCGCCGCCGCCGCGGCGGTCACCGAGCGGGTCCACCTGGCCACGATGATCGCCATCGGGCCGCTGCGCGCGCCGGCCGTGCTGGCCAAGCAGGCCGTGTCGGTGGACGCGATCGCGGGCGGCCGGTTCACGCTGGGCCTCGCGGTCGGCGCCCGGCTGGACGACTACGAGGCGGCCGGGGTGGACCACCGCGGCCGGGGCACCCGGCTGTCCGAGCAGCTGGCCTACCTGCGCGGCGAGCTGGACTCGTCGGGCGTCAAGCCGTCCCGGCCGGGGATCGAGATCCTCGTGGGCGGCTCAAGCGGGCCGGCCTTCGCGCGGATGGCCCGCTACGGCGACGGGTACGCGCACGGCGGCGGCCCGCCGCGGGCGTTCGGCTCGGCCGCCACCAGGGCAAGGGCGGCGTGGCGGGACTTCGAGCGGCCGGGCGAGCCGCGGCTGTGGGGGCAGGGCTACTTCGCGTTCGGCGATCCGGACCGGGGCAGCGCCTACCTGCGCGACTACTACGCGTTCACCGGGCCGTTCGCCGAGAAGATCGCCGCGGGGAACCTGACCAGCGCGCGGGCGGTCAAGGACTTCGTCCGCGGCTACGAGGCCGAGGGCTGTGACGAGCTGATCCTGTTCCCCACCGTGCCCGACCTCGCTGATCTTGACCGGCTCGCCGAGGTACTGTCCACATGAGAATCTCCGTGGTCGGGGCCGGACCGGCGGGGCTGTACCTGTCGATCCTGCTGAAGAAGGCCGATCCGGGGCACGAGATCACCGTCTTCGAGCGCAACGCCCCGGACGCCACGTTCGGCTGGGGCGTGGTGTTCTCCGAGGAAACGCTCGGCGCGCTGCGGGATGCCGATTACAAGACCTACGTGGAGATCACCGACTCGTTCGCCCGGTGGTCCACTGTGGACATCCGGTACCGCGGAGAGCTGATCCGCTCCGGTGGCCACACGTTCTCGGCCATCAAACGCACCCACCTGCTGGACATCCTGCAGCGCAGGTGCCGGGAGCTGGGTGTCGACCTGCGCTTCGGAGTCGAGGTGGACACCCCGGAGCCGGCCGACCTGATCGTCGCCGCGGACGGCGCCAACAGCAAGCTGCGCGCCACCGGCGGGTTCGGCACGTCGGTGAAACCCCAGGGCTGCAAGTACGTGTGGTTCGGCACCGACCTGGTCTTCGACGCGTTCACCTTCATCTTCCGGGAGACCGAGCACGGGCTGTTCCAGGTGCACGCCTACCCGTTCGACGAGCGGTCCAGCACGTTCATCGTGGAGTGCCCGGAGCCGACCTGGCGCGCCGCCGGGCTGGACACGATGTCCGAGCAGGAGAGCATCGCGTTCTGCGAGAAGCTGTTCGCCGACGACCTCGGCCGGCACCGGCTGCTGTCCAACAAGTCGATCTGGCTGAGCTTTCCATTGGTGCGCAACCAGTCCTGGCACCATGGGAACCTGGTGCTGATCGGCGACGCGGCGCACACCGCGCACTTCTCCATCGGCTCGGGAACCAAGCTCGCCATGGAGGACGCGATCGCGCTGGCCAACGGCTTCATCCGGCATCCGGACAACCTGGAGGCGGCGCTGATCGACTACGAGCTGGAGCGCCAGCCGGTGGTCGAGCGGTTCCAGCAGGCCGCCGGGGACAGCGCCGCCTACTTCGGCCGGGTCGCCAGCCATACCCGGCTGGAGCCGATGCAGTTCGCCGCCAACCTGCTCACCCGCAGCGGCCGGATCAGCCACGCCAACCTGATGCAGCGGGACCCGGAGTTCGTGCGCCGGCTCGACGCCTGGTTCGCCGGTCGAACGGATCCCACCGCGATCGCTCCCCCGCCGGCGTTCGTGCCGGTGCGGCTCGGCGGGCGCACCGTCGGCAACCGGGTCGTGTCTACTGTGGACAACCCGGTCGGCGGCGCCGGGCTGGTGCTCACCGGGCTGGTGTCGCCGACCGACGACGGGTGGATCTCCCCCGGGATGCCGGTGGACCGGCCGATCGAACGGGTGCACGCCGAGGGCGCGCTGATCGGCCTGCGCCTCGGCCACGCCGGTCGCCGCGCCGGCACCCGGCCGCGGGCCGGTGGGTCGGACATCCCGTTGCGGGACGACCCGACGCCGCTGCTGTCCGCCTCGGCGCTGCGTTACGGCCCGTTCGGCCCGATCCCGAAGGCCATGGACGGCGCCGACCTCGACCGGGTGCGGGCGGGATTCACCGAGGCGGCCGGCCGCGCCGCCGAGGCCGGGTTCGATGCGCTCGAGCTGGACATGTCCGACGGGTACCTGCTGGCCAGCTTCCTGTCCCCACTGACCAACCGGCGGGACGACGAGCTCGGCGGCCCGCTCGAGCACCGGGCGCGCTACCCGCTGTCGGTGCTCGACGCGGCCCGCGCGGTGTGGCCGACCGACCGGCTGCTGGCGGTCCGGCTCACGGTCACCGACTGGGCGCGCGGCGGGCTCGAGATCGACGACGGGATCGCGCTCGCGCGCCTGCTGGCCGAGCACGGCGCCGAACTGGTCCACGTGCGGGCCGGCCACACGGTCGCCGAGGCGCGCCCGGAGTACCGGCGGGGTTTCCTCACCACGCTGTCCGACCGGGTGCGCAACGAGGCCGGCGTGCCGACCCTGGTCGGCGGCTACCTCACCACGCTGGACGAGGTGAACACGATCGTCGCCGCCGGCCGCGCCGACCTGTGCCTGCTCGACCTGCCGCGGAGACTGGGCACATGAGCGGAGCTTGCGGAGCAAATCATCAAGCACTGCCCCGTCGCCGAGGGACGAGGCGACGGGGTCGCCAGCACCGAGCTTGCGAGGTGCTGATGTGACCGGGTTTGCGTTCGCGGAGCTCACCTCGCCCCAGGTGGGTGAGCTGCTCACGGCGGCGCGGCGGCCGGTGCTGCTGCTGCCGGTCGGCTCGGTCGAGCCGCACGGCCCGCACGGCCCGCTGCGCACCGACGAACTCATCTCGACCGGGGTCTGCGAGCGGGCGGCGCGGCGCCTCGCCGGCGATCCCGAGCTGCGGGTGCTGGTCCTGCCCGCGCTGGCGTACGGCGTCACCCGCTACTCCGCGGCGTTCCCCGGCGCGGTGTCGATCTCCGAGGACACCCTGTGCGGCCTGGTCACCGACGTCTGCCAGTCCCTTGTGGACGGTGGGTTCCGGCACATCGTCGTGGTGAACAACCACCTCGAGCCCGAGCACGTGGCCGCGATCCGCCGGGCCGTGGCCGCCGCCGGGGTCGGGTACCTCGACATCCTGCGCCGCGCCAACGCCGAGCGGCTGACCGAGGAGTTCCGCTCGGCGTCCTGCCACGGTGGCCGCTACGAGACCTCCCTGGTGCTCGCCGACCGGCCGGACCTGGTCGACACCGGGGTCATGGCGCGGCTTCCCGAGGTCCACGTCGACATGGCCGCGGAGATCCGGGCGGGCCGGACCGACTTCGTCGCGATGGGCATGGACCGGGCCTACTGCGGCGCGCCGGCCGAGGCGACACCGGACGAGGGACAGTCCACATTCGACAAACTGACCGAGATGCTGGTCGAGGTCATCCGGGAGGTCGCCGGGAGGCGATGATGTCCGAGCCGTTCAACGTCGCGACCCATTTCGTGGACCGCAACCTCGACGAGGGCCGCGGCGACCGCACCGCGCTGATCACCCCCGCCGGGCGGACGAGCTACGCCGAGCTGGCCGGGCTGGTCAACCGGGTCGGCAACGTGCTGCGCGAGCTCGGCGTCCAGCGCGGGCAGCGGGTGCTGATCGCGCTGTCGGACGGCGTGGAGTTCGTCGCCACCTGGTACGCCGCCCAGAAGATCGGCGCGGTGACCGCGGAGGTGTACACGTTCCTGCCGGCCAAGGACTACGCGTACTTCCTGAGCTACACCGAGGCCGAGGTCGTCGTGGTGGACCCGGTGACGCTGGACCGCATGCGTGAGGCAGCCGGGAAGGCCGGCCGGGTGCGCCATCTGCTGGTCGTCGGCGCCGGCGAGCTGCGGCCGGGCGAGCGCGACTTCGCCACCCTGGTGGCCGACGCCCCCGCCACCCTTGAGCCGGCCCCGACCACCCGCGAGGACATCGCGATCTGGAAGTTCACCACCGGCAGCACGGGTGCGCCCAAGGCCTGCGTGCTGCCGGCGCGCGCCCCGCTGGTCAGCTTCGACTCGTACGCCAGGGGCGTGCTCGACATCCGGGCCGACGACATCGTGCTACCGGTGCCGAAGCTGTTCTTCGGCTACGCGCGCGACCTCGCCGCGCTGTTCCCGTTCGGCGTCGGCGCGGCGGGCATCGCGTTCCCCGAGCGGACCACCGTCGAGGTGATCTTCCGGCTGATCGCCGAGCACCGGCCGACGATCCTGGTCAACGTGCCGACGATGATGAGCGCCATGGTCGCCCACCCGGCCGCCGCCGAGCAGGACCTGAGCTGCCTGCGGCTCTGCACGTCGGCCGGCGAGGCGCTGCCCGCCGAGCTGCATCGCAAGTGGGACAAGACGTTCGGCGTCGAGGTGGTGGAGGGCATCGGCTCCTCGGAGGCCTACCACATCTACATCTCCAACCGGCCGGGCAACGTCCGTCCCGGCAGCTGCGGTCAGGTGGTGCCCGGCTACACTGCGCGGATCGTGGATCAGGACGGCACGCAGCTGCCCGACGGTGAGGTCGGCCTGCTGGAGATCACCGGCGAGACCGTCGCCGCGGGCTACTGGGCCGACCCGGACAAGAGCGCGCGCACGTTCCACGGCAACACGGTCCGGTCCGGCGATCTGTTCGCCCGGGACGCCGACGGATTCTTCACCTACCACGGGCGCGCCGACGATCTGTTGAAGGTCAGCGGCGTGTGGGTGGCGCCGAGCGAGATCGAGCACTGTCTCATCGGGCACGCCGACGTGCTGGAGTGCGCGGTCGTCGGCCACGAGATCGAGGGGCTGGTGCGGCCGCGGGCCTTCGTCGTGCCGCGTCCCGGCGTGACCGGGACCCCCGAGCTGGCCGCGGCTCTGCGGGAGTACGTTCGGGCGCGGTTGTCACCGCACAAGAGTCCACATGAGATCAGGTTTGTCGGCGAGCTGCCAAGGACCACCAACGGCAAGCTGGACCGCAAGGCGCTGCGGGCACTGGACGAGGAGTTGGCATGAGCGGAGCTTGCGGAGCGAACCGTCGAATACTCCTGCGTCTTCGAGGAACGAGAAGACGCAGGCTCGGCGGAGCTTGCGGAGCGAACCATCAATACTGCCCCGCCGCCGAGGGACGAGGCGGCGGGCTTGCCATCACCGAGCTTGCGAGGTGATGGCGTGAGCCCGTTCCGGGCATCGGCGGGGTTCACCGACGACTGGCGGCACTTCGACCTCGCGGTGTCCGACGGCGTGGCCACGGTGACCCTGTCGCGGCCGGACAAGCTCAACGCGCTCACCTTCGACACCTACGCCGACCTGCGCGACCTGCTGGCCGAGCTGCCGCACCGCGGCGACGCCAGGGTGCTGGTGCTCACCGGGCGCGGCCGCGGGTTCTGCTCGGGCGGCGACGTCGAGGAGATCATCGGCGAGCTGCAGCGGATGGAACCGGCGCAGCTGCTGGAGTTCACCCGGATGACCGGGTCGGTGGTGCGCGCGTTGCGGGAGTGCCCGCTGCCGGTGATCGCCGCGGTCAACGGGGTCGCCGCGGGCGCTGGCTCGGTGATCGCGCTGGCCAGCGACTTCCGGCTGCTGGCCCGGTCGGCGTCGTTCGCGTTCCTGTTCACGCGGGTGGGGCTGGCCGGCGCGGACATGGGCTCGGCGTACCTGCTCCCCCGGCTGGTCGGGCTCGGCCGGGCGACCGAGCTGCTGGTGTTGGGGGACAAGGTGGACGCCGCCAAGGCCGAGGCGATCGGGCTGGCGACCAGGGTGGTCGACGACGACGAGCTGCCCGCTGCCGCCGAGGCGCTTGCGCGCCGGCTTGCCGACGGCCCGGCCTTCGCGTACTCCACCACCAAGGTGCTGCTCACCCGCGAGCTGGACATGGATCTGGGCAGCGCGGTCGAGCTGGAAGCGATGACCCAGGCCCTGCTGATGAAAAGCGCCGACCACGCGGAGTTCTACGCCGCCTGGTCGCAAGGAAGGAGTCCACAGTGGATGGGGCGATGATCCCGCACGAGATCATCCCGGTGCCGGAGCTGATGGAGCCGGTCGGGTTCGCCCACGCGATCGTCACGGCGCCCGGCCGCACGGTCCACCTGGCCGGGCAGACCGCGCACGGCGACGACGGGGAGATCCAGGGCTCGTCCATCGTCGAGCAGTTCGACGCCGCGGCCTGGAACGTCGTGACCGCGCTGCGCGCCGCGGGCGCCTCGCCGTACCACGTGGCCTCGATGACCATCTACGTCACCGACATCGCCGAGTACCGGGCCTGCCGTCGCGAGCTGGTTCCGGTGTGGCGCAAGCACTTCGGCCGCTACTATCCAGCCGCGGCGCTGATCGGCGTCTCCGAGCTGGTCGATCCGGCCGCCAAGGTCGAGCTGGTCTGCACCGCGGTGATTCCCGCATGAGCTTGGCGCAGGAGCGGATGGCGCTGCTCGAGCGGACCGAGGCGGTGGCGGCCAAGGAATTGGCGCCGATCGCCGCGGCCGGCGAGCCGGGTGTGATCAACCGGCCGCTGCTGACCGCGCTGGCCGAGTACGGGTTGTTCGACCAGATCTTCCCGCGCGGCGAGTCCGGGTGGCTGCCGACGTCGGCCCTCGACCTGTGCCTGATCCGCGAAGGGCTGGCCCGGCACTGCACCGAGGCGGAGACCGCGCTCGCCGTTCAGGGCCTCGGCGCCTACCCGATCCTGCGGGCCGCAACGCCCGAGGTGGCCTGGGAATGGCTCCCCCGGATCGCCGCCGGCGAGGTGGCCGCCGCGTTCGCGCTGACCGAGCCGGACGCCGGCTCCGACGTGGCTTCCCTTACCCTGCAGGCGGTTCCGGACGGCGACGGGTTCCGGCTGTCCGGCGAGAAGGCGTTCATCTCCAACGCGCCGGACGCCGACATCTACTCGGTGTTCGCCCGCACCACGCCCGACGCCGGCGCCAAGGGCATCACCGCGTTCGCCGTCCCCGGCGCGTCGGAAGGGCTGACCGGCGAACGGATCACGCTGGTGTCCCCGCACCCGATCGGCCGGCTGCGCTTCGAGAACGTCCACGTGCCGCGGTCGCACGTGCTCGGCGAGCCCGACGCCGGCATGCGCGTGGCCATGCAGACGCTCGACCTGTTCCGCCCAAGCGTCGGCGCGTTCGCCGTCGGCATGGGCCAAGCCGCGCTGGACGCCGCCGTCACGCACGCCGCGTCCCGCCGGGCGTTCGGCCGGACCCTGCGCGACTTCCAGGCCGTGTCCCACCAGCTCGCCGAGATCGCCACCCGGCTGCACGCCGCCCGCCTGCTCGTGCACGACGCGGCCCTCGCCTACGACGCCGGCTCCGGCCGCACCGGCCACCTGTCGGCCATGGCCAAGCTCTTCGCCACCGAAACCGCCCAGCGCGCCGTCGACGTCGCCATCCAAACCCACGGCGCCCGCGCCCTCGAGCACGGCCACCTCCTCGAACACCTCTACCGCGAAGTCCGCGCCCCCCGCATCTACGAAGGCGCCTCCGAGATCCAACGCGAGATCATCGCCCGCCACCTGTTCCGCTCCCGCTGACCGGAGATCAGGTCAGCCAGTCCTCATCCGGGCGCGCGTTGGCATTGGGTAGTTTGAGCCATCCCAGCAGGGCGTCGACGATGGCCCGGGTGCGGTTGCCGGTGCCGCGTGGGAAGCGTCGCGGGCTGACGAACAGAACCTGCGCGATCGGGTCTCCGGTGGTGCACGCCCGGGTCAGCAGCGGGCGGAAATCCTTGATGTTCTCGGTCGCTATTCGACGGCCGTTGCTCGCCGCCCAGCGAAACAGCTCGCCGTCCGGCTGAGCCCGTAGCTCGGTGTCGTCGACGACGGCTATGACATCGTGGCCAAGGTCGCGAAGCTGCCGCGCAATCTCGGCGGCATAGTGCTCGTCGAGCAGCAGCCGTGCGGTCACGCCAGCAGCCGTTGCTGAGCCTGCCAGGCTGCTCGGGCCTCGTCGGCGGCTCGCTCGTTCTCCGCCACCTGCTCGTCGATCTCGTCCGGGTAGCTGCCGTAGTAGTCCAACGCCGTCTTGATCTGCCGGTCGGACAGACCCATCTCGGTCGCTGTGGCGGTCACGGCGGCCTCACCCCGCGCCGAGGAGTACCGCAACGCGGCGACGACTTCCCAGACGTCGGGTCCGGCGACCAGCGCAGCTCGGTGACCGGACGGCCCGTCACGGAACATCACACCCGGATGCTCCTGTACCCGAAGCCCCTCGTCGACCAGCCGTTGCGCCAGCCCCGACGGCGTGGTGTCCTGCGCCGAGGCACGCCGACGCAGCCGGTCCAGCAGTGTCCGGTCAAACCTGATCGACAAGGGCCTGCTCATGCACTACATCGTAGCGCGGATGCCGATCAATGCCCGTCACCCGTTCCGCTCCCGCTGACGGCGGAGATCAGCTCGGGCAGGCGGCCGGTGTACTTGGCGAGGCTCAGGGGGTTCATGTAGTCGCGGTAATGGACGATTTTGCCGTTGCGGACGCGGATGATGCCCAGAGCGCGCATCTCGTAGGGGGTGTTGGTGGCGTGGGCGTATCCGTGGTGCCTGATCTCGGTGATCACGACCTCGGGGTCGTCGGTCTCGTAGACCTCGGCGGTGACCTCCGCCATGTCGAACAGGTTGCGCAGCCCGGCTCGGGCGGCGAAGAACTCGCGGATCGCGTCCTGACCGTCCAATGTGAGCGGAAGCCCGGGAATGCTGAACGGGTACTCCATGATGCCGTCCGGGGCGAACAGGTCGGCGAACTCGATGCCCTCCTTTCCTTCCACCATTCTGCGGACGAGCTCGGCCATCTCGCGTGGGCTCGGCATCGCGTACCTCCTATAATCGGAACGATGACCCCGCTTATCCGGACGATACGGAACGCGCGCCCCGCTTGTCAACGAGGTGCGCGGTGAGAGCCGACGCGCAGCGCAACCGCGCGCGGGTGCTCGCGGCGGCCACCGAGGCGTTCGCCGCCGAGGGTCTTGCCGTGCCGCTGGACGAGATCGCTCGCCGGGCCGGCGTCGGCGCGGGCACGGTCTACCGGCACTTCCCCACCAAGGAGGCGCTGTTCGAGGCGGTCATGCTCGACCGCATCACCCGGCTCACCGAGTACGCGAAAACCCTTGCGGAGGCGGAGGATCCCGGTGCGGCGTTCTTCGAGTTCCTGCGCCGCATGGTGTTCGGGGCCGCCTCGTCGAAGGATCTGATCGACGCGCTCATCGGGCAGGAGCTGAGCGGCGCGGGGCTGATCGTGGCGGCCAAGCGGGACCTGCACCAGGCCGGAGCGGAGCTGCTCACCCGGGCCCAGCGGGCCAGCGCGGTGCGCGCCGACATCGGCGGCACCGAGCTGATGACCCTGCTCAGCGGCACAACCCTTGCCTTGCAACAGAATCCTGCCGACGGGGAGATCGTGTTCGCCGTCCTTCGGGACGGCCTGCGCGCTCAGATTCCGACGTAGCTTTCGGCGAAGTAGTCCTGGTGCCGGCGCGAGGTCCGCAGGCTGTCCAGCCGGGCCAGTTGCACGGCGCGCTGGAATGCCGCCTCCTCGTCGTTGTTCGCCGGCCCGCCGCACAGCAGGTGGATCATCCACTGGGAGAACTCCTGCGCCCGCCAGATATGTGGCATGCAGTCCGCGGAGTAGCGGGACAGCGGGCCCTCGTCGCCGTGCCGCAGCGCGGTCGCGAGGGCCCGCGCCAGCTTGTCGGCCGCCATGATCGCGAGGTTGGCGCCCTTGGCGGCGGCCGGGCTGACCAGGCTCGCCGCGTCGCCGACCAGGAACAGCCGGCCGTACTGGATCGGCTCGATGACGTCGCACCTCATGTCGATGATCCGGCGCTCGATCACGTTGCCCTGCTTGAGGGCTCCGTGCCGTTGTGTGTGCATCCGCACGCCCAGCTCGTCCCAGATGCGCCGCTCCGGCCACCTGTCCGGATCGTCGCCCGGCGGGCACTGCAGGTAATACCGCGTCACCGACGGGGTGCGGGCCATGTGCCCGGCGAACCCGTTGGCGTGAATGGCATAGGTCACCGTGGACATGCTCGGCGGCGCCTCGGCGAGCAGTGCCAGCCAGGAGACGCCGTACGTTCGCTGATACCGCCGCGCCGCGCCCGCCGGCACCGCCGCCCGGGAAACCCCGTGCCGCCCGTCGCAGCCGGCGACGAACCGGCCGTGCCACCGCCGGTCCCCCGCCGCGACCCACGGCCGGTCGGTGCCGACGCCGCCCACCTCGCTCACGGCCGCGTCGAACCGGATGTCGCCGCCGCGATCGAGAAACTCGGCGATGAGGTCGCGCACGAGATCCTGCTGCGGGTACACGGTGGTCATCTCGCGGCGGCCCAACGCGCCGTAGTTCAGCTCGAACTGCCCATGATCGGTGCGGAAGGAGCACGTGCCGTGCCGCTGCCCGCCGGCGTTGACCCCGTCGGCGAGACCGTTGCGCTCCAGGATGCGCACGCTGTTGGCGGCGAGGAACCCGGCACGCGCCCGGTGCTCGACATGCGCGCGGCTGCGCCGTTCCAGGATCAGGCAGTCGATTCCCTCGGCGCGCAGCAGGTTGCCGAGCACCAGGCCGGCCGGCCCGGCGCCGACCACGAGCACGGCCCAGCTCTCCCGGTCACCCAACGCACATCCCCTTCGCCGCCCCCACCGTAGCAAGGGATCAGGTCATGGCCGGGAGTCCCTTCAGCGCCTGCTCCACCTCGTGCTGGGTGAGCTCGCGGTCGACCATCTCGCCGGCCAGGTAGCTGCCGTACGCCGGCAGATCGAGGTGGGCGTGCCCGCACAGCGCCGTGAGGATCACCTTCTGCTCGCCGGACTCCTTGCAGCGCAAGGCTTCCCGGATGCACTCGGCCAGCGCGTGGGTGGGCTCGGGGGCCGGCACGATGCCCTCGGACCGGGCGAACCGCACGCCGGCGGCGAAGCACTCGTTCTGCGGGATGGCGACGGCCTCGACCAGGCCCTGCTCGACGATGTGCGACAGCAGCGGGGACATGCCGTGGTAGCGCAGGCCGCCGGCGTGGATCGGGTCGGGAATGAAGCCGTGGCCGAGCGTGTGCATCTTCAGCAGCGGGGTGAGGCCGGCGGTGTCGCCGAAGTCGTAGGCGTACACGCCTCGGGTGAACGACGGGCAGGCCGCCGGCTCGACCGCGCGGATCGTGGGCGCGATCCGGCCGGCGAGCTTCTCCCGCAGGAACGGGAAGACCAGGCCGCCGAAGTTGGAGCCGCCGCCGGTGCAGCCGACGATCACGTCCGGGGTGTCCTCGGCCAGCTCGAACTGCCGCAGCGCCTCCTCGCCGATGACCGTCTGGTGCATCAGCACATGGTTGAGCACGCTGCCGAGCGCGTAGCGGGCGCTCGGGTCGCCTGCGGCCATCTCGACCGCCTCGCTGATCGCGATGCCCAGGCTGCCGGTGGAGTCCGGGTGCTCGGCGAGCACGGCGCGCCCGGAGTTGGTGATGTCGGACGGGCTGGGGTGCACGACCGCGCCGTACGTCTCCATCATGATCTTGCGGTACGGCTTCTGGTCGTAGGACGCCCGGACCTGCCACACCTCACAGTCCACTCCGAACACCGAGCAGGCGAACGCCAGCGCGCTGCCCCACTGCCCGGCGCCGGTCTCGGTGGTGAGCTTGGTGACGCCCTCCGCCGCGTTGTAGAAGGCCTGCGGCACCGCGGTGTTCGCCTTGTGCGAGCCGACCGGGCTGACGCCCTCGTACTTGTAGTAGATCCGCGCCGGGGTGTCGAGCGCGCGCTCGAGGCGGCGGGCCCGAAACAGCGGGGACGGCCGCCACAGCCGGTACACGTCGAGCACCTCGCCGGGGATGTCGACGTGCCGGTCGCCGCTCACCTCCTGCATGATCAGCGCCTGCGGGAACAGCGGCGCGAGGTCGTCGGGGCCGACCGGCTGCCCGGTGCCCGGGTGCAGCGGCGGAGGCGGCGGCGCCGGCAGGTCGGGCACGATGTTGTACCAGGCCGTCGGCATCTCGGACTCGTCGAGGAGGTACTTGGTTCGGTCGGTCATCCGTCGACAGTAGAACGCTCACCGCAGATCCGCGAGTACGAGCCCGCTGCGCGGCTTCGGGGTGAAGAACGTGCTCTTCCGCGGCATCCGCCGGCCCGCGCGGTGCGCGGCGAGCACGTCGTCGAACGGCACCGGGGCCAGCATGATCACCGCGTCGGCGTCGTCCGGGTGCGGCCGGTGAC
>NZ_DASZCQ010000133.1:0-34373 GCF_035942955.1 Actinophytocola sp. | reverse complement strand
CTGCGCGCCGCCGCCGACGCCATCCGGCTGTCCCGCCGCACCCTCGGCACCATCAAGGGCAACCTGTTCTGGGCCTTCGCCTACAACGTCGCCGCCCTGCCGCTGGCCGCGCTCGGCCTGCTCAACCCCATGCTCGCCGGCCTGATCATGGCCGGCAGCTCCGTGTTCGTCGTCTCCAACAGCCTCCGCCTCCGCCGCTTCCAGGCCTGGGCAACCTGATCACCCAGCGCCCGGCGGCCACCCGGCCCGGAACCGGAGGCGCGCAAACCCCGCCTCCGGTTCCGCTCCACCACCGGCCAGTTACCTCTGCGAGCGGTGGGCGCGGTGGTCCATGCTGTACTCCTCGCGGCGCCAGAGCATGACGGCGAGCATGGCGGGGAGCATCAGGATGTGGCCGACGATCATCAGGGTCATGCCGCTGAGGAGTCCGGCCCACAGCGGCGGGAAGAGCACCACGAAGGGGATGTACATCGCGGCGGCCATCTCGGCGCACGGGACCCAGCCGTGCCGGTGGTAGCGCATCAGCAGGGTCATGGCGATGGTCATGTTGGTGGCCATCACCAGGGCGGCCAGGTCGGGCCGGTCGAACAGGTCGGACCAGCCGAGGGCGTCGACGGCCAGATCCCAGACCGGGGCCAGGGCGATCATGCCGACGACCATGGCCACGACCATCTCCAGGAAGTGGAGCCAGAATCGGCGTCCGGGCATGGTGCGGGTCTTCGTCGCGACCGCTGGGCGGATCTCGGTCATGGCACACGTCTCCGATCATGAGCTGGCTGGGATCCTGCCTCAAAGCTACCCAAGCGCCGCCCAACGGCGACCATGATGCGGTCATTGGCCGGTCATGCGGATTTCAGCCGCGGCCGGGAGGGATTCACGTCCGGATGTGAAGAAAACCCGTGGCGCCATTCGGATGCCAGCGGGCTGCGACCGAAGGTCGAGGGGCGTTCGTACGGTTGAGTCATCTCCCGAAAGAGGCTCAAGCTACGGGGAACTCCATGAACGCTTGCAGGCAGCCGCTTGTCCACGAACAGTTCGCCGCACGCGCCGCCGCGCAACCCGACGGAATCGCGGTGGTGTGCGGAGATCAGCAGATCAGCTACGCCGAGCTGGGGCGCCGCGCCAACCAGCTGGCACACTTCCTGCGCCAGGGCGGAGCCGGGCCGGGCTCGGTGGTCATGGTCCACTTGGAACGGTCAATCGACACGATCGTCGGCCTGCTCGCCACCCTGACGGCGGGCGCGGCGTACCTTCCGGTGGAACCCGGCGCGCCCGGCGGTCGCATCGCGACGTTCGTCAAGGAGACCGGCTGCGCGACCGTCATCGCGCACGAGCGCGACCACCCGCGCTTCGCCGATCTTCCGGTGCTGGCCGTGACCCCGGACGCCGGCGCGGTCGCCGGCTGCCCGACGGTGGCGCCCGAGGCCGCGGCGGACGGCGAGGACGTCGCCTACATCATCTACACCTCGGGATCGACCGGAGCGCCCAAGGGTGTCGCGGTCGCCCACGACTCGCTGAGCTACCTGTGCGGCGCGGTCACCGACCGGTACGGGATCACCCGGGCCGACCGGGTTCTCCAGTTCGCCGCGCTGTCGTTCGACACCTCCATCGAGCAGATCATGATCACCCTGCTGGCCGGCGCGACGCTCGTGCTGCCCGACCTGGCCTGGGCGCCGAGCGAGCTGGCCGACCGGTTGCGGCGGCACGGCGTCACGGTGATGGACCTGACCCCGGCCTACTGGCGCAGCTTCCTGTCGGAGTTCGCCGGCAATCCCAGCGACCTGCCGGTGCGGCTGATGATCGTCGGCGGCGACGCGATGCGGGCCGAGGACTGCCGGACCGCGCTGCGGCTGCTGCCCGATGTGCGGCTGGTCAACGCCTACGGGCTCACCGAGACCACGATCACCTCGTGCACCATGGAGCTCACCGAGGAGGTGCTGCCGGAGCGCGGCGCGGCCCCGGTCGGCCAGCCGCTGCCGGGCACCTTCGTCTACGTTCTCGACGAGGAGCTTCGGCCGGCCGCGCCGGGGGAGCGCGGCGAGGTCTACATCGGCGGCCCCGGCGTGGCCCGCGGATACCTCTCCGAGGAGGTGTCCGGCCGCGCGCGGTTCCAGCCGGATCCGTTCGCGTTCCTGCCCGGGAAACGCATGTACCGCACGGGAGATCTCGGCGGCTGGACGCGCGAGGGGAACCTGGAGATCGTCGGCCGGGCCGACCGGCAGGTCAAGATCCGCGGTTTCCGCGTCGAGCCGGGCGAGATCGAGGCGACCCTCGCCGCGCACGACCTGATCGCCCACGTCGCGGTGAAGGCCTACGAGCGCAACGGGCAGTCGCGGCTGGCCGCCTACTACACGATGCCCGGCCATGTCTCGGACTCGCTGTCCGGCCGGGAGCTGCGCGAGTTCGTCGGCCGGTACCTGCCCGCATACATGGTGCCGACGTCGTTCGTGCGGTTGCCCGAGATGCCGCTGACGCCCATCGGAAAGGTCGATCTCGAGGCCCTGCCCGCGCCGGTCACCGAGCCGGCGGCCGCGGCGGACGCGGCGGCCGACCCGCCGACCACGCTGGTCGCGCCGACCTCCCTTGTGGAGCGCGGCGTGTCCAGGCTCTGGCGCCAGGTGCTCAAGGTGGACCGGGTCAACCCGACGGACAACTTCTTCGACCTCGGCGGCAACTCGATCCTGGCGGCCGAGCTGCTCGCCAAGGTCCGCGCCACCTTCGGCGTGCTGATCACCCAGGTGCGCCCGCTGATCCGGCTGCTGCTCGAGGACGCGACACTGCGCAGCTTCGCCAACGCAGTCCAGGCCGCACGGGCGGGAACGCTCGACGGCGACGACACCAGGAAGCGGGTGGACTTCGACGCCGAGGCGGAGCTGGACGTCCCGATCGCCCGGTCGGTGACCGATCCGCCGCGTTGGCACGACCCGGCGCACATCCTGCTCACCGGCGCCACCGGTTTCCTCGGCATCTACCTGCTGCGCGAGCTGCTGGCCAGCACCGACGCGGTGGTGCACTGCCTGGTGCGGGCCGACGAGCGCGACGAGGCGCTGCGGCGCATCCAGGCCAACGCCACGCATTTCCTGCGCGACGACCTGGCCGGCTACCACGCGACCGGCCGCATCGTTCCGCTGGCCGGCGACCTGGCCAAGCCGCTGCTCGGGCTGTCCGAAGTGGAGTTCGACCGGCTGGCCGGCATCGTCGACGTCATCCACCATCCCGGCGGGCTGGTCAACTTCATCTACCCGTACTCGCACATGCGTCCGGCCAATGTGGACGGAACCCGGGAGGTCATCCGGATGGCCGGCCGGTACCGCAACATCCCGGTGCACTTCACCTCCACGATGGCGGTGATCGCCGGGTTCGGGACGGCCGGGGTGCGGCAGGTGAGCGAGGACACCCCGGCCGCCTACGCCGACCACCTGTCGGTCGGCTACGTGGAAAGCAAGTGGGTGGCCGAGGCGCTGCTGAAGAACGCGTCGCGCAAGGGCCTGCCGGTGGCCGTATACCGGGCCGCCGACATCTCCGGCGACTGCGTGACCGGCGCGTGGAACACCGCGACGGAGATGTGCGCGATGAAGCGGTTCATCGTCGACACCGGCACCGCACCGGTCGCCGAGCTCCCGCTCGACTACACGCCGGTGGACCGGTTCGCGGCCGCGGTGGCGCACATCGCCGCGAGCGCGCTGCCGGCCGGCGAAGTCTACCACCTGACCAATCCCGGCAAGGTCAACGTCGCCGAGCTCACGGATCGGTTGCGCGCGCACGGTTATCCGATCCGGGAGGTGTCCTGGAGCCAGTGGCTCGACCAGCTGGTCAAGATCGCCGTGGAGCAGCCGGACCACCCCATGACGCCGTTCGCGCCGCTGTTCATCGACCGGTGCGCGACCGGCCAGATAAGCGTCGCGGAGATGTACCTGGAGACCACGTTCCCGGTGTTCACCCGGACCAATGTGGACAGAGCTCTCCGCGGCAGCGGGATCGAGATCCCGCCGGTCGACACCGAGATGCTCGACCGCTACATCCGCTACCTGACCGCCATCGACTTCCTGCGAGCGCCACGATGAACCGACCCGCCACGAGCGTCACGACCCCATGGGAATCCCTCGACCTGTCCGGCGCCGCCGCCGACGGGCCGGTCGCGTTCCACGACGACCTGTCCCCGGCGACGCTGCTCGAGGCCTACCGGCACGGCTTGTACCCGTTCCCGGCCGACACCGAGGAGCAGCGCCTCCTGCACGAGATCACCGCCGAGATCGGGATCGCCGCCGGGCAGATCACGGTGCTCGACGGCGGCGCCGACCCGTACGCGGTCGCCTGGTGCTCGCCCGACCCCCGGCCGGTCATCCCGGTCCGCTCCGCGCGGATCCAGCGCAGCCTGCGCCAGCAGCTGCGCAACAAGGTGGACTGGACCACGACCGTCGACACGTGCTTCGAGCGGGTGGTGCGCAACTGCCGGGCCGGCCGGGAACCGCGGTGGCTGACCGACGACCTGGTCGCCAGCCTGTGCCGGCTGCACGAATCCGGGCACGCGCACAGCGTCGAGGTCTGGGACGGCGACGACCTCGTCGGCGGCACCTTCGGCGTGCGGATCGGCGGGGTGTTCAGCGCCGACTCGCAGTTCACCCTGCGCAGCGGCGCGGGCAAGGTCGCGGTCGTCGACCTGGTGCGGCGCTTCGCCGAGAGCGGCGGGATCGCCGTCGACGTGCAGCACGACGGCGACCACGCCAAGCTCCTCGGCGCGTGCCCCATCGCCAGGGAGAGCTACCTCGAGCTGCTGGCGACCCATGCCGGGGCCGGCGGCGCGCTGCCCGCCGACCCGCGGCCGGCCCGCAGGCTGGCGGCCTGAGATGGACCTTCGCGTCGTCACCCTCGCCGACCGGCCCGACCTCAGGGACGCCATCCTCACCATGGAGGCGCACTGGCCGGAGTACATCCGGCCCGAGCCGGTGCTGATCACCTGGGCCTTCGACCGGCACGCCCGGCACCAGCTGCTCGTGCTCGACGGCGACGAGGCCGTCGCACGGGCGGTGAGCGTGCCGTTCGCCTGGGACGGTGAGCCGGGCAGCCTGCCCGACACCGGCTGGGACGAGATGCTGCGGCAGAGCCTGCTCGACACCCACGCCGGCGCCGAGCTCACCACCCTGTGCGCGCTCGAGGTCGCCGTGGTGCCCGGGCAGCGGGCCCGCAACCTGTCCGGGTACACCCTCGCCGCGCTCGCCGACAACGCCCGCCGCGCCGGCTACACCGACGTGGTCGTGCCGGTTCGGCCCAGCCACAAGCATCTCGAGCCGCTCGTGCCGATGGCCGAGTACGTCGCGCGCACCCGTCCGGACGGGCTGCCAAGCGATCCCTGGCTGCGCGTGCACGTCCGGGAGGGCGGGCGGATCCTCAAGATCTGCCCGGTGTCGATGACGATCTCCGGAAGCCTTGCCCAGTGGCGCGGCTGGACCGGCCTGCCGTTCGACACCAGCGGACCGGTCACGGTGCCGGGAGCGCTGAACCCCGTCGAGGTCAGCGTCGAGCACGACCACGCCGTCTACATCGAACCCAACGTCTGGGTTCGCCACCAACTCAGGGAAAGGTGCGCCTGATGTCCAGCGAGAAGATGCGCAACCGCGCCGCGCTGATCGAGCGGATCGGCGGGTACATGACCGCGCACGCGCTCGGCCTCGCGGCTGAGCTCGAGATCGCCGACCGCATCCACGGTGGGGTGTGCACGAGTGCCGAGCTGGCAAGGGAAACCGGCACGCACGAGCCCTCGCTGCGCCGGCTGCTGCGGCTGCTCGCGGCGGTCGGGATCACCACGGAGCCGGCGCCCGGCCGGTTCGGCCTGACCGAGATCGGCGACCTGCTGCGCTCCGACTCGCCCGACTCGCTCTACGCGTTCACCCGAATGTTCTGCCACGAGTCGCATTTCCGCGCCTGGCTCGGGCTCGGGCACTCCGTGCGCACCGGCGAGTCCGGCTGGGACCACGTCTTCGGCGCCAACATCTACGCCTACCTCGCCGACAACCCCGAGCTGTCCGCGCTGTTCAACCAGGCGATGAGCCAGGAGGCGCGGCTCTCGGCCGGCCAGATCGCCGCGGCCTACGACTTCTCGGACGTCACCACGGTGGTCGACGTCGGCGGCGGCGACGGTACGCTCATCTCGGCCATCCTCCGCGCCAACCCGCACCTGAAGGGCATCGTCTTCGACAGCCCGAGCGGGGTGGCCCAGGCCGACGGCGTCCTCGCCGACGCCGGCCTCGCCGACCGCGCCGAGGCCGTCGCCGGCGACTTCTTCGAGTCGATCCCCGCCAACGGCGACCTGTACCTCATCAAGAGCGTCTTCCAGGACTGGGACGACGAGCCGGCCAAGGCGATCCTGCGCACCTGCCGCGCCCACATGCCCCCCACGGCCACCCTGTTGATCGTCGGCTCCCTCCTCCCCGAACGCGCGGCCCCCGGCGACCCGATCATGTTCTTCACCGACGTGAACATGCTCGTCAACTCCGGCGGCCGCGAGCGCACCGAGGCCCACTTCCGCACCCTGCTCGCCGAAACCGGCTTCGCCGTGAAGTCCGTCGCCCTCAGAGCCGCCGGCCCGCTCTCCATCATCGAAACCCGCCCGGCCTAGCCGGGCTCCGCCGACCCCGCAGTTGATCTTCCCCTCCAGTTGATCTCCCCCATACCCCTACTCAGCCCCCACCCCGATCTGGGGTGGGGGGTGGGTTCGTGGGCAGTTTACCGGTGAGGAATTGCGGATGATCTTGAGGTGGGGATTGTCCACAGGTGGGCGGGGTGGTTGTCCACAGGTGTGGGGTCAGACGGTGCGGTGGAGGTTCGGGCGTCGGGATGGGCCGGGGGTGGGGTCGGCGATCCACGGGCCCTCGATCGAGGGGTCGAGGATGCCCGCTTCCAGCCAGGTGTACCGGTCGGCGAGGACCGCCCTCGCGAGGGCGGTGTCGGGCTCGTCGGTGTTGTGCCACAAGCGGTTGAACAGCTCGGCCACCCGGCGGCGGGCCTGCCGGCAGAACGCGTCGGCGAGGTCGGTGGCGGCGTCGTGGTGGTCGGAGCGGGCCCTGGCGTAGACGCAGCTGGCGCTCATCGCGTAGAGCTCGGCGGCGATGTCGACGATTCGGCCGAGGAACAGCTGCCGGTCGTCGATCTCGGCCGGCCAGCGGGACCGGCCGCGGTCGAGCTGGCCGGCGAGCGTGCGGCTGGCCTGGTCGGCGAACCGCAGGTGCGGGGCCAGCGGGCCGAAGCCGGCGTACCCCGGCTCCGGCGCGGACCCGCGGACCGGGTCGGCGGCCATGGCGTCCTGGGCGATGAACACCCGCAGGGCCTCGCTGGAGCCGTCGAAGATCCGGCCGATCCGCAGGTCGCGCAGCAGCTGCTCGACCGGGACGCCGCGCTCGCCGCGCGCCGCCGCCGATTCGGCGGTCTCGTAGCCACGGCCGCCGCGGATCTGCACCAGCTCGTCGGCGATCAGCCAGGCCTGCTCCGAGGCGTACAGCTTGGCCAGCTCCGCCTCCGTGCGGGTGTCGAACCGGCCGGTGTCGGCCCGCCAGCCGGACACCTCGACCATGGCCTCCAGGGCGAACGCGGTCGCGGCGATGAACGCGATCTTGCCGGCCACCGCCTCGTGCTCGCCGATCGGCCGGCCCCACTGCACCCGGACCCGCGACCACTCCCGGGCGATCTTCAGGCTCCACTTGGCCGCGGCGGCGCACACCGCGGGCAGCGAGAGCCGGCCGGTGTCCTGCGCGGCGAGCGCGATCTCCAGGCCGGAACCCTCGGCGCCGATCCGGTTGCCGGCCGGCACCACGACGTCGTGCAGCCGGACGACCCCGTTCTCGAGGCCGCGCAGGCCGAGGAACGAACCGCGGTGCTCCACCGTGACCCCGGCGGCGCGGGCGTCGACCACGAACGCGGTCATGCCGCCGGCACCCGGAGAGTCGGGCACCATGGCCATGACGACCAGGAGGTCGGCGAGAACCCCGTTGGTTGCCCACGACTTCACGCCGTTGAGCAGGTAGCCGTCCCCGACCGGCACCGCCGTGGTGTGCATCCGGAACGGGTCGTTGCCGATGTCCGGCTCGGTGAGGACGAACGCGGAGATCTCCCGCACGCACCGGGGGAGGAACTCGCGCTTCTGCTCCTCGGTGCCGAACAGCGTGATCGGCTGGGGCAGGCCGATGGCCTGGTGCGCGGCGAGCAGCTCGCTGAGTGCCGAGTGGACGGTGCCGACGATCATCAGCGCCCGGTGGTAGCAGACGCCCGGCAGGCCGAGCCCCCCGAACTCCTCGGGAATCTTGATACAGAACGCCCCGATGTCCTTCAGGCCGTTGATCACCTCATCCGGGATCCGGGCCTCCCGCTCGATCAGCCGGGAGTCGACCTTCTCCGCGCAGAACGTGCGCAGCCGCTCCAGGAACGCCTCGCTTTCCTCGTCGAGCCGAGGAAAGCCCGACGGCGGGTCGAGGAGGTCGATCCGGAGCCGGCCGAAGAACAGTTCCCTGCCGAAGCTCGCGATGTCCACTGCCGTCTCCCGCCGTCGAGCCGGTTTCCCTTATGCCGCGTCCACTTCGGCCGGTGCCGGCTCGGGCTCCCGCTCGGACGCCGCCGAGCCGGTGGGTGGGACGTGGCGGAGCCGGACCGCCGCGAGGACCGCGCCCGCGGCGGCGACCACCGCCGCCACCACCGCGCCGAGGTTGAGCCCGCTGGTGAAGGCCGCGCGGGCCGGTTCCAGCACGGCCGCGCCCAGCTCGGCGGGCAGTGCCGCGGCCACGGCGACGGCGCCGTCGATGCTGTCCGTTGCCGTCGTGGCCAGGTCCGCCGGCAACCCCGAGGGAAGCGTGACGGCGCCGCGGTAGCTGGCCACGCCGATGCTGCCGATGAGCGCGATGCCAAGGGAGATGCCAAGGTCGTTCGCGGTGGTGCTCAGGCCGGAGGCGGCGCCCGCCTTCTCGGGTGGGACCGAGCCCACGACCAGGTCGGTGGTCAGCGCCATGGCCGGGTTGACGGCCGGGTAGAGCACGATGAACCCCGCGATCAGCAGCGGCAGCCCGGTGGCGCTGTCCACCCGGGTGAGCATCAGGTAGCCGATCACCTGCACGGTAAGGCCGGTGGCGATGATGTACCCGGGCCGCACCCGCCGCGCCAGGATCGGGGAGATCATCGACACGATGACCAGCAGGACCGCGGCGGGCAGGATCGCGAACCCGGTCTCCAGCGGCGAAAGGTCGGCGACGAGCTGCAGGTACTGCGTGATCAGCAGGTACATGCCGCCCAGCGCGGCCGCGGCCAGGATGAACACCCCCAGCGCCCCGCTGACCGTGCGGTTGGCGAACAGCCGTACGTCCAGCAGCGGGGTGGCGGAGCGCAGCTGGCGGACGACGAAGGCGGCGCCGAACGCCACCCCCGCCGCGATCGTCGCGAGCGCGATGCCGAGCGAGTCGTCCTTGGCCAGCGCCTTGACCCCGTAGATGAACGGAAGCACGGTGGCGAGCAGGAGCAGCACGCTGAGCAGGTCCAGCCGGCCGGCGTTCGGGTCGCGTTGCCGGGGCAGCAGCAGCGGCGCGCCGATCACCACGACGGCCATCACCGGCACCGCGACCAGGAAGCTCGCCCGCCACGAGAACGCCTCCACCAGGAGCCCACCGACCAGCGGGCCGAGCGCCACACCGGCGGAGATGCCGCCGGCCCAGGCGCCGATCGCGACGCCGCGCTGCTTGGGGTCGAGGAACATGGTGAAGATCAGGCCGAGGGTCGCCGGCACGACGGTGGCGGCCGCGACGCCCAGCACGGCCCGCCAGAAGATCATCATCGACGGATCGTCGGTGAGGGCGGCGAACACCGACGCGACGCCGAACACGGCGGCGCCGATCGTCAGCAGCCGGCGGCGGCCGATCCGGTCGGCCAGAGTGCCCATGGCGACAAGGAAACCGGCCATCAGGAAGCCGTAAATGTCCAGGATCCACAGCAGCTGCGTGCTGCTCGGCGCCAGGTCGGCGGCCAGGTGCGGGATCGCCAGGAACAGGATCGTGAGCATCATGAACAGCAGCATCGAGGGAAGCACCAGCAGGCCCAGCCCCAGCCACTCCCGGCGTCCGGCCCGCGGTCCGGCAGACGCATTCGCGGAAGTCATCGCACTCTCCTTCGCGGCGCTAGCAGTGGAGATATACCCCCCATGGGTATATGACCTGTATACCAGGTGGGGGTATCCGTGGCAAGGGGGCACGCATCCCGGCACACCTCCCGAGCGTGGCAACAAATCCTGGTGCTCCGCTGGCCGCGCGCTCTACGTCGACTCGCACGCCTGGACTTCCCTCGGATCCAGTGCTGCTATGGGCTGATGGATCACGTTGTGGCGCAACTGGTTGAGCGCGCGCAGGCGGAAATCTCGAAGCAAGCGGAAGGCAACCGCTTCCTCGACCTGCTCGAAAACGGCGCGGCGCCGGCCGAGCGGCTTCGCCGGCTGGCCGGGGAGCTGTACCGGCTCGTCGGCAGCGACCGGCGCAGCTTCGCTCTGCTCGCCTCCCGCTTCGCCGAACCTCCTGCCGGAGACCTGTTTCTCGCGATGGCCGAGGGTGAGGCGCAGGCCCTGCGCCTGCTGCTGGACTTCGCCGCGGCGATGGGGTTGGGGGAGCCGGAGCTGCGGGCCTACGAGCCGCGGCCGCTCGCCCAGGCGTACCCGGCGTACCTGACCCAGACCGCGCTGTTCGGCGCCAGCAGCGCGGTCGCGCTGGCCTTGCTGGCCAACGTGACGGAATCCGGAGCGACCTACGCCCGCGTTGCCGACGCGTTGCGGTCGCGGTACGGATTCTCCGAAAACGCCGTCGGCCATTTCCGGTTCTTCGCCGAGACCCCGCAGAGCCTGCTGGACGCGGCCGAGGCCACCGTGGCGGCGGGACTGGCCCTCGGCGAGAATCCCGATGACGCCGTGCGGACGGCACGGATGGTCAGCGCCTACGAGGCCGCGTTCTGGGCGACCATGGCCGAGGGACTCGACGAGGCCTGACATCAGGCAACCTTCAGCTCCGCCAACGGCATCTCGATCCGGCGGTCGATCCGGTCGTGTGCCCAGGTGCGGGTGTCGACCAGCCACCAGCGCTCGACCTCGATCAGGTACAGCCGGTGGTCGGCCGGCGGCAGCAACGCCGCCGGCGGCAGTGTCCACTGTGCACGCGACTGCGGATCGGGGAGCACGGCGTCGTAGAAGGTGGCGTGGAAGCGGCGCACCTCGTCGGCGGTCAGCTCGGCGCACCGGCCGGTAAACTGGGCGCCGTCGACCGACGTGAGGGATTCGCCGGTCACGAACAGCGCTCCGCCGACCCGCGGCCGGGCCGCGATGTGCCGGCTGTGCCGGGATTGGACGGCCGATCCGAACAGCAACCGCAGCGGATCGGGCAGCCACGCGTACTGCAGCACGGCCGACCACGGCGTGCCGTCCGCCGACACGGTGGCGATGGTCAGATATCCGGCCTCGGCAAGCACTCGCCGGGTCCGGTCGGCCAGGCTGTCCTCGCTGCCGCCATCCACCGCAACAACCCTTCCAGACAGCCGTTCCATTCGACAGTGACCGGGTCACGAAGCGGTGTGGGGCAGTCCCGTCTACTGCATGAAGAATGCATGTTGTGCCGGTGAGCCGGGCACTGGCTGTGACGGCGCCGCGCGGCGCACGATTCCACCATCGCCAATGGGCTCGACTGTAACTCAAAGGGAGTTCAAATCATGTCGTTCGGTGTGAACGAGGATGCGCAGCCAGTCACCAAGGTGACCCAACTGTTAGCCAGGCTCGGCTATGCCGATGAGCGGCCGGGCAACACGGTAGAGCTGGCGATCGATCGGTTCGACCAGTGGACCAATCCGCGGGGTGCGATGCTCACCCCCTCGACCGACTGTATCGTCGGAGCGAGCTTCGCACTCGAGCGAGCCGCGTGATGAACACCGGGGCCGGAGCAGCATCGCTGGTCGGCTTCAAGCGGCACCTGCGTGCCGAAGTGTCGGCCGGCGAGGGCGCGTATCTGTTTTCCGAGCGCGGCGTGACGGTGCTGAAGGGCTCACGCGTCGAGTCCCTCGCGGCACTGCTGGACGGTACCCGGAACATCGCCACCGTGCTGGACGCCATGCCCGGCGGCCTGACACCGGAGCAGGTCGCCGGCCTGATCCGGCGTCTGGCCGAGGCGGGCCTTGTCGTCCTGCACGCGCCCGTCGCGAGCCCGGTGGACGAGCGCGCGCTCGTCTACTGGGACGCAAGCGGAATCGACTCCGCCGCGGCGGTCACCGGCATCTCCACCCGGACGCTGCGGCTGCTCGCGGTGGGCAACGTCGACCTCGAACCCGCGCGCAGCACCATGGGAGCGGCCGGGTTGACCGTGGCCACCGAGGGGGATCCGGAACCGGCGGCCGCGCTGACCGTGGTGCTGTGCGACGACTATCTCAACCCGGAGCTGGCCGAGATCGACGCCGTGCACCGGGCGGCCAACCGGACCTGGCTGCTGGCCAAGCCGGTCGGCGCCACGCTCTGGCTCGGGCCGGTGTTCCAACCACCCGAGCCCGGCTGCTGGAACTGCCTTGCCGTGCGCCTGTGGACGCACCGCAACGCGGAAGCGGTGGCCCAGCGGGCACTCGGCCGGCGCGGCCCGGCGCCCAGCCCGGCCGCGGCCGTCCCGGCGCTGAGTGCCATGGCCCTGGACATGGTCGCGCTGGAGGCGACGAAGTGGCTGGCCGGCTACCGCCACCCGAACCAGCGCCGCGTCTTGACGTTCGACAGCCTCGAGCTGCGCGGAGAGCATCACGAGCTGCGCCCCTACCCGCAGTGCACGGCCTGCGGCAACCCGGCGCTGATGCGCGAGCAGGCCCACCGCCCGGTCGTGCTGACGTCGCGGCGTAAGGCCTCCTACAGCGGCGGCGGGCATCGCTCGCTCACCCCGGAGCAGGTGCTGGCCAGGTACCGGCACCTGATCAGCCCGGTGACCGGTGTGGTGAAGGAGATCCGGCGGGACGAGCACGGGCCGGAGTTCTTCCAGTCGTTCCGCTCCGGCCCGAACGTGGCGGCGCGGGTGAGCAACCTCAGCACGCTGCGCGCCACCATGCGAATGGAGAACGGCGGCAAGGGAACCACCGCCCTGCACGCCGAGGCCAGCGCGCTGTGCGAGGCGATCGAGCGGCACTGCGGCAACTTCCGGGGGGACGAGGAGCGGATCCGCGGCAGCCTGCGCTCGCTCGGCGAGCGGGCCATCCACCCCAACACGTGCATGCTCTACGACGAGCGGCAGTACCGCACCCGGGTCGAATGGAACGCCGCGCACGGGCCGTTCCAGCACGTCTGCGCGCCGTTCGACGAGGACGCGATCATGAACTGGACCCCGGTGTGGTCGTTCACCGAGGGCCGCCACCGGTTGCTGCCGACGGGACTGCTCTACTACTGCGCGCCCGAGGAACCCGGGCCGCACTACCTGCACGCCGACTCCAACGGCAACGCCGCCGGCAGCAGCCTCGAGGATGCCGTGCTGCAGGGCCTGCTCGAGCTGATCGAGCGGGACGCGGTGGCGCTGTGGTGGTACAACCGCACCCGCGCGCCGGGAGTCGATCTCGACGCGTTCGGCGACCCGTGGACCGACGAGCTGCGCGGTGTCTACGCGGGACTGGGGCGCGAGGTCTGGGTTCTCGACCTCACCTCGGACTTCGACGTCCCGGTGATGGTGGCGCTGTCCCGGCGCGCCGACCGTTCCCCCGAGGAGATCATGCTCGGCTTCGGGGCGCACCTCGATCCGCGCCTTGCGCTGCGGCGGGCGTTGACCGAGCTGAACCAGATGATGCCGGTGCTGCTCGCGGCCACATCGGAAGGGGCCTACCGGTGCGACGACCCGGACATGGCCGGTTGGCTGCGGAGCGCGACGCTCGCCGACCATCCCTATCTGGTGCCCGACCCGGTGTCGCGCCGGCGGGGCCCGAGGGATTACGGCTACGTGGTGCGGCCGGATCTCCTCGAGGACGTCGCCGTCCTGCAGTCGAAGGTCGAGTCGCTCGGCATGGAGCTGCTCGTGCTCGACCAGACCCGGCCGGACATCGGCCTGCCCGTGGTCAAGGTGATCGTCCCAGGGATGCGGCACTTCTGGGCGCGGCTGGGTCCGGGGCGGCTCCACGAGGTCCCGGTCCGTCTCGGCCGGCTGCGCGAGCCTACTCCGTACGAGAACCTGAACTCGATCCCGATGTTCATGTGACCGATGTGATCAAGTGAGACCGATCGGCAACCTATAATCCGGGCCTCTGATCATTGAAGCGAGGCAAGCATGGTGTCCTCGGTGGCCACAACGGACCCGGCCGGGTCCGCCCGGCGCACCGGGGACGACGGCGACGACCGCGGCGAGGACCGGGGTGCGCTCATCGCACCCGCGTTGGCCAGGGCGATCGTCGCCGTGGTCTTCTCCGGCTTCGGCCTGGTTGCCCTGCTTTTCGTGCAGGCGTCGGGCAAGAGTCTCGGTGAGACGGCACTGGCCACCGTCTACCTGGCCGGCCTGCTTGGCCTGCAGTACTTCTACTTCGGCCGGCCGGGCACGAACCTGCGCTCACCGCAGGCCTACGCCGCGCTGGCGGTGCAGGTCTGCCTCGGCTTCCTGCCGCTGCTCCAGTTCGGGGTCGCCTGGGTCGGCCAGCCGGCCTTCGTGGCCGGCACGGTGCTGCTGGTCTTCCCGCCCGCGGTGGCGTGGTTGGGGTTCGCCGCCGTCCTGGTCGGCGGGACGTTGGCGCGGTTCCCGTTCGGCCCGCAGCCGCTCGACGTCGTCTACGGCGTCCTGGGCGGAATCGTCGTGGGCCTGTACGTATACGGGTTGACCCGGCTGGCCCGGTTGATCACCGAGTTGCACGACGCACGCAACGAGCTGGCCGCCACGGCGGTCGCGCACGAGCGCCTGCGGTTCGCCAGGGACCTGCACGACCTGCTCGGGTTGAGCCTGTCGGCGATCGCGCCGAAGGGGGAGCTCGCGCTTCGGTTGCTGCAGCGCAATCCGGAGCGAGCCAAACGGGAGCTGTCGGAGATCCTCGGGATCTCCCGGCGGACGCTGGCAGACGTGCGGTCGGTGGCCCGGGTCTACCGGGAGATGTCGCTGGACGAGGAGACCCGGTCGCTGGAGTCGATGCTCGCGGCATCCAATGTGGAGTTTCGGATGCAGCTGGACCATCGCGGGTTGTCCCCGCAGGTCCGCACGATGCTGGCCGCCGTGCTGCGGGTGGGGGTGGCCGACGTGCTGCGGCACGAGGAGGTGCGGCAGTGCGAGATCAGCCTGCGGCAGCAGGACGATCTGGTCGTGCTCGACATCATCCACGACGGGGGCGGCTCGTCGTCGCCGGAGTCCGGCGCCCGGGACGGGTTCGACAACCTCGCGGTGCTGGTGGCGCGGGCCGGGGGCACGCTCACCGTCGGGTCCGGCAGTGGTTGGCGGTTCCGGCTGCACGTGACGCTGCCGGTGACGGCGGGGTCGCCGGCCGAGGACGAGGTCGCCGAGCTGACCGAGTCCGTCCCGCGGATCGCCACCAAGCTGGCCGGCGCGCTGGTGGTCGCGGTGCTGTGCGGCTTCGCCGCCCAGGCCGTGGTCCGCCTGGTCTACGAGACCACGGCGCCGGGCCCGGTCGCGGTGGGCCTCGCATCGCTGATTCCCGTGCTGTTCCTGCAACTGGCCTACTTCAGCCGGCCGGGCGTGCGGTTGCGCCCGCGGGCGAGCTACGCGTTGCTGGCCGCCCAGGCCCTGCTGGTGTACGTCCCGCTGCTGTACATCCAGGTGCCGTGGACCGGGCTGCCCGGTTTCCTGGCCGGCAGCGCGTTGCTGGCGCTGCGGCCGGCGCTGGGCTGGACGGTGTTCGTCGCGGTCGTGGCCGCCACGGCGTGGGTGCAGGTCAGCCTCGGCGCGTTCCTGGCAAGGGACATCGGGTTCAACCTCGTGCTGACCGTGAACAACGCGCTGGTGACGTTCGGGTTGACCTGGATGGCGCGCTCGGTGCGCCAGCTGCGGGCAACGCGACGGGAGCTGGCCGAGGTCGCCGTCGCCGAGGAGCGGTTGCGGTTCGCCAGGGACGTGCACGACCTGCTCGGGCTGAGCCTGTCGGCGATCACGCTGAAGAGCGAGCTCGCCCACCGGCTGATCATGGTGGACCAGAGCCGGGCCCGCACCGAGCTGGCCGAGGTGCTCGCGATCTCCCGGCACGCCCTTGCCGACGTGCGATCGGTGGCCAGCGGCTACCACGAGCTGTCGCTCGAGGAGGAGTGCCGGACCACCGAGTCGCTGCTCGCCGCCGCCGATCTGGACGTACGGTTGGACGTCGACTACGGCGACCTCCCCTCCGAGGTCAGCACCGTGCTCGCCACCGTCCTCCGCGAGGGCGTCACCAACGTCCTGCGGCACAGCAAGGGCGAGCGCTGTGAGATCACCATCCGCCGGCACGGCGACACCGTCCACCTGCACATCGTCAACGACGGCGTGACCGAACCCCCGGACAACGACAACTGGGGCAACGGAATCCGCAACCTGTCCGACCGACTCGCCGCACTGGGCGGGGAATTGTCGGCCGGTTTCGAAGACGGTGGCCGGTTCGGCCTGCGGGCCCGGGTTCCGGTGTCACGCGGCGTTGCGGGCGTGGTGGCGGAGGAGTACCGGTAGGGCGGCGACGTCGTTGGCGATGAACGAGCGCAGGGGTTCGACCTGCTCGGGTTCGACGGCGAGGGCGAGGTTGGGGAAGCGGTCGAACAGGGCGGGCACGGCGACGGCGGCCTCGAGGCGGGCGAGGCGGGCGCCGGGGCAGAAGTGGGGGCCGAGGCCGAAGGCGAGGTGCTCCTTGTTCGCCCGGTCGATGTCGTACACGTCCGGGTTCGCGTGCAGCCCGGGGTCGCGGCCGTGCGCGAGGTAGTTGATCAGTATGGCGTCGCCGGCGCGGATCACCACACCGTCGCCGAGGTCGATGTCCTCTTTGGCCCAGCGCATGGGTAGCGACGAGACCGGGCAGTGCACGCGCAGCGACTCCTCGATCGCGTCTGTCCACCTTGCCGGATCGGCGAGCACGGTGGCGAGCTGGCGCGGGTTGGCCAGCAGCTCGCGGACGGTGTGGTCGATGAGCGACACCGTGGTCTGGCTGCCGCCGCCGATCAGCAGCAGGAGCATGTCGACCAGCTCCTGCTCGGACAGCGGCGCCTCGCCCTCGACCCTGGCGGCGAGCAGGAAGCTGGTCAGGTCGTCGCCGGGCGCGCGACGCTTGCCCTCGATGAGGATGCGCATCGCGACGTTCATGTCGTTGTACACCGCGGCCGACTCCTCCTCGGGGACGTCGTCGGTGTTGAGCACGACGCGGAGGATGCGCAGCACCTCCGGTCGCAGGTCGGCCGGAACCCCGAACAGGTCGCAGATCATCCTGGTGGGCAGCTGTTGCGAGTACGCGGTGTGCAGGTCCACCGGTTCGCCGGCCGGCCGGGCCGCCAGCTCGTCGAGCAGGTCGGCGGCGATGACCTCCAGATGTGGCCGCATGGCGTCGATGCGCCGCGGCGTGAGGGCGGGCGCGACGAGCTTGCGCAGTCGCTGGTGCTCGCGACCCTCGGCGGTGGACATGGATTCGACGTCCACCCACGGCGACAGCCACGCCACCTCGCCCGGCTCGTAGCCCGGCACGTTCCTCTTGAGGTTGCGGGAGACGCCCGGGTGGGTCAGCAGGAACCGGACGACGTCGCCCCGGGTGACCAACCAGGCGGAGAAGCCCTCCGGCAGCTCGACGGGCACGGCCGGCGCCGCCGCCCGGAGGTGGTCCAGCTGGGCGTACATGCACCGGCCGCCCCGGCTGTCGATCTTCTCGGTCGGCTGCGCGCTGAACGGGATCATGTTGCGGCTCCTGAGAATGGCGTGGCCGGGCTGGTCGCGATGGCCATGCGGGTGCGGGGACAGTCGAGCGCGATGCCGCCGAAGGACTTCCTCGGCAGCGCGGCCCGGCAGGCGGCCACCGCGGCGGCCGATCCGATGATCACTGCCGGCGCGGTCCTGGCCAGCAGCTCGCCGAGAACCTCGGCCGGGGAACCGGGATCGACCGGGACGGGAACCGCGCCGGCCGCCATGATCGCGGCCCGGACGACGATCGCGTCGACACCGCGCGGCACGCAGCTCACGACCCGCCGGCCCGGGTCCACTCCGGACCGGAGCAGGTGGTGCGCCAGCCGGTTGACTGTGTCGGCAAGCTCGGCGGATCGCACGCGCCCTCCCGCGGAATGATTTCTTCACGGCTCATCGGGTAAATCATCACGGGGACCGATAACCGACCGGGAATTCGGCGGTAATTGCCGGGTCCGGCGGTCGGTAATTTGTGGACCTGACGGGTGGAGATTATGAGACTCTGTCTCCCAGGCAGGCAGCGTATCGAACCCGGAAAGGGCGCAGCTATGAGGATTACCCCGCAGACCGAAGGGAAGTTCGGCGTCATCGTCGAGGACTTCGACGCCGAGGCCGCTTCCGCGGACGACATCGCGACCCTCAAGAAGGCCGTCTACACCGACAAGATCGCCGTGCTGAAGAACCAGGACCTGAACCCGCGGCAGTTCTTAGCGCTGGGTGAGCGGCTGGGGACCGTGGAGCCGTACTACGAGCCGATGTACCACCACCCCGAGGTCAAGGAGGTCTTCGTCTCCTCCAACGTGGAGCAGGACGGCAAGCTGGTCGGCGTGCCGAAGACCGGCAAGTTCTGGCACCTGGACTACCAGTTCATGCCGCGGGCGTTCGACATCACGCTGATCTACCCGCAGGTGGTGCCGGCGAAGAACCGGGGCACGTACTTCATCAACCTGGCGGCGGCCTACGAGGCGCTGAGCGAGGACCTGAAGCTGGCCGTCAAGGACACCACGGCCACGCAGAGCGTGCGGCGGTACTTCAAGATCCGCCCCTCCGACGTGTACCGCCCGGTCACCGAGCTGCTCGAGGAGATCGACGCGAAGACCCCGCCGGTGACCGGTCCCACGGTCGTGACGCACGCGGTGACGGGGGAGAACATGCTGTACATCAGCGAGGGTTTCACGACGTCCATCGAGGACTCCGAGGGGAACTCCCGGCCGGACCTGCTGCACGACCTGCTCGAGGCCAGCGGGCAGCTCGACCCGACCTGCCAGCACGAGAACATCCACCTGCAGACCTTCGAGAAGGGCGACATGCTGGTGTGGGACAACCGCAGCCTGGTCCACCGCGCGCTGCACACCGCGACGCCCGAGCCGGCCGTGTCGTACCGGGTCACCGTGTACGACGACGAGATCTAGCGGTGGCCATGCTCACCCCGGCCCGTGTGCGCGCGGATGTCGCGGAGGTTCTGCATCTCGATGAGGTTCCGGCCGACCAGAACCTGTTCGAGATCGGGCTGGACTCCATCCGGCTCATGACGCTGCTCGAGCGGTGGCGTGCGGTGGGCGCCGAGGTCACGTTTCTTGAGCTCGCCGAGCGGCCGACGCTCGATGGCTGGTTGCCGCTGCTGACCACCCGAACCGGGACGGTCCCGGATGCGGCCTGAGCCCGGCGGGGGTTGGCCCCTGTCGGCCGCCGCCGAGGGCATCTGGACCGGCCAGCAGTTCGATCACGGCAACCCCGCGTTCAACACGGCCGAGTACGTGGAGATCCGGGGACCCGTGGACGAGCGGTTGTTCGAGGCCGCGGTCCGCCGGGTGGTCGCCGAGACCGAGGCCGTGAACGTCCGCTTCGTCACCGGCGAGGACGGGCGACCGCGGCAGCTGCCCGGTCAGGCTCCACAGTGGACGATGCACATCGCCGACGTGAGCCGCGAACCGGATCCGGTCGCCGCGGCCGAGGCATGGATGCGTCACGACCTGACGCATCCGGTCGACCTCGGCCGCGGCCCGCTCTTCGGGCATGCGCTGTTCCGCGCCGGGCCGCGGCGTTTCCTGTGGTACCACCGGGTGCACCACATCGCGCTCGACGGCTACGGGTTCTCCCTCGTGGCGCGCAGGGTCGCCGAGGTGTACACGGCGCTCGCGGCCGGCCGGGCGCCTGCGGACTCCTGGTTCGGCTCCCTGCTCGAGGTGGTCGAGGAGGACGCCGCGTACCGGTCGTCGGAGCGGCACGCGGCCGACCGCGACTTCTGGCTCGCCCGGTCCGCCGACCGGCCGGAACCGGTCGTCCTCGCCAACCGGTCGGGGCCGCTGTCCCGCACCGTGATCCGCCGGTCCGCCGATCTCGACCAGTCCACGATGGAGCTGCTACGGTCCGCGGCGACCGCGGCCGGTGCGGTTTGGACCGAGGTGCTCATCGCGGCCTTCGCCGGGTACCTGCACCGGATGACCGGTGCGCCGGAGGTCCTGCTCGCGCTGCCGGTCATGTGCCGGCTCGGCACGAAGTCGCTGCGGGTGCCGTGCATGGTGACGAACGTGGTGCCGGTGCGGGTCCGGGTGGACGCGGGCGCGAGCCTGGCGGACCTGACCCGGCGGGTGGCCGCCGAGGTGCGCGCCAGCGCGCCACACGCGCGGTACCGCTACGAGCAGCTGCGCCGCGACCTCACGCTGGTCGCCAGCGACCGCAGGCTGTTCGGCCCGTCGATCAACATCATGCCGTTCGACTACGACCTGAGCTTCGCCGGGCACCGCGGCACCGTGCACAACGTCAGCGCCGGGCTGGTCGAGGACCTGGTGATCCACGTCTACCACCGCGCGGACGGCGCCGGCACCCGGATCACCATCGACGCCAACCCCGCCTGTTACGACGAGGACGAGATCTCCGGGCACCTGCACCGGTTCCTCACCGTGCTGACGCGGCTCACGGCCGACCCGGCGGCGGCGGTAGCTCGGGCCGACCTGCTCGTCGGCGACGAGCGGCACAGGCTGCTGGTGGAATGGAACGACACCGGCCGCGAGCTGCCGACGGCCACCGTGCCCGAGCTGCTCGAGGCTCGGGCGGCGCTTACCCCGGACGCGTCGGCTCTGGTCGCCGGCGACGCCGCGCTCTCGTTCGCCGAGCTTGACCGCCAGGCCAACCAACTGGCCCGGCTGCTTGTCGAGCACGGCGCCGGACCCGAGCGCTACGTGGGCCTGCTGCTGCCGAGAACATCACACGCGATCGTCGCGTTGCTGGCCGTGCTCAAGGCCGGCGCCGCCTACGTGCCGATCGACCCGGACTATCCCGCCGAGCGCATCGAGTTCATGCTGGCGGACAGCAAGCCGGTCCTCCTGGTCACCACGGCCGGACTCGCCGGCGCCGCACCGCTCGGCGCCACCCCGGTCGTCGTGCTGGACGAGCCGGATCTCCTTGCCGGATACCGGGATGCGCCACTGACCGACGCCGACCGGATCGCTGAACTCAGGCAGGACAACCCACTCTGCCTCATCTACACCTCAGGATCCACGGGTCGCCCGAAGGGCGCGGTGATCGAGCACCGGGGGATGGTCAACCTCTTCCACCAGCACCGCGACGAGATCTTCGCGCGGGCGGCCGGCTCCGCGCGGCTGCGCCTTGCGCTGTCCGCCTCGCTGTCGTTCGACACGTCCTGGGAAGGTCTACTCGGGATGCTCGCCGGGCACGAGCTGCACTTCCTCGACGACGACGTGCGCCGCGAGCCCGAGCTGATGCTCGAGTACATCCGGGACAACCGGATCGACTTCCTGGACATCACCCCGACCTACGCCGAGGAGCTGGTGTCCGCCGGGCTGCTCGAGCCCGGCCGGCACCGTCCCGCCGTGGTGGCGCTCGGCGGCGAGGCGGCCGGCGCCGCGCTGTGGGCGGCCCTGCGGGACACGCCCGAACTCACCGGCTACAACCTCTACGGTCCCACCGAATGCACGGTCGACACGCTGTTCTGCCGGCTGTCCGACAGCGCGGAGCCGATCGTGGGCCGCCCGATCGCCAACACCAGGGCGTACGTGCTGGACGCCGCCCGGCAACTGGTGCCTCCGGGCGTCGTCGGCGAGCTGTACCTGGCCGGCACGCCGCTGGCCCGCGGCTACCACAACCGGCCGGACCTGACCGCGCAGCGTTTCCTCGACGACCCGTTCGGCCCGCCGGGCTCGCGGATGTACCGCACCGGCGACCTGGCCAGGTGGCGGCCGGACGGCAACCTGGAGTTCCTCGGCCGCGCCGACGACCAGGTGAAGATCCGCGGCTTCCGGATCGAGCTCGGCGAGATCGAGGCTGTCCTGAATGGACATCCGGCGGTCGGCCAGACCGCCGTGGCCGTCCGCGACGACCGCCTGGTCGCCTATCTCGTGCCCACCGGTGACTCCCGTCCGGAGCCGGCGGAGCTGCGGGCATTCCTCGCCGGACGGCTGCCGGACTACATGGTGCCGCCCGTGTTCCGCACGCTTGACCGCCTGCCGCTCAACGCCAACGGCAAGCTGGACCGCGCGGCGCTGCCCGCGCCGGATCCGGCCGTGACGGCCGCCGGGCGGCCCCCGCGAAATTCGCGCGAGCAGGTGCTCTGCACGCTGTTCGGCGAGACGCTCGGCGTGCCGGAGATCGGCATCGACGACGACTTCTTCTCCCTCGGCGGGCATTCCCTGCTGGTGGCCCGGCTGATCGGCCGGGTCCGCGCCGAGTTCGGCGTCAACCTGGGAATCCGCGCGGTGTTCGAGGCGCCGACGGTCGCCGCGCTCGCCGAGCGGCTCGGCGGCGAGGCGGAGGAGGATTCGCTGGATGTGCTGCTTCCCTTGCGGCGCAAGGGGACCGCGCCGCCGCTGTTCTGCGTGGCGCCGGCCACCGGACTTGGCTGGTCCTACGCCGGGCTGCTCGCCAGCCTCGGCCCCGACCAACCGGTCTACGGCCTGCAGTCCCGCGGCATCACCGGCGACGAGCCGCTTCCGGCGGCGGTCACCGAGGTCGCCGCCGACTGCGTGAACCGGATCCGCACCGTCGCGCCCCGCGGGCCGTACCACCTGCTCGGCTGGTCGTTCGGCGGCCTCGTGGCCCACGAGATTGCGGTGCAGCTGCAGGCCGCCGGTGAGCACTGCGCCCTGCTCGCCCTGCTCGACTCGTTCCCGATCCCCGCCGCGTGGCGCACCGATCGTCCACAGGTGACCAGGGAGGGCTTCCTGGCCGAGATCCTCGACCAGCAGCTCGGCGAGCTGGACGAGCGGCGGCTCGACGCGCTGCACCGGGTCTTCGTCAACAACTCCCGCATCGGCGCCGAGCACACGCCGGGCCGGTTCACCGGCGACGTGTTGCTGTTCGTTGCCACGGAGGGAAAGCCGCCGGACTGGCCGGAGCCGTCAGCCTGGGAGCCACACGTCGACGGGTGGCTGCACAGCGTCCGGATCACCTGCACGCACAACGGCATGACCCAACCGAAGCCACTCGCTCAGATCGGCACGACGCTTGCCGAAGTCCTCCGACCAAGGATGGCCTCATGACCGACATCCTGGACCCGCCCGCGACCGCCGGTCGGAAAGAATGGCTCGGGCTCGGCACGGCGCTGGCCGCGACGTTCATGGGCCAGGTCGACGGGTTCATCGTGAACGTGGCCAGCCCGTCGATACAGGCGGACCTGCACGCCGGGTTCGACCAGATCCAGTTCGTCGGCGCGGCCTACGTGCTCGCCTTCGCCGCGTTCCTGGTCACCGGCGCCCGGCTCGGTGACCGGATCGGGCACCGGCCGGTCTTCCTTGGCGGCGTCGCCGCGTTCACGTTCACCTCGCTGCTGTGCGGGCTGGCGCCGACCGCGGAGCTGCTGATCGCCGCGCGGTTCGCGCAGGGCGCCGCGGCGGCGTTCATGGCGCCCCAGGTCCTGGCCATCGTGCGCACGACGTTCCACGACGCGGCGCAGCGGGCGCGGGCGATCGGCCTGTACGGCATGGTGATCGGGTTGGGCGTGATCGCCGGCATCGCGGGCGGCGGGATCCTGGTCCAAATGGACATCGCCGGGTTGGGCTGGCGGGCCGCACTGCTCATCAACGTTCCCATTGGACTTGCGATCCTGCTGCTCGGGCAGACGATCGTGCGCACGAGGCCGGGCGGCTCCCAGCGGCTCGACCTGGCCGGCGCCGCACTGACCATGGTCGTGCTGCCGGCGCTGCTGACCCCGCTGGTGTTCGGCCCCGGCCGCGGCTGGCCGGCGTGGGTGTGGCTGTGCGGGCTGGCCGCCGTGTTCGGTGGGTGCGCGCTCGTGGTGCAGCAGCGCCGGTTGGTGGACCGGTCCCGCGACCCGCTGTTCCCGCCGCGGGTGCTGGTCTGCCGGGGCATGCCGCTCAGCCTGCTGACCGTGGCGGCGAACTTTGCCGGCAACGCCGGCCTGTTCCTGGTCTTCACCTACTACCTGCAGACCGGGCTGGGCTTCGACCCGTTGAGCGCCAGCCTGATGTTCGTCCCGCTTGGCTTCGGGTTCGCCGTCAGCTCGTCGGTCAGCGCATCGCTGCAGCACCGGATCTCCGTGCCGATGCCGGTCGCCGGCAGCGCACTGGTGGCGGCGACCGTGCTCGCCATGGGCACAGCCGCGCAACTGCCCGCCTCATGGCAACCCGTGCCGCTCGGCCTGCTGATCGGCGTCGCCGGACTGGCACAGGGCCTGGTGGTGGCGCCGCTGACCGCCGGGATCCTGAGCCGGGTCCGGCCGGCGGACGCCGGCGCCGCGGCCGGCATCGCGGTCACCACCACCCAGCTCGGCCTTGCGCTCGGGGTCGCCGTCGCCGGCATCTGGTACCGGACGGTCCTCGGCGGCCCGCCCGGAGATCCCAGCGTCCCCTTCGGACAAGCCGAGCACGCCGGAGCGTTCACCGCGACGGCCGTCCTGCTGGCCGTGCTGGCCGCCGGGACGAGCCTGCTCAGTGCCCGGCTCAACCAGTTGAGGAGTAACGAGAATGTCAGCTAAGCGAGCCTTGCTGGCCACCGCGGCCGCCTTCGCCTGCCTGACCGCGACGGCGTGCGTCACCACCACGAACGCCGCCACATCGCCCGGTGGCGGCGCGGCGAGCGGCTACCCGGTGACGATCAGCAACTGCGGCAAGGACTACACGTTCAACACCGCGCCGAGCCGGGTGGTGGTCATGAACGGCGGCTCGGTGGCCGAGGTCTCGTCGATGCTGGCGCTCGGTCTCGGCGACCGGATCATCGCCAACGCGCAGTCCTACGGAGCGTCCGACGTGCCCGGCCGGGTCGACGAGATCGCCAAGCTGCCCACCGGCGGCGTCAAGCTCAACGACATGATGGACATCCCGCGGGAGGCGATGATCGGCCTGCGGCCGGACTTCGTCATCTCCACCTACGACGGCGGGTTCCGCCCGGAGGCCGGGTTCGCCACCCGCGACGACCTGCGCGCGGTCGGCGCCAACTCCTACGCGCCGGCCAGCTCCTGCCTCGGCGTGGGCAAGGTGAGCGGCACGCCGTCCATTGCGGACAGCTACCAGCTGCTGCGCGACCTCGGCAAGATCTTCGGGGTGGGCGACCGCGCGGAGCGGCTCATCGCCGAGTCCGAGCGGCGGATCGCGACGATGACCGCGAAGGTCAAGGACCTGCCGAAGCAGAAGGTGATGCTCATCATTCCCGGCATGGCGATGGGCGGCGAGTTCAGCTCCGTCGGCGGCAACGGGATCTGGAACGACATCTTCGCCAAGGCCGGCGCGGAGAACGCGTTCGCGGGCGTCACCGACGACATCTTCGCCAACCTCAGCCGAGAGCAGGTGGCGGCGGCCGACGTGGACGCGCTGCTGGTGGTCAACTTCATGAGCCAGGACCCCGACGCCGACGCCCGCAAGCTGCTCGACCAGTTCCCGCAGTGGGACGCGGCACGGACCAAGCGCTACGTCGTGCTGTCCGACTCGATCTACTTCGGCCCCAGCAACGACGTCGCCGTCGAGCGCCTCGCCCGCGCCGTCCATCCCGAGGCGTTCTGACCGCCATGACGATGCTGAAACTCCGGTCGACCGCCAGGCCGCGTCAAGCCAGGGCGCCGCGGCCCGCACCGTTCCACGCCGTGCCGCTGCCGCTGTGCCTGGCGGTCCTCTGTGGACTGCTCGTCGTCGTGATCCTGATCGCGGCCGGCGTCGGGTCGGTGTCGGTGTCGCTGGCCGACAGCTGGCGGATCGTCGTCGGGCACGTCACCGGCCAGGGTGTGGTCGTCGATCCCGCGCTCGACCAGATCATCTGGAACTTCCGGATTCCCCGGGTCCTGCTGGCCGCCCTTGCCGGCGCCGGCCTGTCCGTAGCCGGTGTCGTGCTGCAGGCGCTGGTGAGCAACCCGCTCGCCGATCCGTACATCCTCGGCGTCTCCTCCGGTGGCTCGGTCGGCGCCGTTGTCGTGATGGCGTTCGGCGCGGGCGCCCTCGGCGGGCTCGGCGTGTCGACGGCAGCGTTCCTCGGCGCGATGCTCGCGGTGGCGCTGGTGTTCCTGCTCGGGCAGCAGCGCGGCAGGCTCAACCCGGTCCGCCTCGTGCTGTCCGGGGTCGCGGTCAGCTACGTCTTCACGTCCATCACCAGCGTCCTGCAACTGCAGGCCGAGCCCAACAACATGCGGCAGATCATGTTCTGGCTGCTCGGCAGCGTGGCCGGCGCGCACTGGGACCAGTTGCGGGTCGCCGGCGTCGTGGTGGTCGCCGCCACCCTGCTGCTGACCCTGTTCGGCCGCCAGCTCAACGCGCTGGTGACCGGGGACGAGTCGGCGACCGCGCTTGGCATCGACGTGCGCCGGCTGCGGCTCGTCCTGATCGTGCTCACCTCGCTGGTGGCCGGCGTGCTGATCGCGGTGGCCGGCGGGATCGGGTTCGTCGGCCTGATGATCCCGCACCTGGTGCGGATGGCCTTCGGGTCCGACCACCGGCGGCTGCTGCCGCTTGCGGCCGTCGTCGGCGCGATCTACCTGGTGGCGGTGGACCTCCTGTCGCGCACCCTGGATCCGCCGAACGAGCTGCCGTTGAACATCCTGACCGCCTTGTTCGGCGCGCCGTTCTTCATCTGGCTGATGCGCCGGGATCGGAGCATGGCCGAGTCATGAAACTTCAGGTGCAGGACGTATCCGTCACGCTGGCCGGCAAGCAGATCCTGCGCGACGTCAGCCTCGAGGTGAGCCCCGGCGAGTTCGTCGGGCTGATCGGCCCGAACGGCAGCGGCAAGTCCACCCTGCTGCGCACCATCTACCGATCGGCCCGCCCGGCGACGGGTGTGGTGCGCCTCGGCGGGGACGACGTGTGGTCGCTGTCCGCACGGGCCGCCGCGCGGCGCACCGCCGCCGTGCTGCAGAACAGCCCGACGCCGCCGGGGCTCACCGTGGGCGAGGTGGTCGCGCTCGGCCGCACCCCGCACCACGGCCTGTTCGACCGCGAATCCAAAGAGGACCACCAGATTATCCGGGAGTCGTTGGAGCGAACCGGGATGCTGCCGTTCGTCGACCGGTTGTACGGCTCACTGTCCGGCGGTGAACGCCAGCGGGTGCTGCTCGCCAGGGCCCTCGCTCAGCAGCCCGCGCTGCTGGTGCTCGACGAGCCGACCAACCACCTGGACATCCGCGCCCGCTTCGAGCTGCTCGACCTGGTCCGGGTGGTCGGCGTGACCACCCTGGCCGTGCTCCACGACCTCGACCTGGCCGCCCGCAGCTGCCACCGGCTCGTCGTGCTCGACGGTGGCCGGGTCGTCGCCGCCGGCCCGGTTCTCGACGTGCTCAGCCCGGAGATCCTGGCCAGCGTGTTCGGGGTGACCGCGGTGGCCGAGCGCCACCCGGACGGCATCGTGCGCATCACCTACGGCCCGGAGCCACTCGCTCAGGACGCCGCCTAGACACCAAAAGTTGCCCGCCGCGCGGCGCGCGGCGGGCAACGTTTGTGCTCGGCTCAGCCTCCGTGGCCGTGGCCGGATTCCCCGGTCTGACCGGAACCGCTGCCGCCGTTGAGGTTCTTGGCCTTGGCGGCTTCGAACTGCTCGGGCGTCAGGCCGTGCGGCGGCGGGTTCGGCCCATCGACGTTCACCGTGAACGCCGCGGTGCGGACCACGCCCTGGTGCTGGAAGTCGAGGAACATCCGGTAGGCGCCGAAGCTGGGCACCTCGGTGAAGAACACGATCTCCGGGCCGGGCTTGGTCTTTCCGTCGCCCGGTGTGCCGTCCGGGTGGACGTGGATGTACGCCAGGTCCCCGTCCCGCAGGGCGACCAGGTGCCCGTAGGCGGCGAGGTAGGGCTCGAGGTCGGTGACCGGCGTGCCGTTCTTGGCCAGGTGCAGGGTGAGCCTGCTGCTCTGTCCGGGGACGGGCCTGCCGCTCATGGTCACCGTGTAGTCCTCGACGGTCGCGGTGCTCGACACCGGCGGCAGCGGCCGTGGCCGGTAGTCGCCGGACACCGAGATGTCCGTGCCGAGCGTGATCGAGTGAATGCCCCAGGCCGGCATGAAGTCGGCGAAGATCTTGTACTCGCCGGCCTCCGGGAAGGTCAGCGGGATCCGCCAGGTGCCGTCCGGGCCGAGGTTCGGATGCACGTGCTGGAAGTGGGACAGGTCGCGCCGCGCGACGATCAGGTGCAGCAGCTTGTCGTGCTGCGGCGTGAACCGTTGCAGCGGCTTGCCGTCCCGCTCGAGGATCTGGAAGGCGAGCGTCTGCTGGGCGCCGGCCGGGAAGGTGTCGTTGAGCACCTTGAGGGTCAGGCTCTCCTGGGAGATCATCAGTCCGGCCGGGCCGTCCTCTTCGGCGGCCGCGGCGGCCGCGGTCGGACCGGCCGGGCTGTAGCCGAGCGCCTGACCGACCATGTAGGCGTTGCTGAACACCACGACGAGGGCGCCCGCGAACACCCCGAGCTTGGTCACCGTCTTCATGACACCGTCCCATGTAGACAACGGATATGGGCAACAGAAATCGCCCAGGAGAACCGAACGGGGCGATCACGAAACTATTTGCACCATGAATATAGCGGGGTGGCGCCGGCCGGGTCGACATACACCGGGGAGCCACACACCGAACAATGACCGGGCAATTACCGGACCGGTGCCACCCTGACAGTCAGGTGTTGTGCGGCGAACCGAGAGGCGACGATGACACGTACCTGCCCCGTGCATTCGAACCCGATGCCGATCGACGAGGACTACTGGCCCGATCCGCACCCCACGCATGCCAGGTTGGCCGAGCAGGGCCCGATCCATCGGGTGTGCCTGCCGGACGGTATCCCGGTGTGGCTGGTCACCGGATACGAGGAGGTGCGTACCCTCCTTCGGGACCAGCGCCTTGCCCGGCAGCGAAAGTACGCCGGCCCCGACTACACCAACACCACGTATCCGGAGGGGCAGCCGGAGGCCAAGCTGGTGATGGAGGATCCCCCGGAGCACACGGCGACCCGCCGCCTGATCAACTGGGCGTTCACCCCGCGGCGCATCGCGGCCGCCCGGCCGAGGATCCAGGAGATCGCGGAGAAGCTGCTCGACGAGGTGGAGCGGGAAGCCGCGGAGAACGACGGCGCGGTCGACATCCTTCGGTCGTTCTTCATGAGGATGCCGCTCCTGGTGATCATGGGGATGCTCGGCGTTCCCGAGCGGCATTTCGACCAGATCCTCATGGTCGCGAACGCCGAGTTCACTCTTGCCGACGATCGGACCGAGCGGGCCGACCGGGCCGATCCCATGGGCGCCGCGGTTCAAACGGCCGAGGACGAGCTCGCCCAGCTCATCGTCGAGCTCATCGAATCCCGGCGCGCCAACCCCACCGACGACCTGATCTCCTACTGGGCGAACGCGACGGACGAGGACGGCGAGCTGCTTCCGATGCACGACGTCCTCACGTACGTGTTCGTCGGGATCCAGGGCGGCTACGACACCACCGCCGGCACGCTCACGTCGGCCACGGTGGACCTGCTGGAAAACCCGGACCAGCTCGCGAAGCTGCGCGCCAACCCCGAGCTGTTCCCCGACGCGGTGGAGGAGTTGCTGCGCCGCAACAGCTCGGTGATGCGCGGCTTCCGGCGGTTCGCCACAGAGGACATGGTCATCGCCGGGCAGCCGATCTCCGCGGGGGACACGGTGCTGCTCGGCATCAACGCGGCCAACCGGGATCCCTCGGTCTTCACCGACCCGCAGGAGCTGGACATCTTCCGCCCGAGCAACACCCTCCACATCGCCTTCGGTGGGGGCCCGCACTACTGCCCGGGCTTCGCGCTGGCCACCCTCGAGATCACGATCGCGCTGCGGGAGCTCTTCCTCCGGTTTCCGCACATCGAGCTCGCCGTTCCCCGGGAGCGGATTCCGTGGCGCAGGTCCCATTTCAGCCGGGCATCCTACGGACTGCCGGTCATCATCCGGACGAACGACTGAGCCGGCGGCGACCCAGGAGGCGAACGATGACACGCACCTGCCCGATGCATGCCAATCCGATGCCGATCGACGACGCGTACTGGCCCGATCCCCACCGGGTGCACGCCGGGTTCGCCGAGCGGGGCCGGATCCATCGGGTGTGCCTGCCGGACGGGATCCCGGTGTGGCTGGTCACCGGGTACGAGGAGGTGCGCGCCGGGCTGCGGGATCAGCGCCTTGCCCGGCAACGGAAGTACGCCGGGCCCGACTACACCAACACCGGGTATCCGGAGGGACAGGACGACTGCCTGCTGGTGATGCAGGATCCGCCCGAGCACACCGCGACCCGTCGTCTGATCAACTTCGCGTTCACCCCGCGGCGCATTGCCAAGATCGAGCCAAGGATTCACGAGATCGTGGCGGAGCTGCTCGACCGGGTCGAGCGGGAAGCCGCGGAGAACGACGGTGCGCTCGACCTGATGCGGTCGTTCTTCGCGCCGCTGCCGATCTCGGTGGTCAGTGGGATCCTTGGCCTGCCCGACTGGCACCTCGACCGAGTCCTTGCGGTCACCGACGCCGAGTTCGCCCTGTCCGACACCCGGACCGAGCACGCCACCGAGACCGATCCGCTCGGCGCTGCGTTCGACTACGCCGACGTCGAGCTCGGCCAGATCATCGCCGAGCTCGCCATGGCCCGGCGCGCCGAGCCGACCGACGACCTGATCTCCCACTGGGCGACCACGACGGACGACGACGGCGAACTGCTGCCGATCGAGCACGTCGTGACGCTCGTGATCATCCTGTACATGTCGGGCTACGACACGACCGCGGGCATGCTCACCGCGTCTACTTTGGACCTGTTGGAGCATCCGGAGCAGCTTGCGAAGCTGCGTGCCGAGCCCGAGTTGTTTCCGGCGGCGATCCAGGAACTGCTCCGCCGGAACGGCCCTGTGCTGCGCGGCTTCCGGCGGTTCGCCACCGAGGACCTGGTCATCGCCGGGCAGCCGATCTCCGCGGGGGACACGGTGCTGCTCAGCATGCAGGCGGCCAACCGGGATCCCGAGGCCTTCCCCGATCCACATGAGCTCGACATCTTCCGCCCCGGCAACGACCGTCACCTCGCCTTCGGTCAGGGCCCGCACTTCTGCCCCGGCCACGCGCTGGCCACCCTGGAGGTCACGATCGCGCTGCGCGAGCTCTTCCTCCGCTTCCCCGACCTCGAGGTCACCGTGCCCCGGGACCGGATCCCGTGGCGCAGGGCCCACTTCATCCGCGCCTCCTACGGACTGCCAGCGAGAGTGAGATGACACGCATCTGTCCCGTACCCGCCAAGCTGGTGATGGAGGATGCGCCGGAGCACACGGCGAGCCGCCGCCTGGCCACCCTGCAGGTCACGATCGCGCTGCGGGAGCTCTTCCTCCGGTTTCCGCACATCGAGCTCGCCAAGCCGCGGGAGGGCATCCCGTGGCGCAGGTCAGCGTTCGTCCGCGCCGCCTACCGACTGCCGGTCCGCATCCGACTCCGGTAGCACCCTCGGGCTCGGGCCAGGTCACACGGCGCCGGCGGGCATGTGCGGTCGGCTGCCGTGCGACCTGGTCACCCCTGCCGGAGGGTTTCCTCATCGTCCATTCGTGACGTGGTCACTGTCCCTCGACCACCCCGGCGCATAGCGTTGATGGTGCGCAGAAAGCTAGGCGCAGTGGATCGGAGTGATAGCGAGGCCCTGAGATGACTCTGCAATTGAGCGAGTTGGGCTTGATGTCAGCTGAGGAGAAGCGCAACCTCCTCGCGATGCTGCTCGAGGACAGCCTGTTGACCAACCCCGCCACTCCGGACCAGGGTCGGCGTTCGGTGCCGGACCTGCGCTTCGAACTGTTGGGCCCGCTGGTCATGAAGCACGGCAACGTCGACGTCGCCCCGAGCGCGCCGAAGCTGCGCGCCGTGCTGGCGACGTTGCTGTTCAACGCGAACCGGTCGGTGGCGGCGTCGGCGCTGACCAGGGAGCTGTGGGAGAGCGAGCCGCCGCGCACCGCTCAGGCGACCGTGCAGACGTACGTCTTCAAGTTACGCAAGCTGTTCCGCAACGCGTTGGGCGTCACGACCGAGTACGTGAACCAGCAGCTGCTGCTGACCCATTCCGGCGGGTACACCCTGCTGGTCGACGCCGACCAGTTGGACATCACCGAGTTCGAGCGGCTGGTCACCGCGGGCAGCGCCGAGCTGCACGCGGGCGACTACGAGAAGGCGGCGCACAACCTGCGGCAGTCGCTCGCGCTGTGGCGCGGTCCGGTCATCCCGGAGCTGCAATGGGGAACGCAGCTGCGGGCGCACGCGGCTCGGTTGGATGAGCGCAGGTTCTACGCCCAGACCATGCGAATCGAGGCCGACTTATGCCTCGGCCTGCACCGGGAGATGATCAGCGAGCTGGCGTCGGTCGTGGTCGAGCATCCGCTGCACGAGTCCGCCCACGTGATGCTGATGACCGCGCTGCACCGGGCCGGGCGCACCTCGGCGGCGCTCGACGTGTTCATGCGCTTCCGCAAGCGGATGCTGCAGGAGCTCGGGATCGAGCCGTCCGCCCGGATCCAGACCCTGCACCTGGCCCTGCTGCGCAACGACCCCCTGCTCGACGACCGCGCGCTCACCTCGGAGATGCTGCTCGACCACCTCACCACGGCGGGACCCAGGATGCGCGCGGCCTAAAATCGAGGTAGCCCCATGACCATCAGCGAGCACCGCCCGACGATCCGCAGAGTCGTCCACCCCGACGTGCCCGGCCCACTCGGCCCACCCCCGACGCCCCTTCAGCGCCTGGCCCACTCGATCCGGATCCGCCACGTCAACCTCCACCCCGTCGACCTGGCCACCTACGCAATCCCGGCCATCCTGTCGGCACCCTCCAGCGCCGACCTTCTCGCCCCCACCACCCTGATCGCCATCCTCACCGTCCTATCCGGAATGCACATCGTCAGCATGACGACCGCCCTCGCCCACCGCGACACAACGGACGACCCCACCCTGTCCGACGCCGTCTACGACCTCCGCCCCCGCAACATCCGCCGCCAGATCGCCATCACCAGCACACTCGTCGCAGGCCTTGCCACCTACCTCTCGGCCATCACGACCCACTGGGACATCCTCCCGCTGACCCTCATCATGGTGTGCCTAGGCGCCCACCACGCAACCCAGCCACCCCACCGCCCCCGACTCCCCATCCTGATCGCCACCCGATTCTGGCTACCCATGCTCCTGATCGCCCGCGCCGCACCATACGGTCCGGAGTGGACAATCCTCCCCGCCATCGCCTGCATCGGCCTGTGCCAGACCGGCATCCTCCTGGCCCGCACCAGGTCGACAACCATCGCCACTGTGCTCGCCGGCCTCTGCGGCGCGCTAGCCTCCACCGCCACCCTCGCCGGCTGGTGATCCTCCGGAATTGTCGGTGGGGACGGCTAGCGTGTCGGTGTGCTCGTCATCCAGGACCACCACCCCACGACCGAGCCTCGGGATCTCCTCGGGGACGCGGCGTTGGCCGGTGTCCTGATTGGTCACTACCAGGCTGTCCAGTTGCGCCAGTTGGCCGCCTACGCCCGGGATACCGAGGGTGATGAGTTTGCCTACCTGGAGGTGGCCACCCAGCTGCGCATCTCCGACCGCGCCGCGCAACGCCGCCTGAAGTTCGCGAGGACTCTGGTCGAGCGGCTGCCGCAGACGTTGGTGGCGTTGGATCAGGGGTGGATCGAGGAGTACCAGGCCCAACTGATCGCCGACGCCGTCGCCGAGTTGTCCGACGACCACGCCCTGGCCGTGGAAGCCCAGGTGCTGGACAAGGCCGGCCAGCAGACCCCCACCCAGCTACGCAATGCGTTGGCCAGGGTGGTGTTGGCGGTGGATCCGGAGGGCGCCGAGGAACGCCGTCGGGAACAGCTACGGGGGCGGCGGGTCGATGCCTACCCCACCGAACCGGGGATGGCGGCGCTGACCATCCACCACAGCGCCGAAAAGATCGCCACCGCCCACGCGGTCATCGCCGACCGAGCCCGAGCGTTGAAGGCACTGGGCAACGAACCCCGCACATTCGCCCAGCTTGAGGCCGACGTTGCCGTGGATTTGGTGTTCGGCACCGACACCAGCAATCGGGTGGTGGAGGTGCACCTGACCATGCCGGGTCCGGGCACCGCCGCGGCGG
>NZ_DASZCQ010000132.1:0-47546 GCF_035942955.1 Actinophytocola sp. | reverse complement strand
CGGCAGGGACGACCACGACCGGTGGGAATTCCTCGTCCCGCGACACCTCACCGTTCTTGATCGACTTGCCGATCACGATCAGGTCGGCGAGATCGAACGCGGTCCATCTCGCCGTGGGCCGCCCGAGCTTGCGCGCCAGGTCGTCCTCGGTCACCCGCAGCTCGGCGAACGTGGCGATCACATCGGCGACACGCTGCTCGAGTGTCTTGCGCGGCTTGCCGTTCTCGTCGAGCGGACCGTCGGTCAGCGTCTTGCGGCAGCGCTCCTTGGCTTCCTCGATGAACCACGGAGGCAGCACGGCCTGGATGCACTGCCGCACGCGCCGGGCGCCGGCGTTGGCGTTGTTCTCGTAGATTGCCTGCAGATCGACCAGGGCTTTCGGCCCCTCGTCTTTCTGGTCGCGCTTGTGGGGGACGATGAAGATGGCTGAGGTGCGGGTGTTGGTCTGGACCTCCCAGGCCCAGGCCTGCATCTCCGACTGGCCGTGCTCATCGTCACGCCGCATTTCGGCCACGCCGTACTGGATGTTGCCCCACACCCGCGCCAGGTCCCGCGCCAGGTGTATAGAGATATCGGATCTGATCTTGCCGCCCCGGGGCACCCGGTAGAACGCACGTTCGGCCAGCGCGAATTGGGTGGTGGACTGGCGCATCGCGGCGATCGCCGCGGCGATGTCGCGCGGACAGCGCTGGGCGACCAGGATCGCCGCGTGCACCTCGGCCACCGCCCGGGACTGCTCGATCGCGGTGGCCTGCCCGATGCGAGTCGGTTGCTGCGGCAGGGCGATGTCGGTCATCAGCTGTCGCGCTCCCTCGAGGTGTAGTCGCACCTGGAGCAGCCGAAGTCACCGGTCGCTGTGTTGAACGTGCGCTCCGGCCAGCCGCACGACGGGCAGTCCGCGTCGATGCACAGCACCGGCGGTTGGCCGGTTACCGGATTGACCGGGATCGGACTGGGGGTCACCATGACCGGCCACTTTCGTCCACATCGGCCAGTGGTCCCGCCGGCTCGAGCTCCCAGCGTTGCACCGGGGCCGGCCGGCTGCCCTCCGCCAGCTTCCGCGCGATCTGCTCGGTAGTCGGGGTGATGCAGTAGACCGAGGCGGGGTTGTACAGCTGGGTGGCCCCCGGCGCTCCCGCTGCGCCGGGGACGTCCAACCGGAGAAAGCCCTTGCCGGCGATCTCCTGCTCGGTGAGGTAGCCGGCCAGGCGCCGGTGGCCCATCAGCTCGAGGATCACCCACTCGGCGAACGGCGCCGTCTCAGATTCGGTCATACCGCCACGTCCTGGACGCTCGCGACGGCCAACCAGGCGTTGTCGTCGGCCGGCGCCATGCCGTGGTCGTCGACACGTTGCGATCCCAGCGCGGTCGCGGCGGCCAGCGCGAGCGTGGCGTGCACCTGCGCGGCGGCGAGCGCGTTCGCGCAGGTGTCGACACCGTCCTCCTTGGCCGGGTAGTACTCGACGTCTTCCGGCAGATCAGACGACAACTGGCACGAGGTCAGCAGGGCCTCGGCCAGGCGGTAGTGCTCGGGTCCGGTCATCGCTGGCCCCCCAGGATCAGACCGGGCCGGTTGGTGGCCCCACCAAGGCCACAGTCGAAGAAGGTGGGCTTGATGTCCCGGGCGGCATCCAGGCATGCCTTGATCAGCGCCTCGGGGGTCAGACTCTGCTGACGGGCGGCGTTGGCCCGAGCCTCGGCAGCGGCGGCTTCCTCGGCCTTCTTGGCCACCTGGGTCTTGGCGTCGGCTTCCAGAATGGAGTTGATCCGGTCCTGCACTTCCTTGGGCAGGTGGTTGTCGCCGAGGGTGATCGACTCCAGCCGTACACCTTGCGGCCGCAGACGCCGGTCGAGTTCGCGGGTCACAGTGTCGGTGATCTTCGCCCGGTTGGTGGGCAGTTCCTCGGCGGCGTAGGCGCTGAACACCATGTTCACCGCGTCGTCGGTGGACCGGTCGACCAGGTCGGAGTTGAGCCGCTCGAAGCTGCCCCAGCCACGCCACAGGATCTCGGCGTTGTCCCGGTCGATGGTGTACAGCACGGTGAGGTCGATGCAGGCTGAGGCATTGCCGCGCAGCTTGACGGTGACGCAGTTGCCGTTGCCGTCGGCGGCGTCGCGGATCGACTTGTTGTTGCGGGTGGAGAACGTGTCCACCGACGACCACGGCGCCACCCAGCGCAGGCCGGAGTCGACGGTGCCCGCCCAGGCTCCGAAGTGGGTGACCACACCGACCTGGTTGGCGGGAACGACGGTCATCGAACTCAGCAGCAGCAGCAGGCCAGCGACCCCGCCGGCGATCACGGCGACGAACCCGGCGCCGCGCTTGACGTCGACGGGTTCATAGTAGCGCGATCCGCTGCCCCGGTGTGCGGATGGATGCTTGGCGACCATCCACACTGCGGCGGCGATGGCGGCCGCGAGGAACGTGATCAGGAACGCGATGAACATGGGTCAGCTGTCTCCTAGCTCGTAGTCGCCGCGCTCGAGCGCGATTTCGTGTTGGCGTTCCGCCCAGGGCGGGAGTCCAATGAGGACGATCGGTGTCGAGTTGCCCGGCCAGTCGCCGGTTTCCCGGTAGTGCCGGTATTCGGCGTAGTCGAGCCAGCGGTCCGTGGCGCGGCACTGCCGATACACGGTGAGTGCCTGCTGGTTGCGCAGCTGGCCGCGTTCAAGGGCGACCACGTCCAGCTGCACCACCGTGATCAGGTACGGCGGCGCCGTCTCCTGCACCACCAGCACCGCCGCCGGCTCGACGTCGCCGGCCAGGCCGAGGGCCTGGACGCCGTCGAGGTACCAGGCCAGCTGCTGGTCATAGCCGTACTGGTCGATCGCCTTGGAGATGGCGTCCGGGTCGGCGGACTTCGCGCTCTTGTAGTCCGGGACGATCAGCTGGCCGCCCGGTGGTGGGCAGCGCAGCCAGTCGACCAGCGCGCGCCGCCGGACGCCGTGCCGCTGGTCGAACCACACCAGGGTCTGCTCGGGTTGGCCGCTGCCCGGGGCGAACAGGGCGCTGGCGACCGGGTGCTCGCGCAGCGCGTCGGCCATCGCGTGCACCAGCTCGGCGTCGGCGGCCAGCAACGGCACCGCGCCAGCGGCGTAGGCCTCGTCCCGGGCCGCCCGGGCCGCCTTGGTGCGGTAGCCGTCGGCGTCGATGACAACCAGCTCCGGCCCGGTGCCCAGGACCAGGCGGTGCGCACCGTGCCCGATGTCGTACTCGCGGATGTGCTCGCTGCCCTCGTCGAGCCACTGCTTGAACTTCGCCGGGCAGGACGGGGGCAGCAGTTTCCGCGCACCGGACGACGACAGCGATCCCCCGGCGACCGGGTCGGCAAGGTATCGGTCAACCGGGATGTCGTACACACCCGGCTGGTCAATGGTTGCGGTGGCAGCATTCATCCCGGCCCCCGGCGGGCCAGCTCGACCACCGCGGTCGCGGCGACTGCCCGCACCTTCTCCTCCGGGGCGACCTGCAGCGTCGCGGCGATGAGCCCGGTGGCACGCTCAGGGCCGCAGACCCCAAGCAGGTGCCGCGCCTGCAGGACCATCCGCGCGACCCCGTCGCGGTACGCAGCCACCTGCTGGTCGAACTCCGCCATCTCGGCCGGGATGCTCATTCTGGCCTCCGAGCCGGCGCGTCCGTGGTCGGCTCGGCGACCGGGTCCGCGGCGATGTCGTTGGTCTCGGCAATCGCGTCGCGCAACGCGTCGGCCTCCCGTGTGGACAGGCCGAACCAAGCGCCGTCTCGACTGGCCAGCTTGACCGCGACCTGACGCCAGTCGATGTCTTCGGCGGGCAGGCCGGTGCGGACGAGCAGCTCGCCGCCGGCGCGGATGTCGGCCAGCCGGGCGTCCAGTTGGGACAGCAGCTCGTCGCGGTCGGCGCCGCCGATGATCCGGGCCCGCCACGCGGTCAGCTCGGCCGCCACCGCGCGGCGGGCGACCAGGGCGACCAACCGGGCGATCGCCGGCGCGTCGGCGGTGATCTCGATCCGGGCTTCAGCCATGGCCCCGGCGGAGGGTGGCGGTCCCGCGGAGCTCGATGCCCGGCGGCTGCCTCGGCCCTTAACGGTGATCACTTGCGTGCCGGTGCGCGGGTGGTCTTGGACATGGGTGATGTGGCAGGTGCCGTGGACGATCACGCAGACGTCGTTGACGATGGCGCGGGAGTCGGTTTCGCCGGTCTGCAGATCCTCGACGGTGATGCGCAGTCCCCGGTCAGCCATCGCGGCCACCTCGCGCCGTGCGTGGGCGTTGGGGCTTGCGGGCGCGCAGCTGGACGTGGGGGCCTGAGTCTGAGGGTGGGGTGCGGCGACGCCCGGCCGTAGTGCCCATGGCCGGCGTGCCGCCCGGATCGGGCTGGTGTTCGAAGATGCGGATGATGTCGCTGAGGTGCTGGTCGGTGAACCGGTAGGCGCCGCCCACCTTGGTGAACGGGATCCGGCGCTGGCGGGCCTGCTCGCGTACCCACCAGCCGGAGACGCCGAGCGCCGTGGCGATCGCGTCCGGGGTGTGGAGCTGGGGGAGACCGGCTCGTCGGTCTCCCGCAGGAGCTGTCATGCAACGCCCCCTCCGTCCACTGTGGACTTCAGCGTGCGCTCGAGCCGTCTGCGCCGCACCAGCCATGCGATCAGCCCGACCGTGACGGCGACGGTGAAGGCGCCGTACACCCACCAGGAGCCAATCCAGATCAACAGCGCCGCGATTAATCCGGCGGCGCACAGCACAGCCAGCGCGATGAAGAAGTAGCTGGCGAGGTCCTCGAGCAGGTCACTAACCGCGCTGGCGATGGCCCGCGATCCGCGGCGCCGGACACTCTCGACGGCCATCTTTTGGTCGATCACGAGGCCTCCTCCCGCGGCTGGCCGTCGACGGCCGGGACCGGCGGCAGCTCGAGCAGTCGCGCCGGATCCACGCGTACCGGGACCTCGGTCAGCTCCAGGCCCAGGCTGGCGAGCAGGTCGTACGCGGCCAGCGGATCCATGTGGTCCCAGATCCGCACCTGATGACCGTCGGCCTCGGTCCACACCGACACGTCGACGTACTGGTAGTCGGGGTGTCTGCGGAAGCGCACCGCCGTGTCCAGGGCGCGGGCCCAGATCGCGGCGTCGGCGACGTTTCCGCCGTCGCCGGCCAGCAGCAGTTCGATGTCGCCAATGACGTCGCGCATGCCGTCCTGCTGCCGGCAGTGGGAGATGGCCGGCAGGCTGGCGTGCCGGGTCAGGAAGCGGTGCGTCGCCGCGGCCAAGTCGGCCAGCCGGGCGTTGGGAGTCCGATCAGGACCGGGATTGGCCTCGGCGGTGACCGCTATGGCAGAGTTGTTGTCGTGCATGGAAGATGATTCCTTCCGTGTGTAGGGCGGCCGGCCCGCACGCTGGCCGCCTGTCCTATGTGGGGGGTTACTGCTGGCCGTCGAGGGCTGTGCGCAGCCGGTCGACGGCGTCCTGCGCCTCGTGGTCGGCCGTCTGCCGTACCGCCTCGTGAGCGGCCTGGCGGAGGTGGTCTTCGGCCGGCTGGGTCACGCCGACCTCCGGAGCCGGGGCCCGCGGCGGGTGATCACGCCACCTCATCCGAAATCACCAGCTCTTGACGATCCTCGACACCCAGCGCGGTGCAGATCGCGCCGAACACGCGAGGGGCGACCTTGGTGCGCTTGCCGGTCTCGATGTGGCTGAGGTAGGCCTCGGAGATCTGGCACTTCGCCGCGAACGGCGCCAGGTTGTAGCCCTGCATCTTCCGCCGGCGGCGTACCTCGCGACCGTTGATCGCGACCGACGGCGACTCGGTGATCGGCATGATCGAGAAACTACTGCTCTATACAGCTATAAGCAACACTTCTGCTAGATCGCGATTGATTATGTTGTGTTACCTACGAGACTTCACTAGACTTCACAGGACTTGACTGGAATCATCAGGCGTATGGGGATCACCCTCGGTACGCGCATCACGGCCCGTCGTGACGATCTCGGTCTCAGCATGAGCGCGGCGGCCCGGTCCGCCGGCGTCAACCGGTTGACCTGGCGGGCGTGGGAGAAGGACATGTCGGTACCGGAGAGCTACAACCACGTGAAGATCGAGCGGGTTCTGCGGTGGGAGCGTGGTTCTGTCGCCGAGGTCCTCAACGGTCGGCCGCCGGTCGAACTAGCCGACGAGGCAGATAGCCAGCCGGACTTGCGCGACGAGACCGAGCGGGAGATTTGGGCGATCACGGAACTCAGCGAGGAGGTCAGGTGGGCCTACATCATCCGGCGACGCCGGCGCCTGGAGGGCCGGAACGGAGATGCGAATGATGGTCGCGACACCGCGTAGCACAGCCGCCGATCGGGTGACGTTGCATAACGAAACGGGCACAAGATCGCACGTTGCATGGTGCACCGCCTAAGACCAGATCATGACCGATTGGGCGTGGGCGGTGATCTTCATTTTCGCTGGCACGATTGGGCTAGTCCTATGGGGACTGTGGCGAATGTTCGTTCGTCTGGACAGGAAACTAGCCGCGCATGAGAAAGCGCTGTGTCTGTCCAATCAGGATCCTGACCGTAGCTGGCGCGGGCGACAGTATCTGCGGGTCGTGCCCGCAGTCGCCGCGCTAGCCGGCGTGGCGGTGCTGTTGCGCGCGGCGGTCCGGTCATACCCGATGGCCACCACCGCCCGGGTGGGCGCGGCCGCCGGCGCGGCCGCCCTGGTCCTCGCCGCGCCGGCGTCGGACCAGGATGCGTCGCCGGCGCCGGCGGAGGCATTGCCGCCTCCGCCGGTCACCTCGGCGCAGCAACCCCCGCTGCCGCCATCCACAGCCGCGCCACCGAGCTCGTCGCCGGCGCCCCACGCAGCGCCGGCGACTCCGCGGACCATGGCGGCGCCGCGCGCATCGTCGGCGGTCACGTCGGCCGCAGTGCCGGCGACGAGCCCGTCGGTCGTCACCGCTTCGGTTACGCTGCCGCCACCCCCGGTCGAGGTCCGACTCGGCCCGGCCGAAACGGTCGACCCAGGCGGCACGACACACTCTGGCCCGCTGCTGCCACTGCTGTCGGCGCTGCTGGCACCGTAGACGCTTCACCACAACCCCCCTGTGCGGAGGGAGGTCACAGCCCATGGGCTACGCCGAGAAACGCGGCGACTACTACCGCGGCCGGTTCAAGATCGCGCCCGGCAAGTACGGCACCGTCTGCGATCCGGCGACCGGTGCGGCGCTGAAGTACCACACCCGGCGCGAGGCCAAGCAGGCCGCCGACGACGAGGAAGCCAAGGTCCGCGGCGGCACCTGGCGCGACCCGGCGGCCGGGCAGCTGACCTTTGGCGCCTACGTGTCGCGCTGGTACGCCGGCCAGGACCTGGCCGCCTCGACCATGCAGAACCTGCGCCACCACATCGAAGAGCATCTACTGCCCGAGTTCGAGCACCGGGCGCTCGCCGAGATCCTGCGGGCCGACGTCGATGCGTGGGAGCGCAAGGAGAAGGCCGCCGGCTACGCCGACAGCAGCGTCCGAACCTGGCGCGGCACCCTGCACGTGATCCTCGAGGACGCCGTCGAGGAGGGACTCATCGGCACCAACCCGGCCCGGCGGCGACGCGGCCGGGGCAAGCGGGCCGGCCAGACCCGGCACTGGGGCCCGGAGAAGGTCATCACCGATCCGGTGGGCGCGCTGCTGATCGCCGAGCGGGCGGCGCTGCTGGCTGGCCGCGACGACGAGTTCGTTGCCGTGACCACGCTGTACTACACCGGCATGCGGTGGGCCGAGCTGGTCGGGCTGGAGACTGAATATGCACGGCTGCGGTCGATCCGCGTCGAGCACCAGCTCTACGAGCTCGACACCGGCGAGCTGGTCCGCTGCCCACCCAAGGACGACTCCTATCGCACCATCGACACCCCGGCGTTCCTGGCCAAACTGATCTCCGAGCACATCGCCCGGACCGCGCCGCGTCCGTGTGCTTGCCACGGCCGCACCTACGTGTTCCGCGGCCTGGGCGCGCCGACCGGCGCTGCGCGCCGGCCGGGGGCCAAGCTCGTCGACGTCGCCCGCCGCGCCGGCGTGTCCACCGGCACCGTCTCCAACGTGCTCAACCACCCGCAGCGCGTCGCCGAGGCCACCCGCTTGCAGGTGCGCGACGCGATCGCCGATCTCGGGTTCGTCCGGGGCGGTACCGACGCCGAGCCGGTGGCGCACTGGCGCCGGGGCAGCTTCGGCGCCTGGTTGTTCCACCCGGCGGTGACCGGCTGGTACCCGCGCAAGGCGCCGCAGGACGCGCGGCCGGTGCCGCTGCTGGCCGAGCCGTGGCCGGGGATCCCGGTGCGCGGCCGCAACGCCGGCGGCCGCGCAGGCGCCAGCTGGACGCCGATCGCCCCGGGTCTGACCCCGCACGGACTGCGGCACTCGCACAAGACCCGGATGCGCGAGCTGGGCACGCCACCCAAGTTGATGGACGACCGGCTGGGACACCTCGACGGCTCGGTCCAGGCCCGCTACGACCACATCACCGCGCCGATGCGCCAGCGCCTGCTCGACGGCCTCACCGAGGAATGGGAGACGGCGCTCGACGCCCGCCGCGCGCTGTGCCCGCGGTCCCCGGTCACCGTGCTCGATGATCTGCTTCGCGGCCGGGAGCGCAGGACCGCCGACAGCACCCGACCCAGGCCACGTCGAGCCCTTCAGGAGGTGGCGCAGTGAATCGCCGAGCGCCGCAAATCAAGATCGTCTCCCAAATTTCTCCCAAAACGGGGAGAAATGCCCCCGGTGGGGCACCACATAACCCCTGTGAACAGGCCAAACAGTTGCAATTTAAGCAGGCGACCGCTTCGCTGATAACGAAGAGGTCGGAGGTTCAAGTCCTCCTAGGCCCACCAGGTCAGGCCCCGTCCACTGTGGAGCGGACGGGCCTTTCACTGCCCGGAGTGACTTACTGGGTGACTACGCGGCCGGTCTCGGGAAGATGCGGCCCATCTCGTCGGCCCCGTCCTCCACGACCGGCCGGATCTGGTGCCGGTAGATCAGCTCGGTCGTCTTGGTGTTCTTGTGCCCGACCAGGCGCGAGATGACCTCGATGGGCACCTTGTGGTCGGAGAGCAGCGACACGAAGCTGTGCCGCAACTCCCGGGGCGTCCAGTCCTTGGCGACCAGTCCAGCCGCCGTGGCGATCCGGCGGAAGCCCCGCCGGATGTTGGCCGCGTCCAGCTCGGTACCAACCTTCGACGTGAACACCAGGCCGTTCTCCCGCCACTTGTCCCCGGCCGCTCGGCGCATCGCATCCTGTCGTTCCTGCTGAGCACGCAGGGCGTCAACGCACCGTTGCGGGATCGCCAGCGACCGGCGGGACTTCGGCGTCTTGGTGTCGCCACCGGCCCGGACTGAGCGCCACACGTCAACGTGGGCTTTTGGTTCGTCGTCGTCGGATTCGCTCTGCCCGGCGTCGCCTACCGGCAGTAGGTGGACGTGCGGCCAGGCGAGTGGCCGAACCTCCTCGGTTCGCAAGCCGCCAAGCAGCGAGACGACGACGTAGGCACCCATTGTGGAGTCGTCGCGTTCGGCCACGAACAGCAACGCTTCCGCCTGGTCGAAGGTGAGCGACTTCGACGGCCGCCCCTTGCGGCCGACCGGGCATTCGCACAGGAGCAGGACGTTCCGCTTAACCTTCTCTCGCGCCTGAGCCCGCTTAATGGCACGGACAGCAATGGAGACGATGTCGCGCAAGGTTCGGGTACTCACGTGTTGGGCCCGGTCAGCTAGCCATTCGTCGCCTTCCTCAGCGGTCAGCTTGGGGAGTTTTCGCGCACCAATGAATGGGATCACGTGTGTATCAGCAAGGGTGCGCAACTTGGCGACCGTGGCGGGTCTCGTCCCGGCAAGCCGTACGTCAGCCAGTCGTTTACCGCATCGGCCACGGTGTAGCCGTGAGCACCTTTCGTGCTGGTGCCGTCCTCGATGTCGCGGAGAATCTCCCGGAGCTTGTTCATGGCGGCCGTCTTGGTCTTGCCGCTGGCCTTCCTGGTGATGCGCTTGCCGGCCGATGTGTAGCAGCCCCGCTCGGACGTTGTCACTCGGCGAGCGGAGCGCGGCGCTTGAGCGAGGCCGCTACCCCTCGCAGTCTGGCTCGCAGTTGTCTAGTGTGATCCTTGTGTTGATGTGGCGGGAGATAGCGGTCAGTGACTGGCGGAGTACCCTGGCGGAGGCTGTGGACCACCTCGACAGTGCGCTCGCACCAAGTGCGTTTGTCACCGAGGACGACCCGCCCAACAGGCGTGCGAACTCGATGTGGCTCGGGTCGGATCAGACACTTCAGCATCTGCGATTTAGGCGGGGTGCCGAGGTCACTATCGACCAGTTGGCGGCGGCGTTACGAAATACTCGCGGCGCGGTCGATCTCACGTTTTCCGCACCGCAGTCCGTGTCCTGGGTGTGGGCACTGGCCGGGGATGAACAGCGCGCTGGTCTGGAGCGGGCAATGTTCGTTGCCGCTGACAAGACACTCGGCTACCTCACGCAGACAGTAAACTTTGCTGCATCGGTCACCCTGCATGCGACTGCCCGCACAGCGGATATACCTGATCAGCCGGCAAGACCGCCGTTGCTACACACCCATTGCCACATGATCGGCGTCCTAGATGGCGACCGAGCGCTGCAGCCGCTCAACACAAGGCCGTTGAACAATCCGGACCGGATACGAGAGCTCGGTGCAGTGAACCGGGCGGTGCTGGCGGACGAATTGGTGATGCTCGGTTATTCGATCAAGGGGCAAGCCGGGCCAGACCGACGTTACTTCGAGATCGAAGGAGTGCCGACAGGGATGTTCCACCCGCGCCTCTGGGATTACGCCCAATGCGGCGGGTTGCTCGGTGACGACTTTCTGCGGGAGTGGGACGGCCCGTGCTTCTAACGGCCGTGTTGGCGCGGGGCCGGGGGTCGTCAGTGCGGCCGTGTAGGTATGCCGCGTCCGGGTAGTGGTGACCGGTAGCGGTGGTAGCGGCTGACGGATCGCATGCGCTACCGGTCTGACCTGCGCGGTAGCGGTGGTAGCGGCAGTAGCGCACAGAACCGGCATGTGCCAACGGTGGCCGGCGAGCCCGGGCCGGGCGGGGCGTTGGCGCTTGGCGAGCGGCGCGCGGCCTTCGAGCGGGCCGCTAGGACGGCCGTAGACGGCCTGGCAGGCGTCCCCTGGTGTGATTGGACCCGGGGGAGTGGGCCGATCTGTCGTCCGCCGGCGGATGCGACGCGTCGAGCTGGACACGACGCATGTTCCCTACCAGCCCAGGGCCCGTCGGGAGCCGGCGGTGCGCGGGGTCGCTCGGTGAGTCACGTATTGCGTGACAACCGGGTACGAGGAAAACAGGAGTAGTGCCCGCTGAGATGGTGTACGACGTTGACGCTGGTCAGCAGCGTGTCGTCGGGGTGTGAGACGGCCACCGCGTGATCCTTCGAGATGACTAGTTCGAGATCGAAGGAGACGCGATGGCCGCACATGACAGTGTGGACTCTTCTGGCTGGCTTGCCGAGCAGGTGGCCTCGGCGAGCCCGGATCTGCTGCGGCAGATGGTCACGGCGTTCGCCGATGCGTTGATGTCGGCGCAGGCCGATCAGCGATGCGGGGCCGACTACGGGGTGCGCAGCCCGGAGCGGGTGAACTCTCGAAACGGTTACCGGACAAGGGAATGGGACACCCGGGTCGGCACGGTCGAGTTGGCGATCCCCAAGCTTCGGTCCGGCAGCTACTTCCCGGAGTGGCTGCTGCAGCATCGGCGCCGCGCCGAGCAGGCGCTGGTGACGGTGGTAGCGACCAGCTACCTGCTGGGGGTCTCGACCCGGCGGGTGGAAAAGCTCGCCGAGCAGCTGGGAATCAAGCAGTTGTCCAAGTCGCAGGTCAGCGAGATGGCCGCGCATCTGGACGCCCAGGTGCAGGCGTTTCGCGAGCGGCCCTTGGATGCCGGCCCGTACACGTTCGTGGCAATGGACGCGTTGACGATCAAGGTGCGCGAGGGCGGGCGCATCGTCAACGTGCACGCCCTGATCGCCACCGGCGTCAACAACGACGGCCGCCGCGAGGTCCTGGGCCTCGACGTCGCCTCCGAGGAGGACGGCGCCGGGTGGCTGGCCTTCCTGCGCGGCCTGGTCGCCCGCGGCCTGACCGGCGTGCGCCTGGTGACCAGCGACGCGCACACTGGGCTGACCGCCGCGGTCTGCTCCGCCCTGCCCGGCGCGACCTGGCAACGCTGCCGCACCCACTACCTGCGCAACCTGCTCACCAGGGTCCCGAAGTCGGCCCAACCTGGCGTCGCCACCCTGGTCCGCACGATCTTCGACCAGGCCAGCCCCGAGGCCGTGCGCGAGCAGTTCGCCAAGGTCGTCGACAGCCTCGCCGAGAAGCTGCCCGCCGCGGCCGACCACCTCGACTCCGCCCGCGAGGAACTGCTCGCCTTCACCGCCTTCCCCCGCGAGATCTGGAAGCAGATCTGGTCGAACAACCCGCAGGAGCGGCTCAACAAGGAGATCCGCCGCCGCACCGACGTCGTCGGCATCTTCCCCAACCGCGCGGCCATCATCCGCCTCGTCGGTGCCGTGCTCGCCGAGCAGACCGACGAATGGGCCGAAGGCCACCGCTACATGGGACCCGAGATCCTCGCCCGCAGCCGCCTCCACCCCATCACGACCGGCGACACCACCGAACCCAAGGAAATCATGGCACCCGACGAACTAACCGCCTAAAGTCCAGTGGATCACGCGGAGCCGCCACATACACCACTCCAGCGGACGTGACCACGACAGGTGCGTACACTCCCGAACGTTGGTGGACGTCAAGATGCCCTGTGACCTGGGTGGGATCGAGGTCTCGAACACGGCGAGATTCCCTGATTACGAAGAGGTCGGAGGTTCAAGTCCTCCCAGGCCCACTCACTCCCGATCCGGCCGCCCGTGGCGTGCGCGCCCTCCAGCCCTCACCGTGACCACCACAGGGTCTGGGTTGGTGATCTTGGGGTTGTGGCAGACTGGGGTGCCTGCCAGCACTCCCGTTGGTCGGGCGTGCAACCGTGTCCGTGATGCCAAGGGAGGCATTGAAGGTGAAGAAGCTGCTCGCACTCGCGGTCGCCGCCGGTGGTGTTCTGCTGCTGCTCCGGAGGAGGAGCGCCGCCAAGGCCGAGTCCGACCTCTGGCGCGAGGCCACCGCCCCGGCCGGCGACGTGAACAACGCCAAGAAGGCCTGACCTGGTGCGGGATCCACCCGCACCACCACGGGGACGTAGCTCAATTGGCAGAGCACTGCCTTTGCAAGGCAGGGGTTAGGGGTTCGATTCCCCTCGTCTCCACCCATCTCCATACACGCTAAGGCCCAGGTCAGCGCGGTGGTCGCGCCGGCCCGGGCCGTTGGCGTCAGCTCGCCTTCTCACCCGTCGTGCCCCTTGTCCTGGACCCGCTGGGCCTTCGCTACGTTGCGGCTGATCTTGTTCGCGATCTCCTGATCACGCTCCCGCGACGCATGCTGGTAGATCAACGCCGCGCGCATCGTGGCGTGCCCCATGCGTGACATCAGCTCCTTGGTTGTCGCGCCGGCCCGGGCCGCCAGCTCGTTCCCGGTGTGCCGGTGATCGTGAAAGTGCACGTCCGTCTTCGTGATCTTCGCTGCTACCAGCGCGGCGAGCCACACCTTGCGGAAGTTGTGCCGACGTAGCCGGCCGCCCTTGGGACCGACGAACACGACCGCGTCGGTGCCTGCCGCGACGTACCGCGTCAGGTGATCGGCCAGCACGGGCAGGATCACCTTCGGAATCGCCACCTCCCTGACGCCAGCCTCGCTCTTCGGTCCCTTGATCACTCGCCGACCGCCGCGCAGCTCGGCTTGCGACTTCGACACCGACACCTCTCCGGACCTCATGTTGAGATCGCCGCGCGTCAACGCGGCCAGCTCACCGAACCGGAGACTCGTGAATGCGCCGAGTAGGACGAGCACCCGGTACCGCGGCTTGATCGCGTCAGCCACCGCGAATACCTCATCGACCGTGAGCGTCTTCCGCTCGGCCGAACCATCCTCGCCAGCCTTCGCGATCCGACACGGATTCCGCCGCGCGAGTTGATCGTCAACGGCCGTGTTCATGATCGCCCGAAGTACCCGGTAGGCCTTCGCCCGGGCCGCCCGGCCGACCTTCTCCTCTGCCAGCCGGTTCCACCAGGTTGGAACCCGTCCGGCCTTGAGATCCTTCACCGCCACATCGCCGATGTACGGCACCACATGTAGCCGGAACGCGAACTCATAGCGCTCCCGCGTGGTCTCTGCCAACGGCCGTTCCTTGATCCACTTAGCGCCGTAGTCGGCGAGCTTCACCTTGCCCGCGTCCGGATCGACAAGGACACCGGCCGCCCCGAGGAGAACGGCGCCAGCTACCTCCCGCTCGACGTCGCCGGCGGCACCTTCCTCGAAGAACCCACGGTCGTCCCCAAGGCCCTGTTCCTGTGCGTCGAGGACCTCACCGGCCGCCGCTACACCCGCGCCCGCGACCAATGGATCGCCCGCATGCCCACCGCCGAAGAGTCCGCCGTCCTCGAACTCCCCACCGGCGCAGCCGTCCTCCACGTCATCCACACCGCCCGCGACGAAAACGGCGACATCCTCGAAATCAGCGAATCCATCTGGCCCGCCGACCGCGTCGTCGTCATCGACGACTACGACATCGAACAGGAACCCGAAGAACCCTCCGCATCTGGCGAGGTCTAACCCACCCGCGCCACCATCGACAGGTGACCACCGAACACGCCACCCAACTCCGCAACCACTGGTGGTGGCGACCAGGCTGGCGAGCCGACCGCCAGTTCTACACCTGGCACCTCACCTTCACCGGACAGCGAGATCTACACCGCCTGGTCACCGCTTACCAACACGCTCTACGCGACGTCCCCGGACTCGACCTCATCCCCGTCGACTGGCTGCACCTCACCATGCAAGGAGTCGGATTCGTCGACGAGATCGCTCCGGCTGACATCCGCGCCATCGCCGACACCGCGACCCGCCATCTCGCCGAGCTTCCCCCCGCCAAAGTGACCTTTCACCGGCCAGTCGTTCGGCCCGAAGCTCTCGCGCTCCCGCCGACGCCCATCGAAACGTTGTTCGCAATCCGCGACGCGATCCGTGCCGGCATCGCCGCAGTCTGGGGCGACGACCACGTCCCCGAGACCAACAACCGCTTCCAGCCGCACCTGAGCATGGCCTACGTCAACACCGACGGCCCCGCCACGGCGGCCGTCGCGGCTCTCAATAGCGTCCAGCCCGAGCCAGCCCACGTCACGGTCACCGAAGCTTCACTCATCGTGCTCCACCGCGACGACCACCTTTACCATTGGGACACGTTCGCAAGCGGTCAGTTCGCCGCCCAGTCGTGAACCGGAACGCCATAGTAAGAAGGAGTGCTATCTGTGCCCCGCAGGGTGAGCGATAACTTCATCGAGCCATGGCTCGAGTACGAGAAGCGGGTACATGAAGAGTTCGGCCGCAATGGGTTTAAGAAGCGCTGCGTGTGGTCCGGTGTAGGGGAAGTCACAACGGCTGAGGTCAGCGATTTTCGAAAGATATTGGAGACCGCGCCCGACGAGAAGCCGCTGCAGCGCTACATCGCCGAGCATCCAGCTTTACTGGTGGGTGAGAGGGGGGTGCCGCACTGCCGCTGGGTTATCCCTCAACCGAGCCTGGCGGAGAGGTACTTCCCAGACTTCCTCGTCGCGCGCATCAACAGTGGTGGCGTGCGGTGGTCTTTTGTTGAGCTGGAAACGCCTGTCATTGACTCGCTGTTTACTCAGCATGGCCATGCGCGTAAGCAGCTCAGGCAAGGCATTAAGCAAATCGACGACTGGCGAGCGTGGTGCGAAGATAATTTGGACATCGCCCGTCGCCCGCGTAATAAGGGAGGTCTTGGCCTGACAGACATCTACCCGGCACCTGGGCTTGTCATTATCGGTCGCAGTGACGATAGAACCGACGAGGACCGGGCTGGGCGATTGCGTCGGTTTGAGGAAAGACACCAAGTAGAGATCTGGTCATATGACAGGTTGATCCGCGAGGCGGAGGATCGGGCACAGGAGCCGGGGAAGCATGGTTCGCCGAGCTGCGAGGAGTGTGGGATCGCATAGCGAAAGGCCCGTGTAGTGTTCGAACCTTCGTCAAAGTTGGTAACGCTGCGGGGCCGCCGCCGGGGATGCTGCCACGCGTCATGGCGTCCCATCTTTGCCCGGTCGGCCGCGAGTGTGTATCAGAAGCCACAGTCCAGCCTTCCGGACACTAGACGCACGAAGCCAGCGGCGCAGCCATGACGCTTTCCGTGGCACCCTACATCGAGCAAACGCATTGACGAACTCATACAGCTTTTCGGCGAGTTCGCGCTCCAGATTCCAAGCTTTGTGGAAGACGTCATCGTTGTAGCTCTTTCCTGCGGGTACCCAGAGTGTACAGAACCTACCGTGTAAGCCGTACTTCTCTGCCAGAATGAAGAACTCCTGTAGCCTGGCGTTATTAGCGTCGATATCCCGAATGCGATTGGCAAGCCAGTCAATTCGTGTGAGGGCCAGTGCCTTATAGCGGGCAACTGACTCGTTTGCCTTAAGTTCCAACTCACGGATTAACTCTTCGCGACGTTCAGCATCCACTTCAGTAGCGCTCTCCAGCCTGCGATGGACGGCGTTTAGGAGTGATTGATCACGCCTGGCGGCTGCGGCGCGGTCTGGTAACTCAGCGGAGAGCAACTCGCCGAGAGCAAGCACGTCACGCTCCCAGCGATCTTCTCTTCTTTTCCGGGCTTCTACGTGCGGCACCACGAACAGTTGAACCGCGATCTGAGCTAAGAGGGCAAGGCCTGCCCCGACGAGCACGGTCACGATTGGATCCGGGATCATTCGCCGAATGTAGTGGGATGCTGCCGAATTTGGCTCTATGGGATCAAGGCGCGCCGCCGCGCGGCGCGCTCGCAGGGCCGGTCGCGCTGGCACCAGCGCCACTCTTCGGACGCGGCACACGGCCGGCTGCCGCTCCGCTCACGCCGGCCGGCACCGCGCGGCACGGCTCCCGGCGAGCGCACCCACGCGCGCCGCGCGGCGGCACACCGAAACCAGGGCCAGCAACCCGACAGCAGCTCGAGCCAGCACCAGCGCGTCAACGAGACCGTTCCCTCTACCGCCCGAGATCGTCTGACACCGGGCCGCCGGCATCAAGGGCGCTGGCGCGTCGCTGCGCGATCGAGCTTCGCTCGACCCTTGACACCGACGACCCGGTGTTAGGCGCGGCAAGGGCGGGGAACGGCGGCGAGGAGGCACCCGAGCCGCGGACTTCGATCGTGTCGGCTCACGGTCCGGAGGTGGCCAAGATGGCTGGGCAGCTTGCTCTCTTCGATGGCGTGCAGCTCGTCATGTGGACGACGGCGCGGCTCATGGCCGTGCCCCCGGCGTGCCCCTCGCGTGCCCGGACGGAGGGGGAGTCATGGGGAATCACGGCCACTATCGGCCAGAATCTCACTCAACGTCTAGCAGATTGGGCCCCGAGGTCACTGCGGGTAGTCGGCCGTACATTTGCAAGGCAGGGGTTAGGGGTTCGATTCCCCTCGTCTCCACTCGACTTAGGCTGGGGTGGATTGGGCCGGTGGGCCTTCTGGGGTGAGGTGGGTGATGTCCGACTGGCGCACGCAGGGTTGGGCGCGGAGTAGGCGGATGAGGGCGACGGGGGAGGCTCCGGCGGGGGTGCAGGGTTCGGGGAGTTTGCCGGCGAGGATGGCTGGGCCGCGGACGGCTTGGATCTGGGGGCCGGGGCCGAGGCAGACGAGGACGTACATGTCGCGGTCGGCATGGGCGGGGCCGATGTAGAGCTCGGTGCCGAGGACGCGGACGCAGTGGGTGGGGGGGTCGGTGGGCTCGACGAGGATCGGCAGGGCGCTGGTGAGGGTCGGCTCCATGGGCGCGTCGCGGCAGGTGCTGGAGCAGAACTCGGTGTCCAACCAGGGTTGGACGGTCTCGGTGCAGCCGGGGCGCTTGCACCTCGCGGCAGAGTGATCGTTCATGGCCGGTCCTAGGGGTAGCCAACTTGACTGGCCCTACCCAAGTGCAGCAGTTGTCGAATGAGTCTCGCTTAAGTCTCGGTCTCGTCGGCACCGGTGCTCGGCCGAGAAATTCCCATGTAGAGCTGCGATCAAACAACCCTGACCAGGGCAAGCCGCGGGATGGTCCCGGTGTGTCGATCGACGACCGGTGGGCCGGCGAGCCGGGCAATCACCGACCGTCGGACGGGACTGAGTGCGGATCCCAAGGCACCGGCGCTCAACGGTGCCGGCGGGCGGAGTGGGGACACGCGTGTCACCGAGATCCGGCCGGCGACATCGTTCTGCACTGGCACAAGACGCTCGCTGAACCGCCCCGGGGTCTGATGGAGGCTCACTCGTTGAGTGAGGATGTGGATCACGGCTCGGAGGACGAGGTACTCGCGGGAGTTCCGTGAGGGTGAGTGGTCCGCGCTCGTGGGGTTGGTCCGAAGTGATCGGTCCGCAATCCGTGGAGATGGCGACACATGGATGCGCACGGCATGCATGGCCGGGCTCGTGGGTTCCGGCGACCGGGTCAGAGTGACGCATGGCGCCGGGTCGAGCCGGCGCCGTGGCTACGCCAAGCGGAGGAGCAGCTCGAGCGGAAGGTGCGCGGATCACCTGTACTTGGGTTCTTCTTCGCACCGGCCTGGCCCATACGAGCCGCGCAGGCATACCTGACGTGCCGAGCGCTCTGGCGACGCCGGGCGGTGGTTCGACCCGGCAACCGGCAGACATGTCTATCGGATCGGCAGTCGGCATCTGAGCGATAGCAGGCTCAGGAAGGCCAGCGAGCACCATGCGGTGAAGCGAGCTCGGCAGCGCTACGTGGACCGCGGTGCGACGGAGATCGTGGAGCTGGGCAAGCCCTGTGACCTCTGGTCGACGACCACGAGATCGGTGGGCGTGTGAACCTCGTTGAGGGTGAGCTCGATGCCGGCGGTCGCGACCGAGCTGATCGAGTTCTGGAGGGTGGGGGTGACTACGAGGCTTCTGGTGGCAGGTTTCGGATCTGGTCGGACTGGCGGCCGGAGCAGGACAGGCTGTCGCCGACGCAGTTGCGGTACGACTTGCCGCCCCTGCCGTCGACCGTGTCGGGCAACCGCTGGCTTACGTCGGGTCTGGTTGACTGTGCGGCGCTATGGGACGAGTGGTGGTCTTGGCTGGGGCGGTGTTGGTCGCGCTCGCGGGGTGTGGTGGGCAGGTGGCGGGGCGGGCGGTGGGGGTTGAGCGGCCCAGTGAGCCGGTGCCGACCAGTACCGTGCAGCCGCCGGGGAGTCCGGTGGCGGTGGGGGAGGGGCCGTGTCCCTATCTGGAGAGCGCGTTCGTGGCCGATGCGAACGGGCAGCGGGTGGGGAAGGTGCGGGTGTCGGCGGATGTGCCGCATCCGGCGTGCTTTTTCTATCGGGGGGACGGGAAGGTTCAGCTGACGGTGCAGGTGTACGTGGGGGATCCGGGGGCGGCGAAGGCGTTGGTTGATCGGGAGGCGCCGCGGAGCACGTCGAACCCGGCGGAGCTGCCGGGCGGCTGGGCGGGTGGGGCCCAGCCGACCGACAGCGGTGCCGTGTACGCCGTGGCCAAGGGTGGCGCGGCGGTCGTGATCACGACGAACCAGGCGCAGACCATCAAGGCCAAGCGGGTCGCCGAGAGGACGATCGCCGCGTTGGGGCTCTAGTTCGGGCGGCTGGCCGGCTTCTGCGGGGCGGACTGGCCGTTGCGCTGGCCGTCGCCCTCGGTGGATGCCTTGGCCGACTCCGCCTTCTCGGCCTTGTCGGCCCTCGGCTCGGCGGGCTTGGCCGGCGCTGGCGCCGGCGGGGTGGCCGGCGTGACCAGCTCGGACTTCGCCTTGCGCAGGTACGCGACCCCCGCGCCGATGGCCGCGATCAGGACGAGCAGCGGCCAGCGCCGGCGGCGCTTGGGGCGGGCCTTGGCTTCCGCCCGTGCCGCCTTGGCCGCGGCCTTCATCTGAGCCCTGGTCTCGGCCAGGTGCGCGGCGCCTTCCTTGGTGCGCGCCTTGAACCGCTCCGCCTCGGCGGCGAAGCCCTTCCTGGCCTCCTTGGCCTCCTTCTTGGCCCGCTTGAGCTGGGCCCGCGCGACCTTCGCCGGCCTGGACCGCTTCGCATCCTTGCGCGCCTGCTCGGCGGCCTTGGCCAGCTCCTTGCGAGTGTGCTTGGCCGTGCGCGCCAGCCTGCGCCGCGCACGCTTGGTCGTCTTGGCCATCTCATCCCGTGCGACCTGAGCACCTTCGGCCAACGCCGCGGAAAGCTGTTGGGGCGCGGCGCCGTGCTCGGTCAGTTTGTGCTCGGCAGCGGTCGCCGCCCGCGCGGTCGCCTCGGCGCCGGCAATCCCGGCCCGACGCACTGCGTCCAGGCTGGCCGCGACGGCCTTCCCCACCGTCTCTCCGGCCCGAGTCATCGCCTTCACCTCGTCCATCGTGTGTACTCCAGTACCTACAGGGACATATCCATCCTGCCCCGGAACCGCCGATCCCGCTGGAGATGGCAGGATGACCAAGTGGCAGACAGCAGTGGATCCCTCGTTGGAATGAAGGTTTCGGCCACCCTGCACACCACGCAGGGTGATATCCGGCTGAACCTCCTTCCCGATCATGCACCCAAGACCGTGAGCAACTTCGTCGGCCTCGCCGAGGGGACCAAGGAGTACTCCCCGGCCAACGCGAAGGGGGAACGGTCCGGGCCGTACTACGACGGGTCGATCTTCCATCGGGTGATCGATGGATTCATGATCCAGGGCGGCGACCCGACCGGGACCGGCCGCGGCGGGCCCGGCTACAACTTCGCCGACGAGTTCCACCCGGAGCTGCAGTTCAACCGGCCGTACCTGCTGGCGATGGCCAACCCCGGGCGGCCGAACATGAACGGCTCGCAGTTCTTCATCACGGTGGCGCCGACGACCTGGCTGAACTTCAAGCACACGATCTTCGGTGAGGTCGCCGACCAGGAGTCCCGCAACGTGGTCGACGCGATCGCCCGGACCAAGGTCGGCGCCGGCGACCGCCCCGTCGAGGACGTGGTGATCCAGCGCGTCACGATCGAGCGCTCGGAGAGCTGAGCCGGCATGACCACCCCGCCGGAGCCGCCCGACTCGTGGGGAACTCAGGCGGCCATGCCGAGCTGCGTGCGGCACCCGGACCGGCCGACCGGGTTGCGCTGCACCCGGTGTGACCGCCCGGCCTGCCCGGAGTGCCTGCGCGAGGCCTCGGTCGGCTACCAGTGCGTCGACTGCGTGAACGAGGGCCGCCGCACCGTCCGGCGGGCCAGGACGGTGGCCGGGGCCGAGCCGTCCCAGCGGCTCATCGTCGTGCCGGCGCTGATCCTGCTCAACCTCGTGGTGTTCGCGGTCACCGCGTACCAGGCCCAGAGCATCGGCAACAACCAGAACAGCGAGCTGTTCATCGACTGGCACCTGCGGCCGACGCTCGTCGCCTACGGCGAGTGGTGGCGCATGTTCACGTCGGGCTTCCTGCACCAGGGTCCGGTGCACATCGCGTTGAACATGATCGCGTTGTACGTGCTCGGCCGGGATCTGGAGCCGCTGCTCGGGCGGCTGCGGTTCGCGGCGGTGTACTTCGTCTCGATGCTCGGCGGCGCCGTCGCGATCATGCTGTTCGGCAACGCCAACCAGCCCGTGGCCGGCGCGTCCGGGGCGGTGTTCGGCCTGATGGGCGGGATCGCCGTGGTGTTGTTGCGGCTCAAGCTGAATCCGGGCCCGGCACTCGGGATCATCGCGCTGAACGTGTTCATCAGCATCACGCTGCCCAACATCTCGCTGCTTGGCCATCTCGGCGGTTTGGTGGTCGGGGCGGTCGCGACCGCCGCGATGGTGTATGCCCCGGCGCGGTCCCGGGCCGCATGGCAGACCGGCACGATGATCGGGTTGGTGGTCGCGCTCGTTGGCCTGATCCTGGTGCGGGACGCGCAGTTGGGCGAGCTGTTCTGCGATCCCCGGTTCGGCTGCATCCGGATCAGTGGCTGATCAGGTCCGCAGCGCGCGGATCGCGTCCACCACGTCGACCGGGTCCGCGCCGAGGTCGAACCAGCCGAGCACGACCAGGTCGTCCTCGGCGTCCAGCTCGACGGTCGCCAGGTCGCGGCCGAGCCGGCGGGTGTGCACCAGTCGCACGTTCACCTCGCCCCAGCCCCAGTGCCGGCGGCCGGTCAGGTTGCGCACGGTGACCCCGCCGGCGTCGGCGGTCAGCCGCGGCCGGGCGACCGTGCCGAACAACGCGAGCAGGGCGAGGCCGATCGCGGCGACTGCGAGCAGCACCCGACCGGGCAGGTCGTCGGTGAGGATCACCCACCCGGTCGCGGCCGCGGCGAGCACCCACGCCAGGCCGACCAGCGGCGCCCGCGGGGCCCAAGAATGCGCATCTGACCTGGTGGAGTTGTCCACAGCAGTTGTCCACACTGGGGATGAGTTACAGCCATGTGGTTCAGTCACGGTAGGCTGAACGGCGGTATCCGGATGAACACCGAGCGGCGCCGGGATGAACGGTCAGCGCCACCGCATGGTCATCAGCAGACCGCCGATCATCAGGGCGAACCCGATGGCGAAGTTCCAGTTGCCCAGATCGTTCATGATCGGGATCTTGGTGCCGGCGATGTAGTTGACGACCAGCCAGGCCAGGCCGAGCAGCATCACGCCGAGCATGACCACGACATAGATCGGGTGGGACGGTCCGGCCGACTTCACCTTCACCGGCGTGCGTCGATCGGCCGGCGCGGTGTAGACGGCCTTCTTCCGGACCTTGGACTTAGGCATCGAGAGTCCTCACCTGCTATGGAGCCAACCCAACACGTTAACGTAATCGAGCAGGCCGACGAACCACTAGAGCATAGGGTCTGACATTCGGCGGGAGGACGTGTGGGCAGTGTCGAGGACGTCGCCCGCGGCTCTGGGCGCATCTCCGGTGCGCTGACCGGGCCGGATGTTCCACCGCCGCGCCGGGATCCGGTGCGCACGGTGGTCCGGACCATCGGCGAGGTGCTGATCACCCTTGGCGTGGTCGTGCTGCTGTTCGTGATCTACGAGGTCTACGTGACCGACCTGATCTCGGCGGGCAAGCAGCGCGACGCCACCGCGGCGCTCGACGACCGCTGGAAGGGCGAGCAGGACCCGCAGCGGGTGGACCACTTCGAGGGCCTGAGGGAGGGGGAGGGCTTCGCGAAGATGTACATCCCCGCCTTCGGCTCCGACTACCAGTTCACGATCATCGAGGGCACCACGGAGAAGTCGCTGGAGATCGGGCCGGGGCACTACATCGACACCGCGTATCCGGGCGATCCGGGCAACTTCGCGGTGGCCGGGCACCGGGTGGGCAAGGGTGCGCCGTTCAACGACATCGACCTGCTCGCCTCGTGCGACGCGATCATCGTCGAGACCCAGAACAAGTGGTACATCTACCGCGTGCTGCCGATGGCCGACGAGGTGCAGGACTGGGCGGAGATCGCGAAGACCAAACCGCGATGCAACGTGACCGGATCGCAGGGCAGGAAGCAGGAGGTGAACCCGTTGCCGGGTGACTACGCCCGGACGGTCGGCAGGGAGATCGTGGCGCCGTCGCAGGGATCGGTGATCGCCCCGATCCCGCATCTGCCGCAGTCGATCGGCAGCGCCGGCGACCTTGAGCCGCTGATGACGCTCACCACCTGCCACCCCAAGTTCTCCGACCGGCAACGGTTGATCATCCACGCGATCATGGTGGACCAGTGGATCAAGGGAACCCGGGGAACCGGGCCGCCGCCGGAGATGAAGGAGGGCTGATGTACGCGTGGATCTGGCGGCACCTGCCCGGACCGCTCGCCGTGCGCATCGGCGCGGCGGCGCTCCTCGTCGCCGGCGTGGTCGCGCTGCTGATGCTCGTCGTGTTTCCGTGGCTGGAGCCCATGCTCCCGTTCAACAACGTCACCGCCGAATGAGCGCACGGCCGCCGAGGCCGATGGCGAACACCGCGAGGCCGATGAGCACCGACACGATCGGGAGCGCGGCGGCGAGCAGCAGGCAGGCGAGGAACCCCACCAGGTTGAGCCAGCGGGGCCAGCGGCGCGCCTCCTCGGGTTGGGTGAAGGCGCTGGCGTTGGCGATGGCGTAGTAGACCAGCACGCCGAACGACGAGAACCCGATCGCGTGGCGCAGATCGGCCACCAGGACCAGGCCGCACACCACCACGGCGAGCGCCAGCTCGGCGCGGTGCGGAACGCTGAACCGGGGATGCACGGCGGACAGCCAGTGCGGCAGGTCCCGGTTGCGCGCCATGGCCAGCATCGTGCGGCCGACACCGGCGATCAGCGCCAGCAGCGCGCCGAGGCTGGCCGCGGCGGCGCCGATCCTGGCCACCACGGTCAGGTTCGGGTGCCCGGCGGCGCCGAGCGCGTCGGCCAGCGGGACGGTCGACGCGGCCAGCCGGTCCGGACCCAGCACCAGCAGCAGCGCCGCGCCCACCAGAAGGTAGATCACCAGGGCGCCGGCCAGCGCGCCGATGATCGCCCTGGGGATGGTGCGCCGCGGGTCGCGCACCTCCTCGCCCATGGTGGCGATCCGGGCGTACCCGGCGAACGCGAAGAACAGCAGCCCGGCCGCCTGCAGCACACCGAGCGGCCCGCGGCCGAACCAGTCGCCGGTCAGCCGGTCCGCCGAAGCGTCCATAATGGACAAAGCGATCACCGTTGCCAGCACGAGAAGAACGACGCTCAGCAGGATCCTGGTCAGCAGCGCGGTCCGGGTGACCCCCCGGTAGTTCACCGCCGCCAGCAGCAGCACGGCGAGGACGGCCGCGGGTTTCTCATAGCCCGGCACGGCGTAGCCGGCGAACGTCATCGCCATGGCCGCGCAGCTGGCCGTCTTGCCGACCACGAAACCCCAGCCGGCGGTGAACCCCCACCACGGGCCGAGCCGCAGGCACCCGTAGACGTACGTGCCGCCCGATTCCGGATGCGCCGCGGCCAGCTGGGCCGAGGCGGCCGCGTTGCAGTAGGCGACGAATCCGGCAAGGGCCAAGGCGATCAGCAGACCGGCGCCCGCCGCGGCCGCGGCCGGGGCGAACACGGCGAACACCCCGGCGCCGAGCATCGAGCCGAGACCGATCGCGGTCGCGTCGAACGGACCGAGTCGCCGGGCCAGCTTCCCCCCGGTCAGGGGATCACTTCCCGGGCCGCTCCACGAGCTTCAGCGCCAGCATCGGGCACAGCGTGACGGCGCGCTTGGCGTGCTTGGACAGGTGTCGTGGCACCGGATCCGGCGAGACCACCGGGTATCCCCACTCGTCAAGTCCAATCAGCTCGGGCACCAGCTCGGCGCACATCCCGTGGCCGTCGCATTCAATCATGTTGACGTGCAGCCGTTGCGGAGTCATTTCCATCCCTCGCTTCGACTCGGCGGCGCCGGAACCGGAAGCATCGGCGGCCGGTACAGGCCGGGGCAGCCCTGGCCGGACAGGTGCTTGTCCACGCATGCGCCGAACACGCGCAGGGCGGAGTCGGCCAGCTTCACCACCCCGTCGGGATGCCCGCACGCGCCCCGCTTGTCGACCATGCGCATCCGGAACCGCAGCCGGTCGAGCGCCACCCGGTCCCGCCGCCAGGTCAGCCGGGCCAGGTCGTCGGCGATGGCCGGCAGGCCGTTGAAGCACGGGCCGCACTGCCGGGCGTTCTGCGAGGCCAGCCAGGCGGCCACCCGGACCGTCTCCACCAACCCGCACGCGCCGAGCGGCAGCGCGACCACCACGCCGGCACCCGGCGACGCCCCGTGCGGCCGCAGCGCCTCCGGGGTGAACGGGGTGGCGAGCACTCCCGGCGGCACCCAGGCGCCGCCGTAGCCGCCGAGCAGCAGGGCCTGAAGCGGCTCGGTCGGGCCGCCGGCCGCCCGGATGATCTCGTTGCCGGTGACGCCGACCGGGAACTCGTACACGCCGCGCGCCCGCACCGCCCCGCTCACCGTGAACAGCGCGGTGCCGGGGGCCTCTGCGGTGCCGGCCATCCGGAACCAGTCCGGCCCATGCCGCGCGATCAGGCCGAGATGGGCGAGCGTCTCGGTGTTGGACACCAGAGTCGGCTTGCCGCCGACGCCCTCGCGGTAGGCGGACACGTCGCGGGGCTTGCCCTCCCCGCCGCCGACGAAGTTCGCCAGCGCGGTGGACTCGCTGGAGACGTACCAGCGCGGCGGCTCCATGACCTCGACGGTCAGGCCGACCGCCTTGCCGCCCCAGCCGGCCGCGGCCCGCTCGGCCAGCGCGCCGGCGACGTGCTGCGCCAGCCCGGTGCCGCGGTGCACGCAGACCGTGACCCGCTTGGCCCCGATCGCCAGCGCCGCCAGCTCGGCGCCGTCCAGCACCAGGTGCGGGGCGGCGCGCAGCAGCAGCTTGTCCTTGCCCGCGGCCGGCTCGCTCTCCGCGCCGTTGACCACGACGTGGCACCCGCCCGCCGTCTGGCCGTTGCGGGCGACCGTGCCGAGCTTGCGGCCGGTGGGGAACCAGGCCCCGCCGCGGCCGCGCAGACCGGCCGCGACCACCATGTCCATCAGCCGGGACACCGCGCCGAGCGGCAGCGGCCCGTTGATCGCGGCGTGCTCGGCGAGCATGGCCGTCCGGTTCGTGGCCAGCCACGCCCCGATCAGCCGCGGCTGACCGTCGTATCCAACCAACTGCGGTGTGCTCATAGCGGTCTCCGGATCGCCACCCGACGCCAGCCGGCCACCCGGTACATCCCGGCGGACAGCACCATCACCACGGACACCGCCACCACGCCGAGCACCCAGAGCCGGTCGGTGCCGATGCCGATCGTGTGCGCGAGCGCCACCGGCCAGCCGAGATAGGCCAGCCAGTGCACCGCGCGCCACATGGACCGGCTCAGCCGCGTGCGCAGCAGGCTGGTCAGCACCAGCACGATGATCACGTCGAACGCGACGGTGCCGAGCCCGGTCCACAGCGGGACGTAGCCGGAGACGAACGGGACCACCGCGTCGACCAGGGTGATCTTCACGAAGCGGTCCAGCACGATCGTCACCACGTGCACGACCACCATGCAGACCGCGACCAGGGACACGCTGCGGTGCAGGCTTTCCGTGACGAACCGTGGCCAACGCGGCGACCAGACCCGGCCGGCGGTGAGCAGGCCGAGCGTGAACGCCACGGAGAACAGGACGAGCGAGATGAAGCCGCTGGCCCTGGTCAGGTACCAGTACGTGCTCTCGCTGAGCAGCGGCGCAGCGGTGGTCATGCCGCCTCCCGATGGTCGTGCGGCCAGCCGGCCACTGTGGTCACCGTGCCGTCCGCGGCGACGAGCCGGGCGGCGAGATCACGTTCGGCGAGCCAGTCCGGCGCCCGCCGGCCGAGCACGATCGCGGCGGTGGCGGCGGTGTTGGCCGTGACGCAGTCGGTCGCGGCCACCGATACGTACCGCCAGATCCGCTTGGCCGGCAGCCCGGTCGCCGGGTCCAGCACGTGGTGCAGCACCTGGTCGGCCCGCGTCCACGTGCGCACGGTGGTGCTCGAGGTGGCCAGGCCGCCGGAGCGCACCGCGACCACCTGCCCACCGCTGCTCACCGCGTGGTCGGCGGTGACCCGGACGCCCCAGCCGCCGGCCGGCGCCGCGCCCGCGATGGCGAGGTCGCCGCCGAGGTTGACCAGCGCGCCGCAGCCGAGCCGCTCGGCGATCTGCCGCGCGGCCACGTCGGCCGCCCAGGCCTTGGCGGTCGCGCCGAGATCCAGCCGGACGCCCGCGGGGAGCTTGATGGACCGGGTGGCGTCGTCAAGGACGATCTCCCGCCACGCCTGTCGCGGTCGGACGGGCGTCACCCGACGCGTGGATTTCGGTGGTACGTCGGCAAAGCTGCGGTCGTAGCCGATCGCGATCATGGACGTGCCCAGCGTCGGGTCGACCAGCCCGCCGGTCTCCTCGGCGGCACGCAGCGCCACCCGCACCGCCGCGTACAGCACCGGGTCCACACCGGATCCTTCGCCTTGACCGTTCACTTCGGACAGAGCGGAGTCGGAACGGAAGCGGCTGCAGGAAACGTCGAGATCGGTCAGGAAGCCGCGGAGCAACTCGGCCGCTTCGTCCAATCTGGACTGGTCGGTCACCAGGAGGTGGGCCGTGGTGCCGATGGTGGGGAACCGGACGCCGCTCATGATCCACCCGACGTGGTCTGCTCGTCGCCGCTGGAGCTTTCCGGCTTGTCGTTGGTCTGCGGCTGGCCGTTCTTCGTCGGCGTCGTCGCCGGCTTGGTCTTCGACTTCTGCCCGTAGTCGGTCTTGTTGTTCTGCTTGGGCGGGGGAGCGGCCATGGCGATGCCGGCGCCGAGACCGAGGGTGCCCGCGATGCTGGCGGCGATGATGCCCACGGTCAGGCGGTTGACCCGGCTCTGCGCCGCGTCACGCGCGTTGGGGTGCAGCTGCTTGACCATGACCTACCTCCGGTCCAGTGCCGCGCGGGCGGTCCGGGCGGCGTCGAGCCCCTCCTGTGCGGCCGTGCGGGCCGCGGCGAACTGCGCGTCGGTGGTCGCGCCGGCCAGCAGCGCCTCGGCCTCGCCGTGCCGGGCGGTCGCCTCGGCGACGGCCTCGGACACCGGGCCGGACCCGCCGTACGCGGGCAGCTCGGCGAGCTCGGCGCCGAGCCGGTTGACCAGCTCGATGGCCTGCTCCCGGTCCGTCTCGGCGCCCGACCTCGTGCGCCTTCGGGTCACCAGCACCATCGCGCCGGCGATCAGCACGATCCCGCCGGCGCCACCGAGCACCCACGGCAGCACGGTCGCCGTGTCGTCCGGCCCGGCGGCCGCGGCGCCGCCACCGGGCTCGTCGGCGTACCGGTCGACCCTGGCGACGTCGTCCGGGCACCGCGGCGCGGCCTTGATCTCCGTCACGAAGTCGATCAGCGGCTTGGTCAGGTCGCCGGGCGAGTCGGGGGTGTCGACGGCGTCCAGCGCGGCCTCGTTGGCGTTGATCGCGTCGGCCGCGGCCCGGCCGGCGACGCCCTTGCAGGTCACCTCGGAGCCGGCGTAGAAGTACCGGCCCGAGATCACGGCGATCGTGTGCCCTGGCAGGTCGGCGGCCATCCGGCGGGGCAGCGCGGCCACCTCGCTTACGCTTTCGATCTTCGGGATGATCGCGATCTTGATCGGCTCGGCGCCGATCGCCGCGCGGACCGCGTCGAGGTCGATCCTGCGGTTCGCCACGGGGGACACGTACACCGAGTCGGCGCGTAACGCCGCGGTGGCGTCCTCGACCGGCCCGGCGTCCGCCGAGGGCGCCGCGAGCAGCAGGCCGCCCAGCACCGGGAGGAGCACGGCCAGTCGCCGACCAACAGTCCTCATCACCACCGGATCCTCCTGCGAGCGGTTGCGGCGCGATTGCACGTTCAGCAAAAACACGATCGGAACGCGGCCCCGGTTCATTAGGGTTGCGGCCATGCGCGTTCTCGTGGTCGACAACTACGACAGCTTCGTCTACAACCTGGTCCAGTACCTGGCCCAGCTCGGCGCCGACTGCGTGGTGCGCCGCAACGACGACGCCGCGCTGACCGCCGCCGACGCGCTGACCGGCTTCGACGGGGTGCTGGTCAGCCCCGGCCCGAGCACCCCGGAGCGGGCCGGCGCCAGCATCGAGGTGATCAAGAGGTGCGCCGACCGCCGGCTGCCCGTGCTCGGCGTGTGCCTCGGCCACCAGGCGATCGGGGTGGCCTGGGGTGCCACCGTCGATCGCGCCCCCGAACTACGGCACGGCAAGGTGAGCCAGGTCCAGCACTCCGGCGCCGGCGTGCTCGCCGGCCTCCCCAGCCCGTTCACCGCCACCCGCTACCACTCGCTGACCGTGCTCCCCGAGACCATCCCCCTCGAGGCGTTCGAGATCACCGGCCGCACCGACGGCGGCGTGGTGATGGCCATGCGCCACAAGTCACTGCCGGTCGAAGGCGTGCAGTTCCACCCAGAGTCGGTGCTCACCGACGGCGGCCACCGGATACTCGCCAACTGGCTGGCCACCTGCGGCCACCCCGTGCCCGAGCACCGGGTCGTCGAGCTGGAGACCGCGATGCGCACGCTCGCCGAGGCGGCGCACGCCTGAGCGATCAGCGACGAGCAACCAGCGCGGGGATGTCGATCCTCATGGGGAACGGCTCCGGGACCACCAGCTCGCCTGTCACCGCGGGTGCTTCCTGGTAGAACGTGCCGGCCGGGTGGTATGTCGCGATGCTCGCCGGCGGGTCGAGGTCGACCACCCAGCAATGGGAATGCCGGCGTCGGCGTAGTCGAGCGGCTTCACCCGGGTGTCCGGGCGGCGAGAACCGGGCGAGATGATCTCGATCGCGAGCCGGACGTCGACCGGAGCCAGCCGGGGTACATCGATGTTGGCGGGAATTACGACCACATCCGGCACGCGCACGGTCGCGGGTTCCTGATCGTCGACGACGACTTCGAGTTCGCCGAGCGCCTCCCACTCCGCAGGTAGCTGCTGGATCAGGCGGTAGATCCACCCGCTGATGGGGTGAAGACCGACGCGGCGACACGATCAGGACGCCTTCGTCGAGTTCGTAGTGGCGACCGTTGTCTCGGGCAGCGCCGCGAACTCTTCCAAGGTCGGCAGGCGTGACGGCAACGGTGCGGCGGGCACAACCCGAACTTGTCGCCGGGTGTGCACGCCTGATCGGTCGTCAGCCGCTGGAGCAGTTGTCGTTGACCGTGACGGTGACCTGCTCGTCCCGCCTGATCTCCTCGTTGGCGTTGGGATCCTGGTTCACGATGGTGGAGTTGACGGCCTGGTCGCCGCGGCAGGTGTTGCCGGCGAGGTCGCGGACGGTCAGGTTGCCGTTCCAACCGGCGCTCTGCAGAGCCTGAACCGCTTCCCGGACGGTGGTTCGGCCGGCGCCGAAGTTGGGCATCCGGATCCGCTGCTGGTCGCCGTTCGACACGCTGAGCGTGATCGTGCTGCCGGGCTTTGCCTTGCCGCTCTTGGGACTCTGGTCGACGACGGTGTCCTTGGGCTGGTCGGAGGACACGTCCTTGCGCTCCACCTTGAAGCCGAGGCCCTCCAGGTTGGACTTGGCGGTGTCGAAGGGCTGGCCGACGAGGTTGGGCACGTTGACGGTGGCGGGAGCCTTGCCGATGCTCAGCGTGACGGCCGTGCCGGCCTGCACCGACTGGCCGGCCGGCGGGCTCTGGTCGGCCACCTTGTCGATCAGCTTGTCGTCGTCGACCTCGATCTGCTGCGGGTTGGGCGCGACGGTGAGCTTGGCGTCGGTGAGGGCCTTCGTGGCGTCCTCAAGGCTCTTGCCCCGCACGTCGGGCACCGAGACCTTCTCCGGCGGCGCCCCGACCTGCAGCGTGATCTTGTCGGACTTCCGGACACTGCTGTTGACCGGGGGATCGGTGTCGAACACCTTGCCGTGGCTGTCCGGGCCGCACGGCCCCGGCGTTCCGTCCGGCTTGGCCTGGCAGGGAATCAGCTCCGGCGTGACGTTGGTGAAACCCTGGTCGCGCAGGACCCGCAGGGCCTCCTCCTGCACCATGCCGATCACGTTGGGGATCGGGGCCGTGTCGCCCGGGGTCTCGTTCTTGCCGAACACCAGGGTCGCCAGCCACGCGATCACGCCAACCAAGGCAAGGGCGAGGAGCGTGATGAGGGCGATCGTCCAGCCCTTGCGGCGCCTGCGCCTGCGCTCCTCCTCCTCGTCGGCGTACGGGTCGTAGCCGTCGTAGTCGTCGGTCAGCGCGGTCGGCCGGTGCCGGCCTGGGCGCAGGTCCTGCATGGGCCGGCCGGCCGTCATCACCGCGGTGCGGACCTCGTCGGTCATCACCATGGGGGCCAGCGGCCGCTGCCCGGACAGCACGCGCACCAGGTCGGTGCGCATCTCGGCGGCCGACTGGTAGCGGTTGGCCGCGCCCTTGGCCATCGCCTTGAGCACGACGGCGTCCAGGGCCGGGCTGACCCGCGGGTTGAGCGCCGACGGCGGCTTGGGGTCCTCGCGGACGTGCTGGTAGGCCACCGCGACCGGGGAGTCGCCGGTGAACGGGGGCTCCCCGGTGAGCAGCTCGTAGAGCACGCAACCGGCGGCGTAGACGTCGCTGCGGGCGTCAACGGACTCGCCGCGGGCCTGCTCGGGCGACAGGTACTGGGCGGTGCCGATCACCGCGGCGGTCTGGGTGACCGCGGCCTGGCCGTCGGCGACCGCCCTGGCGATGCCGAAGTCCATCACCTTGACCGCGCCGTTGCGGGTGATCATCACGTTGGCCGGCTTGACGTCCCGGTGCACGATCCCGTGCCGGTGGCTGAAGTCCAGCGCGGCGCAGACGTCCGCCATGATCTCCATGGCGCGCTGGCCGGGCAGCGGGCCCTCGGTCTTGACGATGTCGCGCAGCGTCCGCCCGTCGACGTACTCCATCACGATGTACGGCAGCGGGCCGTACTCGGTGCGGGTCTCTCCGGTGTCGTACACGGCCACGATCGCGGGGTGGTTCAGCGCGGCGGCGTTCTGCGCCTCGCGGCGGAATCGCTCCTGGAACTGCGGGTCGCGCGCCAGGTCGGCACGCAGCACCTTCACAGCGACCTCGCGCCCGAGGCGGACGTCGCGACCTCGGTGAACCTCGGACATGCCGCCGTAGCCGAGCGTCTCGCCCAGCTCGTAGCGGTTGGAAAGCAGTCGCGGTGTGGTCATCGGTGCGCCGTCTCAACTCCTCGTCGTGGTGCGCGTCCCATCATGCCCGGTTCCTTGGCCGGGCAACCGCTGAATCAACCGGGTGGTCCGCCTTCGCGGCACCGGATCGTCACGTCGTGACCGATCGGCACCTGGTCGGACGGCGTTACGTCGGTGACGATGCACCGGTCCATCTGTCGCGGCTCCTCTCCGGTCGCCGTCAGCACCAGCGTGTTCAGGCCCGCGTTGGACAGCTCCAACTCGGCGAACGTCGCCGGGCGGCCCACGTACCGCGCGGGGTCCACGTCGACCACACGTCCCGGGTTCCCGTCCGGATCACGCGGGAACCCGGTTTTCCGGGACGGCGTTCCGCCCGGCTCCGCGTCCCCAGGTGGAGCGTTGACCGACGTTCCAGGCCGCGGCGTCTCCTGATTATCCGTGCCGCCACCGGAGTCCATCAGCGCGGGGATCCCGAACGCGGCGGCCAGGATCAATCCGGCCAGCAGGAGCACCAGCAACGCCCACAGCCAGCCGCGGCCCCGCCGGGGCCGCGGCGGCGGGCCGAGCGGGAACGCGCCGGTGCCCGGCGGCATCCCCGGCGGCGGCGTGGTGGGCGGGCCGATCACGATCCGCGGGTGGGTTCCGGTTGGCGGCCCCATCGCCTGGTGGTACGCCGGCGCCAGCGCCAGGCCGGACGGCGCCGGCAGCGGGTGACCGGCCCGCACCGCGGCCACCGCCGCGGCGAACTCCGCCCCGCTGCCGTAGCGCTGCCGCGGATCCTTCACCAGGGTCGCCTCGATCACCGCGCGGGCGTGCGGCGGCACGTCGGGCGGAAGGGGCGGCGGCAGGTCCCTGATGTGCATCATCGCCACGGTCACCGCGTTCTCCGACAGGAACGGGCGGCGCCCGGCGAGGCACTCGTAGCCGACCACGGCCAGCGAGTACACGTCGCTGGCCGGCTCGGCCTCGTGGCCGAGGGCCTGCTCGGGAGCGATGTAGTGCGCGGTGCCCATCACCATGCCTGATCGAGTGACCGGGGCGGCGTCGGCGGCCTTGGCGATGCCGAAGTCGGTGAGCTTCACCTGTCCGGTCGGTGCGATGAGGATGTTGCCGGGTTTCACGTCCCGGTGCACGAAGCCGCGCTCATGCGCGGCCTGCAGAGCATTGCCGGCCTGCTCGAGGATGTCCAGCGTGCGGTCGGCGGCGATGCGCCCCTCCCTGGCCAGGATCGCCGCAAGCGGCTCGCCCTCGACCAGCTCCATGACCAGGTACGCGGTGTCCTTCGGGCCGTCCACCACGGCCGCGGTCTCACCGTAGTCGTGCACCGCCGCGATGCCGGGGTGGTTGAGCGACGCGGTGGTGCGGGCCTCGGTGCGAAACCGGTGCAGGAACTCGGCATCGCCGCACAGCTCCGGCTTGAGCACCTTCACCGCCACCCGGCGGTCCAGCCGGGTGTCCGCGGCCTCCCAGACCTCTCCCATGCCGCCGACGGCGATCCGCCGCGCCAACCGGTAGCGGTCGGCGAGCAGCTGCCCCGACGTCAGCATGGTCAGATCCCCCCGGCCAGTGCGGCGTTGATCGTGGCCCGCCCGATCGCGGCGGACACGGTGCTGCCGGTGGCCGCCGCGCTCGTGCTCTCCACCACCACGGCGACCGCGATCTTGGGGTTGTCGGCGGGCGCGAACGCCACGTACCAGGCGTACGGCGGGGTGTTCTTCGGGTCGTTGCCGGTCTCCGCGGTTCCGGTCTTGGACGCGATCTGCAGACCCTGGACCTTCCCGGCGCCGCCGGCGTTGTTCTCGGCGCGCACCATCATGTCGCGCAGCGTCGTGGCGTTGCGCTCGGACATGGCCCGGCCCATCCGGTCGGACTCGAAATTGGCGATCTCGGTCTCGTCCGGAGCGGTGATCTGCTTGATCAGCTGCGGGCGCATCCGGGTGCCGCCGTTGGCGATCGTGGCCACGATCTCCGCGTTCTGCAGCGCCGTCAGCCGCACGTCGCGCTGACCGATTCCGGTCTGGTACATGGCGGCGTCGTCCACGACGTTCATGCAGTTGCCGTCCTTGCGGGGACCGATGCAGGACGGGACCACCGGCATGGGGACCGTCAGATCCGCCTCGCCGATGCCGAACTTCGCCGCCTGCGCCCGCACCTTCTCCTCGCCGAGCTCGTGGGCCAGCTGGGCGAAGGCGGTGTTGCAGGACCTCTCGAGGGCCAGCTCCATGGTCGCGGTGGCCCCGCCCCCGCAGGTCTGGTTCTTGAAGTTGGCCTGGCAGGTGGTCTCGCCCGACCCCGGCTGGCAGGGCTGCCCGGTGATCACGTTGATCCCGGCCGCCGCGGTCAGCTCGGTGCCCTTGTCCCTGCCGTCCTCCAGCGCGGCGGCCGCGATCACCAGCTTGAACGTGGAGCCGGGGAAGTAGTTCTCGGCGATCGCCCGGTTCAGCATCGGGTTGCGGGCGTCTCGGGAGAACTCGTTGTACGCCGCCTCCTGGGCGTCGGCGTCGTGCGCGGCCAGCCGGCTCGGGTCGAACGACGGCGTGCTGACCATGGCCAGGATCTCGCCGGTCTGCGGGCGCAGCGCCACCACAGAACCGACGTAGTCGTTCTTGGTCAGCTCGTCGTAGGCCGCCTGCTGCGCCTGCGGATTGATCGTCACCACGACGTTGCCGCCGCGCGGATCCCGGCCGGTGATCAGGTCGGACAGCCGGCGGACGAACAGCCGGTCGTCGGAGCCGTTGAGGATCTGGTCCTCGGTGCGCTCGAGGCCGGTGGCGCCGTAGCGGACCGAGTAGAAGCCGGTGATCGGGGCGTACAGCGGGCCGTTGGCGTACTGCCGAAGGTAGCGCAGCCGGTCGTTGGTCTCCGTGACGTTCGCGATGATCGCCCCGCCGAAGTCGGTCGAGATCTGGATCCGGCCGCGTTGGCGGGCGTACTCGTCGAGCAGCACCCGGCGGTTGCGGCCGTCGGAGCGGTAGTCGTCGGCCTTGACGATCTGGATGTACGTGGCGTTGGCCAGCAGCAGCACGATCATCGCGAGCATCGCGAGCCCGACCCGGCGCAGTGGTGTGTTCATGACTCGGGCCGCTCCACCATGACCGTGTGCGCCTCGGCGATCGGCGTCTGCGGGACGATCCGCGGCTTGGAGCCGCCGTGCGGCCGCCGGGCCGCGTCGGAGATCCGCAGCAGCAGCGCCACCAGCACGTAGTTGGCCAGCAGCGACGAGCCGCCTGCGGACAGGAACGGCGCGGTGATGCCGGTCAGCGGGATCAGCTTGGTCACCCCGCCGACCACCACGAACACCTGCATGATCAACGCGAAGGCCAGGCCGCCGCCGAGCAGCTTGCCGAACGTGTCGCGCACCGCGAGCGCGCTGCGCAGGCCGCGCATGGCCAGCAGCGTGTACACCAGCAGCAGCGCGGCCAGCCCGATCAGGCCCAGCTCCTCACCGATCGCCGCGGTGATGAAGTCGCTGTTGGCCAGCGGCACCATGTCCGGCCGGCCGGCGCCAAGGCCGGTGCCGCCGACGCCGCCGGTGGCGAACCCGAACAGCGACTGGGCGATCTGGAACCCGCCCCGGTCGTAGTCGGCGAACGGGTCGAGCCAGGTCTGCACCCGCTGCGCGACGTGGTCGAACACGTTGTACGCGATGATGCAGCCGCCGACGAACAGGCCGAGCCCGACCACCACCCAGATCAGCCGCTCGGTGGCCACGTACAGCATCACCAGCAGGATGCCGAAGAACAGCAGCGACGTGCCGAGATCCTTCTCGAAGACCAGCACGCCGACTGAGACCGCCCAGGCCACCAGGATCGGGCCGAGGTCCCGGGCGCGCGGCAGGTCGACGCCCGCCACCCGCCTTCCGGCCGCCATGAACAGGTCGCGTTTGGACACCAGGAAGGCGGCGAAGAAGATCAGCAGCAGGATCTTCGCGAACTCCCCCGGCTGGATGGAGAAGATGCCGAGGCGCAGCCAGATCTTCGCCCCGTTGATGGTCGGCGCGATCACACCCGGCAGCATCGCCGGCATGGCCAGCAGCACGAGGCCGACCAGACCGAAGGTGTAGCCGTAGCGGGTCAGCGTGCGGTGATCCTTCACCAGCCGCAGCACGACGAGGAACAGGATCAGCGCGATCGTCGTCCACAGGATCTGTTTGGGCACCTGGGCGCTGAAGTCGTTGTTGGTCTGCAGGGCCCGCTCGGAGTAGGCGAGGTCGAGCCGGTAGATCATCACCAGCCCGATGCCGTTGAGCAGCGCGACGCACGGCAGGATCAGCGGGTCGGCGTACGGCGCCCAGGCCCGCACCGCGGCGTGCGCGATGCCGAACAGCGCAAGGTAGGCCAGCCCGTACCAGACCAGGCGCCAGGTCAGCTGCTGCTCCTGGTTCGCCTCGACCAGCATCAGCGCCCCGGTGACCAGACCGGCGGCGAACGCGAGCATGGTCAGTTCGGTGCCGCGCCTGGTCGGAGCCGACCTGTCCGGCGGGGCACCGCCCGGGCCCGCCGCCACCGCCATCGGGGCTGCCGGCTGTGCCATCAGCCGCCGCCCTGATCCTCGGGGCGGGGCTTGCGGCAGTTGAACCCGGGAACGGGCTCGGCCTTACCCGGCGGCGGGACCGCGCTCGACGTCGGCTGCTGCACGGGCGGCGTGGCCGGCGGCGTCGTGGTGGTCGGCGCCCGCTCCTGCCGGCGCACGAACTCGTCACAGCTGGGCAGGCCGTACTTGGTGCGCAGGTCCTGAATGAACTGGCGGGCCTCGCGGATGCTCTCGAAGCTCTCCGTGCCGGACCGCACCGTGTCCTGGCCGGCCGGCTGCAGGTCGTCGACGTAGCGCTTGTCGCAGGTGGCCGCCGGGTCGCAGGAACCCTGCACCTGCTTGTTCAGCGAGATTCCCAGGATGCTTCCGCGCACCCCCTGGAAGATCGCGATCTCGCCATTGGCGCCCTCGCCGACGAAGTACTGCCGGTTCACCGCGATGATCGCCGCGATGGCCCCGGCCGCGATCAGCATGATCAGCACAAGCAGGATCACGAGCAGCCGGATTCGCTTGCGGCGCTTGGCTTTCGGATCCGGTGGCTCCTCCGGCGGCTCGACCCGGACCGGCTGCATCCGCGGCGCGGTCAGCGCCCCTGCCCGCGCGGCCGGCGAGTCCGCCGGGGTCTGCTCGTCGGAGTTGTTGCCCGCCGCCCCGCCGACGATCGGCGCGTCCTCACCGAAGTCGATGTCCACCACGTCGGCGACGATCACCGTCACGTTGTCCGGCCCGCCGCCCTTGAGCGCGAGCTCGATCATCCGGTCGGCGCACTCCTGCGGATCCGGGATCTGGATCGCCTCGCTGAGCGTCTCGTGGCTGACCACGCTGGACAGGCCGTCGGAGCAGAGCAGGTAGCGGTCGCCGGCCCTGGCCTCCCGGATGGTCAGGTTCGGCTCGATCTCGTGCCCGGTGAGCGCCTTGAGCAGCAGCGAGCGCTGCGGGTGGGTGGCCGCCTCGTCGTCGGTGATCCGGCCCTCGTCGATCAGCGACTGGACGAACGTGTCGTCGTGGGTGATCTGCGTGAACTGCCCGTTGCGGCGCAGGTAGGCGCGTGAGTCGCCGATATGGACCAACCCGATCCTGCTGCCCGCGAACAGGATCGCGGTCAGCGTGGTGCCCATGCCGTCCAGCTCCGGGTCGCCGGACACCAGCTCGGCGATCGCGCTGTTGCCGGCGAGCGTGGCCTCCCGCAGCTGGCTGAGCAGGTCCTCGCCGGGCTCGTCGTCGTCAAGCGGGGCCAGCGCGGCGATGACCACCTTGCTCGCCACCTCGCCCGCCGCATGGCCGCCCATCCCGTCGGCGAGCGAGAGCAGGCGGGGGCCCGCGTACACGGAGTCCTGGTTGGTGGAGCGGACCAGGCCCCGGTCGCTGCGGGCGGCGTAGCGAAGAACGAGGGTCATGAGCGCAGCTCGATCACCGTCTTACCGATTCGGATCGGGGCGCCTAACGGCACCCGCTGGGGTCCCGTGACCTTAGCTCGGTCCAGATAGGTGCCGTTCGTCGAGCCCAGATCTTCGACATACCAATCGGTTCCCCGCAGTGAGATGCGGGCATGCCTGGTCGACGCGTAGTCGTCGTCGAGCACCAGGGTCGAGTCGTCGGCGCGGCCGATCAGGATCGGCCGGCCGTCAAGCGCGATCCGGGTGCCTGCCAGCGCGCCGTGCGTCACGACCAGCTGGCGGGGGGCCTTTCCGCCCAGCTTCTTGCCCCCGGAGCGGCGGAAACCCGGCACCGACACGCGCAGTCCGGCGGCGGCGTAGAGGTCCGATCGGACCACCCGGAGCGCGGCCAGCACGAACAACCAGAGCAGGGCGAGAAACCCTGCTCTGGTCAGCTGCATGATGAGCTCAGGCACCTGTTGTGAACGCTCCCAGCCGTGTCTTTCGGACACCGGGCGACCCCCCACCGGCAGCGGCCGGCGTGGTGGTCGCCGCCGGTGTCAGCCCTGGGTGCGGAACACCAGTGAGGAATGGCCGATCCGGACGACGTCGCCGTCCGCGAGCTGCCACGTCTGCACCGGGGTGCCGTTCACCGTGGTTCCGTTGGTGGAGCCCAGGTCCGCCAGCGTGGCGCTCTGCCCGTCCCAGGTGATCTCCAGGTGGCGCCGGGAGACACCGGTGTCGGGCAGCCGGAAGTCGGCGTCCTGCCCACGGCCGACCACGTTGCCGCCCTGCTTGAGGGAGTACGTGCGGTTCGAGCCGTCGTCGAGCTGGAGGCTGGCCTGCAGCTGGCGCGGGCCGGTCTGCACCGCAGGCGGGGCGTAGCCCTGCTGCGCGTACGGGTCACCGCCGGGCGGCGGGTAGCCACCCGGCTGGCCGTAGCCACCGGGCTGGCCGTAACCCTGGTCGTAACCGCCCTGCTGGCCATAGCCCTGGTCGTAACCGGGCGGGGCGTAGCCACCTTGCTGGCCGTAACCCTGGTCGTAACCGGGCGGGGCGTAGCCACCTTGCTGGCCATAGCCTTGCTGGCCGTAACCGCCCTGCTGGCCGTAACCCTGGTCGTAACCGCCCTGCTGGCCATAGCCGTAGTTGGGATCGTTGCCGTATTGGCCCTGGCCGTACCCGTACTGTCCGTACGGGTCGCCATCTGGCGCGGGGCCGTGGCCGGGAGGCTGGCTCATGGATCGGTCTCCTGCGTTGCGAGGTGGTGCTGACCGCATGCCGGCCTGGCGGCCCGCACCCCTGACGCTGGATGCCTTGACGTCAGGGTCAACGGTCGAGCGGGTTCGAAACTGTCCGGTGTGCAGCGCGTCGGAGCGCTCCAGGGAGACTACGACGTCACCATAAGTGTCCCAACCGTGCTCGGCGAGATGCTCCGCCACACAGTCCGCGAGCAGCGCGGTGATGCGGTCCTCGTCGCCAGCGAAGTTCTGGTGGTCGGCCGGCCCCAGTTGCACTATGTAGTGGTTGGGGGCAAGCAGCCGGCCACCAGCCAGCTCGCGAATGTGGGCCTCTCCCTCGCGCTGCAGCGCCTGCGCCACTTCTTGGGGCACGACGTTGCCACCGAACACACGCGCGAAGGAGTTCCCCACGAGGTTCTCCAGCTTGCGGTTCAACCGCTGGCCGATGCCCATGGGTCCCTCCCTTCCAGCGTGTGCTCCTTGCTCGATCGTATCCGGGTGCGGCCGGGACGACATCGGGATGTACAAACCAGCCCCTACCCACCTGCTATGCTTCCTCGGTCGCTCGGGCGAGTGGCGGAATGGCAGACGCGCACGGTTCAGGTCCGTGTGTCCGTAAGGACGTGGGGGTTCAACTCCCCCCTCGCCCACGCAATCCCCTGTCCGCGGAAAGCGCGGACCGCTCGTGGGCTCGGATTTTGTTTCTGGGGGCGACCCCCAGAACCCCACGGTGCTAGCTCCTTCCGAACCGGCGCTGGGGCGTTGGCAGTGGACGAGCAAGGGTTGGCCGGTAGGGGCGTTACTGCATTTGGGTATGACCGGTCGGCTTGGCACTAACCCAGACGGCCGCACAGTGGGGGTGAAGTCGCAAGGGCGGTCGTCGACCGGTTATCGCTCGGTCTAGGCCGTCGGTCGATGGGGGCACTGTCGTGGGTGCGTTTGCTCTACCCATACCTGGTACGCCGGACATGTACGTCAGTGGGCGGCGAGGAGAGGGTCGACGGTGACAGGCATGTCAGGGCGGACGGCGGTTCCGGAGAGCGTCGGTGTGCTGGCGCCGCTTGTGCCCAGTGTCGAGCTGCCTGCGCCGGCCGACGAGCTGGGGGTGGCGGCCGCCAACGAGCTCGGCTGGTCGGGCATCGTGCTGCCCGAGATGCGGCTGCTTGGGCGGCGGGTGTGCCTGGTCGTCGAGCTGATGACCGAGGCGCACGCGGAGCGGATCTGTCTGGGGCAGGGCCCGGTGACGGACCGGGCCAGCGTGGCGACCTGGGTGTGGCCGGAGTTTGCCGGGCAGGTGCCGGAGCCGGCCGTGCGGGTCGTGGGGGTCATCGCAGTGGCGCGGCACTGGCGGACCGGGCTGGCGAACGTGGTGCCGTTCCTGCGGTACGGGGACGCGGCGATCGTGGTGCCGACGTCGGTGGTGCTGACCAACGACTACGTGGCCAACTGCTTGCCGCGGGCACGGGCCTACGGGGTGGCGGTGGTGCGGACCGAGCCGGACGCCCAGGTGGATCTGGATCTGCCGGGGCGGGCCGAGCGGGCGCACGCCGGGATCGACGGGATCCACCGGTGGATCAGCGAGCTGGCCTACGACAAGATCCTGACGACGCCCTAGTGAGGGCTTACCGGCACCGAGGGCTGGCCGGAGCGCCGCCCGAGGGGTCGGTGTCTGTCAACCGGCGGCCGACGACGATCAGTAGTGCCATCAGCCCTGCCCTCACATTGGATTGGAGCGGCTGAACGCATGCGGGTGGTGATCGCGGGCGGGCACGGGCAGATCGCGTTGCTGCTTGAGCGGCTGCTGGCCGAGCGGGGGGACGAGGCCGTCGGCATCGTGCGCAATCCCCAGCAGGTGGCCGATCTGAAGGCGGCCGGGGCCGACGCGGTGGTGCTCGACCTGGAGAAGGCCACCGTCGAGGACGTGGCGGCGGTGCTGGCCGGTGCGGATGCGGCGGTGTTCGCCGCGGGCGCGGGTCCGGGGAGCGGGGCCGCGCGGAAGGAGACCGTGGACCTCGGGGCGGCCCTGCTGTTCGCGGAGGCGGCCGGGATCGCCGGGGTGCGGCGGCACATCCAGATCAGCGCGATGGGGCTGGAGCGGGCCGACGACGAGCGGCTGGATGAGGTGTTCCGGGCCTACCTGCGGCCAAGGACGGCGCCGAGCGGGACCTTCGGGGCAGAGACCTGGACTGGACCATTCTGCGGCCGGGACGGCTCACGGACGGACCGGCGACGGGGCGGGTACGGCTGGCCGAGTCCGTTCCGCGGGGCGAGGTGAGCCGCGCCGACGTGGCGGCCGTGGTCGTCCAGTTGCTCCACGATCCGCAGACCATCGGGCGGACGCTGGAGCTCGTCTCAGAGTGAGCCGAGAACCCTTGTGATGTAAGGGTTCGCGAACAGACCGTTGGGGTCCACTTCGGACCGGACGCGGGTGAAGTCGTCGAACCTGGGGTAGAGCGCGCGCAGGGCGGCGGCGTCCAGGGAGTGGATCTTTCCCCAGTGCGGGCGGCCGCCGACCGCGGCGGCGATCGACTCGAACAGGTCGAAGTAGGTCCGGTAGGGCATGCCGACGTACTGGTGGATCGCGATGTAGGCGGAGTCGCGGCCGTAGGCGGTGGACAGCCAGATGTCGTCGGCGGCGGCGACCCGGATCTCGACCGGGAGCATCACGTGCTCGGACAGGGCGGGCACCCGGGCGCGCAGCTCGGCCAGCACGTCGCCGAGCGCCGCGCGGGGGATGGCGTACTCGGACTCGACGAACCGGACGCTGCGGGGGGTGACGAAGACCCGGTGTGAGACGTCGCTGTAGGAGCGCCGGGACAGCGCCGAGGAGGTCAGCCGGGCCAGCGGGCGGACGAGGCGGGGGACGCGGCGGCCGAGCCGGCACAGCGCGTCCAGCACGGCGTTCTCCATCACCCGGTACTCGTAGAAGCGGCGCACGGGACCGAGCGGCCGTGGGACGGCGCCGGGCGGCAGGCGGTTGTTGCGCTTGGTCAACGCCTTGCTGCCGTAGGGAAACCAGTAGAACTCGAAGTGGTCGTTGTCGGCGCAGTTGGCGTCGAGCGCCTCGAGGACGGCCTCGAGCGGCTCCGGTCGCTCCTCGGCGGCCAGGACGAACGACGGCTCGGTGCGCAGGGTGACGGTGCTGATCACGCCGAGCGCGCCGAGGCCGACCCTGGCGGCGGCGAACAGGTCCGGCCGCTCGGTCGGCGAGCAGGTGACGACGGAGCCGTCGGCCAGCACCAGCTCCAGGGCGGCCACCTGGGTGGCCAGGCCGCCGAAGGCCGCGCCGGTCCCGTGGGTGCCGGTGGAGATGGCGCCCGAGACGGTCTGCGCGTCGATGTCGCCGAGGTTGGTCATGGCAAGGCCGAGCCGGTCGAGCTCGGCGTCGAGCGCGCGCAGCGTGGTGCCGGAGCGCACGGTGACAAGGCCGGTGGCCACGTCGGCGGCGGTGATCCCGGTCCATCCGGACAGGTCGAGGGCGACGCCGTGGGCCGCGCCGACCGCGGTGAACGAGTGGCCGCTGCCGCGCGCCCTGACGGTCTGCCCGGCCTCGGCCGCCCCGGTCACGGCCTTGCAGATGTCGGTGACGTCGCGCGGCCGGACGATCGAGGTGGCCACGGCCGACTCGGTGTCGGCCCAGTTGCGCCATGCCAACGACATGGGAAGACAATAGGTGAAATAACTTCACATTACAACCGCGCTGCCGTACCGTGGACGGCGTGTCCCCCAAGCGCTCCCGGCTGGACACGGCCACCAAGCATCTCGACCCGCCGCTGGCCGTGGTCGACCTCGACGCGTTCGACCAGAACGCCGCGGATCTGGTGCGCCGTGCGGCAGGCCGGCCGGTCCGGGTGGCCAGCAAGTCGATCCGGTGCCGCTACCTGCTCGAGCGCGTGCTGCGCCGGCCGGGCTTCGCCGGGGTGATGAGCTACACGCTGCCGGAGGCGCTGTGGCTGGCCGCCGAGTGGGCCGGCACCGACCTGGCCGGCACGGACATCATGGTGGCCTACCCGACGGTCGACCACGGCGCGCTGCGCGAGCTGGCCGGCGACGAGCGGTACCGGTCGTCGATCTCGATCATGATCGACTCCACGGATCACCTCGACCTGGTCGGCGCGGCGCTCGGGGTCGATCACCCCGAGATCCGGGTGTGTCTCGAGCTGGACGTGTCCTGGCGGCCGCTGCTCGGCCGCGACATCGTGCATCTCGGCGCCCGCCGCTCCCCGGTGTTCACCGCGCGCCAGGCGGCCGCGCTGGCCGAGGCGGTGCTGAACCGGCCGGGCTTCCGGTTGGTCGGCCTGATGGGCTACGAGGGCCAGATCGCCGGCGTCGGCGACGACCCGGGCCGCCGGTTGGCCGGCGCGGCGCTGCGCTGGGCCCAGCGGCACTCGGCGGCCGAGCTGGCCCGGCGCCGGGCCGACGCGGTGCGGGAGATCTCCGCGCTCACCCCGCTGGAGTTCGTCAACGGTGGCGGCACCGGCAGCATCGAGACCACGAGGGCCGAGGACGCGGTCACCGAGCTGGCCGCCGGCTCCGGCCTGATCGGGCCCACGCTGTTCGACCACTACCGGAGCTTCTCCCCCCGGCCGGCCGTGCTGTTCGCGTTGCCGGTGGTCCGCCGGCCGCGCCGGGGCATCGCCACCCTGTTCGGCGGCGGCTACCCGGCGTCCGGCCCGGCGCGTCCCGACCGGCTGCCCCGCCCGCACCTGCCGGCGGGCCTGCGGCTGTCCCGCCTCGAGGGCGCCGGCGAGGTGCAGACCCCGGTGGTCGGGCGGGCCGCCGACGACCTGCGGGTGGGCGACCGGGTGTGGCTGCGGCACACCAAGGCCGGGGAGCTGGCCGAGCGGTTCGCCGAGTACCACGTGATCGAGGCCGACCGGGTGGCCAGGACCGTGCCGACGTACCGCGGCGAGGCCAGGTGCTTCGGCTGAGGGTCAGTTCGCCTTTGTGAGCTGGCCGGACAGGTAGGCGCGGACCACCGTGCGGGCCTCGGTGATCATTGCCTCGGCCGGGAACTGCTTGCGGCGGAAGGCGAGGTCGAGGATGCCGTCGGCGATCTCGATGGCCACCGCGACCGGCAGCCGCACCGCCTCGAGCGGGATGCCGAACTTGGCCACGATCAGCTCGGCCAGTCCGTCGGCGAGCACCGTGTTGTTGTCCCGCTCGTCGGCGATCAGCCGGAGGTCGACCACGTCCCCGAACCGGATCCGGCTGAACCCGGGCACCTCGCGGTACATCTGCACGTAGACGTCGAAGGCGATGTCCGCGCCGTCCCACCAGTGCTCGAGGTGCGCCTCGTCCAGCCGGCGCTCCATCTCGGCCAGGAAGTGCTCGAGGTTGCGCTGGGTCAGCGCCTGCACCACGGCGCGCTTGTCCGGGAAGAACTGGTACAGCGAGCCGACCGCCACCCCGGCGCGTTCGGCGATCAGCGTTGTGGTCACCCCGTCGTAGCCGAGCTCCTCGATGAGCGCCGCGCAGGCCTCGAGCATCTGCTCGACCCGTTTGGCGCTGCGCTGCTGCACCGGCCGGCGCCGGAGTGGAACTGGTGTTGCCACGCGATCTCCCCATGCGGAATCGGTTCTTCAAGCCTAGCGGGGAACGGCCCGAGGCGGGCTACGCTCCGCACATGAGCCTGCCGTCGCCGTCCGGCCCGTCCACCCCGTCGAAGCCACCGGCCAGCACCGACGACGGGTCGCTGGCCAGCCCGCTCGGCCGCGCCGCCGCCCTCATGGTGGCGTTCCTGGCGTTGCTGTGGGTGGTCGAGCTGGTCAACCTGGCCACCGACCGGGAGCTGGCCATCGCCGGCGGGATCCGCCCGCGCGACCCGGGCAGCCTGGTCGACATCCTCACCGCGCCGTTCCTGCACGGCAGCCTCGAGCACCTGGCCAGCAACGCGCTGCCGCTGTTCAGCCTCGGCTTCATCGCGGCGACGACCGGCTGGAAGCGGTTCCTGCTGGTGACCGCCGTGATCATCGTCGTCGGCGGTTTCGGGGTGTGGCTGTTCTCCCCGGCCAACAGCCTGTCGGTCGGGGCCAGCGGCGTCGTGTTCGGCTACTTCGGCTACCTGCTGCTGCGCGGCCTCGTCGACCGCCGGCCGGTGGACATCGTCGTGTCCCTCGGCGTCGCCCTGTCCTACGGCTATGTCATGTGGAACTCGATCGGCTTCGGCGTCCAGGGCATCTCCTGGCAGGGCCACATCGCCGGCCTGATCGGCGGCCTGCTCGCCGCCATCCTCTTCCGCGAAGCCCGCACACAGGCAAGGGCAGGCTCAAGCGCTGGTCCACAACCACCGCCACCAGCCCCGTCAACGTAGGGAGCTGGCACCGTGGGGGTTTGGGGGGCTCGCCCCGCAACACAATGCGGAACGACCCGGTTCGCGCTTTTCGCGAACACGGGTCGCCCGGAGTGGAGCCGCAGGCCGATACTGGTCGGGGGAGGGGGAGTGCAGCAGCACCGGCCCGCGGGGTCTTGGGGGGATTCAGTTGTGAGCGGCCGGCGATCCGGTTCGTCTCGCTCGGGGGTACGGGCGAACCGGACCACCGGCCTCGTGACGACTACTCGGCCGCGCTCCGTCCGGGGTAACGGGGGCCGAGGTCGTCGGTTTCACCTGGCTCCAGCCGGAACGCGACTGGTCGATCGGACGGACAGGGGCTCGTCTACCGCGTGACGCGCGGCTGGCTGAGGCGCGAGCCCGCCGGCCACCAGGTGTTCGTACGCCGCTCGCCACACCGAGCACGGGGCCTTCTGCTGGCGCCAGCGCGTGGAGCACGCCCGGCAGTTGCCACGGTCATCCGGCTCGTGTGCCGCGAGCATCGAGCGCCAGCCCTCGGTGAGCCTTGGCAGCTCGGAACGCGCTACTGACAGCAGGGACGGCGCGTCGGCGTGGTTCGCCAGCTCGGAGAGCATGTCGAGACGCTCCCACACCGCGTCGCGCAGTACCTGCCCGAGTATCTCGTCCACCGAATCGTCACCGTCACCTTTCCGCCTGTTCGGCGGCTTCGCGTAGGGCGGCCCGCAACTGGCCGAGCTGGCCGGTCGACAGGACCGCGGTCTCACCAGGGGGGCCGACGAGGACCACCTGGTTTCGTTCGACGAGCACGGTAAGGCATCGCTCGCGGTTGATCACATCGCCGCAACTGACCCGCCAAACTCGACGGCCGGCGACCGAACCTTGCAGCTCACCGCGGTGACCGGGGAACGTAAACTCGTCGGCGGACGTAGAAGCAGGGGATGCTGCCGTCGCCACTGCCGAACGGGCAAGCTCCACGGTCTCGGTTTCCCTCCGTGCTCGGACACTTACAACCAACTACATTGGTGGGCGACAAACGAGAATGGACCGTCACAGCGCCGATCGGCGGCCGTCCGACGGTAAGCGGTCGGCAAAGTTCGGTCCGGCCGATCAGGTTCGCCGATCTGCACTTCTCGAGCCATGTGAAGTGCGCATACTCTGCGGTTGACGCCCAGTGGACTGTGAGGGGGCGGCATGAACTCCACAGGATCTCAAGGATCTCCCATTCCTCCGGAGGAGTGGGAGAAGCCGGAGATGCGCAGCGCGCTCGCCGCGCGGGAGGTCAGCACCGTTTATCGGCTGTTGCGGCGCACTGGTGTCTCACAGCGCCAGATCGCGGCCCTGACCGGTCAATCGCAGTCCGAGGTGTCGGAGATTCTCAAGGGTCGTCAGGTCATGGCCTACGACGTGCTGGCGAGGATCGCCGACGGTCTGGGTGTCC